>SVJC01000058.1 GCA_015069215.1 Oscillospiraceae bacterium
CCATCCTGAAGACTGGATTTACTCATAACGTATCCTCCGTATTGTTATGGAATTTAATTTATGATAGCACTCTTATGTAAAATTCAAGCAACGAATCTGACATCAGGCTGTAATAATTTTCGGGGCGGATTTGTATGTTTTGTTGACTTAAAAATTCATTCTAATAAAATATTCAAGAGGTGCTTTTACCCCATTTCATTTTGGTAAAAGGAGAAGATTATGCAGTACAAGGATTTTAAGAACGTTCAGGTCATGGAGCATCCGCTCATCAAGCACAAGATCTCTCTCATGAGAAGTGTTTACACCGGCAACTATGAGTTCAGAAAACTCGTTGAAGAGGTTGCGACCCTTGAAGCTTATGAGGCTTTGAGAGACCTTCCGCTTAAGGAAGTTGAGATCAAGACACCTCTTGAGATGACAATGACCCCCATGATCGACGGTAAGAAGTTCGCTATCGTTCCCATCCTCAGAGCCGGTCTCGGAATGGTTCCCGGAGTTCAGGCACTTGCTCCTCTTGCTAAGGTCGGTCACATCGGTCTTTACAGGGATCCTGTTACCCATGAGCCTCACGATTACTATTGCAAACTTCCTGATCCCATCGAGCAGCGTCTCATTCTCGTAGTTGACCCGATGCTTGCTACCGGCGGTTCCGCAGTTGATGCCGTTAATTCGATCAAGAAGCATGGCGGAAAGCACATCAAGTTCATGTGCATCATCGCTGCACCTGAAGGCATCGAGAAGCTCGCTAAGGCACATCCTGACATTGAGATCTACATCGGCAATGTTGACAGGGAACTCAACGAGAACGCATACATTCTCCCGGGCCTCGGAGATGCCGGCGACAGAATCTTCGGTACAAAGTAATTTAAAGTGGTATAATGCTCCTTGCCTTATAGGGGCAAGAAGTTTTGGAGGTTTAATATGAAGTTTACAAAATTCGTTGCAGCATGCCTTACGGCAGTTATGCTCGTAATGCCGCTCACATCATGCGGAAAGTCAGCACAGAAGAAGTTTGTCGTCGGATTCGATAACGAATTCCCGCCGATGGGTTTCGTATCTGATGACGGTTCTTATGTAGGTTTCGATCTTGATCTTGCAAAGGAATGCGCTACAAGAATGGGCATGGAGTTTGTTGCTCAGCCTATCGCTTGGGATTCCAAGGATAATGAGCTCAAGTCAGGCAACATCAGCTGCATCTGGAATGGTTTCACAATGACAGAAGAGAGAAAGTCACAGTATGAATGGACTTCTCCTTACATGAAGAACCAGCAGGTCGTAGTCGTTAAGAACGATTCTTCCGTTAAGACTCTTGCTGATCTTTCCGGCCTCAAGGTTTGCGTACAGAAAGATTCTTCCGGTCTTGCTGCCGTTGAAGGCAAGGCTGATCTTAAGGCAAGCTTTAAGGAACTCGTTCAGGTAGATTCTTACCTCAACGCAATGATGGAGCTTGAGTCGGGCAGCGTAGACGCAATCGTAATGGACGAGATCGTTGCACGTTATGAGATCCAGACATCCGGCAAGCCTTTCAAGGTTCTTGATGAAGCAATCTCTGCTGAAGAATACGGTGTTGGTTTCCTTAAGGGCAACACACAGCTCAGGGACAAGGTCCAGAAGACTCTTGAAGAGATGGCTAAGGACGGCACTCTCGCAAAGATCTCCACAAAGTGGTTTGGTTCTGACATCACCACGATCGCAAAGTAATTATTTGAATTAACGCCTGTAAAGCCCCGTTCGAAAATTATTCGGGCGGGGCTTTAGTGTGCTATAATCGCTTGTATGGGTCCCACGGATATTTCAACAATCGAGAATAACTACTACTATATGCTGACTGTCCTGAGCATTGTTCTGGCTGTCGGCTGCATTATTGTTTCCGAAGTGATAATGAATAATCACAAGAAACACTATCCCGTCGGCGCAAAGGTAAAGAAACCACCCATAGTCGTTGTGCTGCTTGCCGTGGCAGGCCTGGCTTTAATGCCTTTTCTCGTTCTCGTAGTACGTAAGTATCTGATAAGCGTTACCGGCAACTACAAGACGCTCCTCAGCACCGTAAAGATCCTGGGACAGGGGTTTGCTTTCTCGTTCGGAATCTTTTTCTTCACGATAATATTCTCATTGCCGCTCGGTCTTATCGTTGCAGCGGGAAAGATGTCCAAGATCAAGACCATATCGGTCTTCTTCAAGGTATATGTATCTGTCCTCCGCGGTACGCCGCTCATGCTGCAGCTCCTTCTGGTCTATTTCGGACCATACTATCTGTTCGGCGTGCAGACGGGGAGCATTGAGATCGGACCTTTCAATTACAGGTTCATAGCATCGATAATCGGTTTCTCGTTGAACTACGCTGCTTATTTCGCAGAGATCTTCAGGGGCGGAATACAGTCCATGCCCAAGGGCCAGTATGAAGCTGCTCAGGTATTGGGCTTTTCCAAGATGCAGACATATTTCAAGATCATACTGCCTCAGGTGGTGAAGAGAGTTCTTCCTTCCGTAGGCAACGAGATAATAACGCTCGTTAAGGATACTTCTCTTGCACAGGTACTGGCCGTTACCGAAATGTTTACCCAGGCTTCGGCGCTTGCATCTGCGCAGGTTTCCGTAATGCCTTTCATCGTTGCGGGACTTTTCTATTACTTGATGAACGTTATCATCGAGACGCTCCTGGGCCTGCTCGAGAAAAAGATGAGCTACTATTCGTGAGGACATGAAATGAACATTCTTGAGATGCATGACATACATAAATCCTTTAATGACCTTGATGTCCTCAAGGGTATAGATCTCACGGTTACACAAGGTGAGGTCGTAGCGGTCATCGGTCCGTCAGGCGGCGGAAAATCAACGCTTCTTCGCTGTGCCACGACTCTTGAGAAGATCGATTCCGGAAAGATCGTAATAGGCGGTGACGTACTCTGCGATACCAAGGACGGAAAGCTTCATTATTGTGATAAGAAAATGCTCAGTGAGATCAGAGGAAAATTCGGCCTGGTATTCCAGAACTTCAATCTTTTCCCGCACTTTTCCGTCAGGAGAAACATAACCGAGGCTTTGATCCACGTACATAAAAAATCCAAGGCTGAAGCCGATGCGATCTGTAATTCGCTTCTTGAGAAAATGGATCTTACCGCCAAATCTGAAGAATATCCTTGCAATCTTTCAGGCGGCCAGCAGCAGCGTGTATCCATTGCGAGAGCGCTTGCCACGAATCCCGAGATAATCTTTTTCGATGAGCCTACATCAGCTCTCGATCCTGAACTTACAAAAGGTGTTCTCAATGTTATCAAGGATCTTGCAGCAGAGAAGATGACGATGGTAATAGTTACCCACGAAATGTCCTTTGCAAGAGACGTTGCCGACCGCATAGTGTTTATGGACGGCGGCGTGATAGTGGAGGAAGGACCTGCTTATGAACTGGTCACCAATCCAAAAGCAGAGAGGACCAAAGCTTTCCTTGCAGGTTACTGAGGCTTTCCGTTAAAGGCGGGAAGCCTTTTTTATTTCTGATACAGTTTTTTCTTGCCCTTGAGTTTAACTTGCAGTACAATTAATGAACGTGCAGTACAGAAATTGAACTGCCAGTCAGAAATAAGGGATCCGGAGACAGTGTATTCCGGTTAGAAAGGAGATACAACATGGTCAGGATGAAGTTGGTAGAGTTTTACAGAGACGCGATCCTGATGGCGGCTGAAAAGCTATTTGAGCAAAAAGGATATGAAGGTACATCTGTTGATGAGATAGCTTCTAAAACCGGTATCAGCAAGACAACTCTATATTCGTATTTCGACAGTAAAGAGTTAATCTGGGACACTCTGGTATGCAGATATATGGAGAAGATCCTCAGTGATGCAAGGAAAGCTGCTGACGGCGAGGCTCCGTTTGAGATAAGATATTACACTTTGTGCTTTGATATCGCAGCGAGGTTCGAAGAACATCCCGTCATATACAGAGGTACTTTGGGAAAGGTCCCCGTTGACCTGGGCTTTGAGACCGGAGAGGCGATCAATGAAGCCATTGCTGATTTCATACGAAGCGGCATCAGGGAAGGCTATGTAAGAAAAGACATCGACATCTATCCTTTGGTCATGATGATGTGGTCTTCGATATCAGGGATAATCCTCATGGCCAAGGATAAAGAAGAATACCTGAAGATGAGATTCGATATCAGCAGGCATGATTATCTTATGAAGGCTTTCTGCATGCTGTTGGAGGGCGTTAAATGAATGCAATTTGTCTGAGCGGCACCGGAAATACAAAGCACATAACGGAACTTCTTTTCAAGGAGATCGGAGCAAAAGGAGAACTGGTGCCGATCGAGTCTCCTGACGTTAGCAAAGCCTTGAAAGATGACGAACTGATAATTGCTTATCCGACACAGTTCTCAAATATTCCGTATCTTGTGAGAGATTTCATAAACATTCATAAGGCAGACTGGAAGGGCAAGAAGATATTCCTGATCACGACAATGGGATTGTTTGCAGGTGACGGTACAGGCTGCGCGGCAAGGCTTCTGAAGAAATATGGGGCAGAGATAACGGGCGGACTTCAGATCGTCATGCCGGATTCGATAGGCGACTGCAAAGCTCTTAAAAAGTCACATGAACAGAATAAGGAGATCATAGCTAAAGCCGACAAACGCATAGCTGAAGCAGCTGAGCAGATCAAGGCAGGCAGGTTCCCCAAGGAAGGATTGTCTTTTTGGGCTCATCTTGCAGGTCTATTCGGACAGAGACTGTGGTTCTATAACAAGACGACAGGCTATACAGATAAGCTGAAGATCGATCCTGCAAAATGTGTCGGTTGCGGGCTGTGTGCAAAGAATTGTCCGACACACAATATCGTGATAAACGACGGGAAGGCATCTGCCTCCGGCAAATGCACCATGTGCTACAGGTGTGTGGACTTTTGCCCGAAACAGGCGGTGACTTTGTTGGGAAAGAAGTTGTACGAACAACCTTGTTACGAGAAGAACGCAAACTGACAAAACAGTCGGCAATGCCATTTACTTGTCTCCTTGTCGTTTACTTTTGGGGCCGTTTAGCTTTTAGCTTTCAGGATCCTTATGTGGCCCTTCACCTCATATAACAAAACCAAAATCGGATTTGTGACAAAAATTCCGAATAATTTTTCCTGGCATAAAAAAACCTGCCGGAATTCCGGCAGGCTTATCAGTTATTCTGACTTAGTTCTCAGGCTTATAGCTGTCTTTGAGCGATACCGCCATGTTGAATACCAGATGACCCGGCTTGGAGTCCTTGGTATCAGCGCAGAAGTATCCGGTCCTTAAGAACTGGAATCTGTCCTGGGGCTGGGTGTTCTCGAGTGATTTCTCAAGCTTTGCTCCCGTGATGACAGTGAGGGAGTTGGGGTTGATGAAATCAAGGTAATTGCAGTCAGCAAGATCAGGCTGCTCGGTAGTGAAGAGCCTGTCATAGAGCCTGACCTCAGCATCAACGGCGTTGGATGCGTCGACCCAGTGAATGGTGGACTTGATCTTTCTGCCGTCTGCGGGATTGCCGCCTCTGGAATCCTTGTCGTATGTGCAGTGTATAACAGTGACGTTGCCGTCAGCATCCTTTTCGCATGATTCACACTTAACGATGTAAGCAGACTTGAGACGTACCTCATTGCCGGGGAAGAGCCTGAAATACTTGGGAGCGGGAACTTCCATGAAATCTTCCTGCTCGATGTAGAGTTCTCTTGAGAAGGAGACCTTACGTGTTCCTGCGGACTCATCCTGAGGATTGTTCTCGATGTCGAATTCCTCGGTCTGGCCCTCGGGATAGTTGTCGATAACGAGCTTGACGGGTCTGATGACTGCCATTGCGCGCTTTGCGTGCTCGTTAAGATCTTCTCTCAAGCAGTATTCGAGGAATGCGAAATCTACTACGGAATTGACCTTTGCGACGCCGTTCCTTGCGGAGAAGTTGTGGATGGAGGCAGGCGTATAGCCTCTGCGTCTTAATCCGCAGAGAGTAGGCATGCGGGGGTCATCCCAGCCTGAAACGATTCCTGCTTCGATCATGGCCCTGAGCTTTCTCTTGGAAAGAACGGTATGTGTGATGCCGAGTCTTGCGAATTCGATCTGACGGGGCTTTGTCTCGATGGAGATATTCTCTACGACCCAGTTGTAAAGAGGTCTGTGAGACTCGAACTCGAGAGAGCATAGAGAGTGCGTGATTCCTTCGATGGCGTCCTCGATCGGATGAGCGAAGTCATACATGGGGTAGATGACCCACTTCGTTCCTGTCCTGTGGTGGGGCAGGTGGTTGATCCTGTAGATTACAGGATCACGCATGTTGAAGTTGCCTGATGCAAGATCGATCTTTGCGCGGAGTGTCATCTTTCCGTCTTCGAACTCGCCGGCTCTCATCCTTGCGAACAGATCAAGGCTTTCCTCGATGGGCCTGTCACGGTAAGGGCTCTGGGCAGGAGTCTGCGTGTCGCCCCTCATGTCCTTCATCTGCTCGGGTGTGAGCTCGCAGACATAAGCGAGACCTTTTTTGATAAGCTCTACGGCATAAACGTACATCTGCTCGAAATAGTCGGAAGCATAGTAGAACCTGTCATCCCAGTCATGGCCTAACCAGTGGATGTCTTCCTTGATGGCCTCTACGTATTCTTCATCCTCTTTGGTAGGATTGGTGTCATCCATTCTGAGATTGCAAAGACCGCCATAGACTTCAGCAGTACCGAAGTCGATCTCCAGAGCCTTTGCGTGTCCGATGTGAAGATAGCCGTTAGGTTCAGGAGGGAATCTCGTATGGACCTTCTGTCCGTAACATCTTCCGCCTTCAGCCAGCTCTTCGTCGATTATCTGATGAATGAAATTCTTGCTCTCAGCCATAGTAAAACTCCTATATCAATTAAGTTTGGAAAGACCTTCTCTGATGCGTCTCAAGGATTCTTCACGTCCCAGAAGGATAAGGACCTCGGCGCATCCGCCGGGAGTTACCGCAACTCCGGAAGCAGCGATCCTGACAGGCCACATGAGAACGGAATTCTTGACTTCCTTCTCCTGCGCGAGTGCCATGAGTGCTTCGGAGATAGCTTCTCTGGTCCAGTCGGTTTTCTCGAGAACGGGAAGTGCAGCTTCGAGCATTGCTTTTGAAGATTCAAGTGTTGACTTGCTCTTCTTGTGCTCGAAAAGTGATACGTCAAAATCAGCATAGCTCTCAAGGAAAGCGAGCTTTTCGGAGATCTCGTTGAACTTGGTGATCCTGGGCTTTAAGAGCTCGTCGAGCAGGGAATAGCAGTCAGGTCTTACTCCTGCAGCCTCATAGAACGGTTTTGCATGAGCGAGGAACGTCTCTTCGTCCATGACCTTGATGTGCTCGGCGTTGACCCAAGCGAGCTTGTCGTAATCGAAAACGGCAGGGGACTTGGAAATGCCGCTGACGTCAAACTCTTTTACGAGTTCTTCAAGGCTGAAGATCTCCCTTGTATCCTTGGGAGCCCAGCCGAGAAGGGCGATGTAGTTGATGATGGCCTCAGGCAGATAGCCTTCGTTGATAAGATCGAGGAAACCCGTAGAGCCGTGGCGCTTTGAAAGCTTCGAGATGACTTCCTTGCCTTCCTCGTCTACGGATTTGCCCATTATGAGAGGGAGGTGGATATATGTGGGGATCTCCCAGCCGAAAGCCTCATAAAGAAGGTTGTATTTAGGCGTTGAAGACAGATATTCGCTTCCTCTTACAACGTGAGTTATCCCCATCGTGTGATCGTCGATTACGTTGGCGAAATTATAAGTAGGGAATCCGTCAGTCTTTATAAGAATCTGGTCATCCAGGTCTTTGTTGGGGAAAGTGATGTCTCCGTAAACAAAGTCATGATAAGAAGTCTCGCCGTCTAAAGGCATCTTCTGTCTGATGACATAGGGGATACCGGCCTTGAGGTTTGCTTCGATCTCTTCTTCGGAAAGATTACGGCAATGGCGGTCATAGCCGCCGATTCCGTCAGCAGCATTCTCACGGAGTGATTCAAGTCTCTCCTTGGTGCAGAAGCATCTGTATGCCTTGCCTTCCTTGATGAGCTGCTCGGCATAAGGCTTATACATTGAAAGTCTTTCGCTCTGGACATAGGGACCATATTCGCCGCCGATGTCAGGACCTTCATCGTGCTTCAGTCCTGCTATGGCCAGTGTATCGTAGATAACCTGCTCAGCGCCTTCAACATAGCGCTCGCGGTCTGTGTCCTCGATCCTCAAAACGAATGTACCGCCGGAATGCTTGGCAACAAGGTATTCATAAAGCGCAGTGCGCAGATTGCCGACATGCATAAAGCCCGTCGGACTCGGTGCAAAACGGGTTCTGATCGTCATCGTTAGCCCTCTTTTTCTAATTAATATATATGAGAATTCATTTTAGCACTTTTGTGGTAATATACAAATTAACTTTCAGGAGCCGGAGGCACATTTTGGACAGACTTGATTGCAACAGGAATTTCGACTGCTTTGCGGGAGCGGGAATAGCTTCTGAATTTGCGGCCGGATACATGCTCGAAGTCCTCCAGAAGGAGGAGAGAAGGGGCGGGATCAAGGTCGCCATAATTTCCGACCGTCAGGTCAGCGGATATTACTATAACAAGATCGAGAACCAGTTTGTCTTAAGGGACATCAAGCCGTATCTGATCACGATCGATGCTCAGGACAACAATAAGGATCTCAAGGCGGTTGCCTCCATAATCGCGGATCTTACTGAATTTGATTTCGGTCCGAGCGACTGCGTCATCGCGTTTGGCGGCGGCGGAGTCATTGACTGCGCTTCGTTTGCCGTTTCACTCTATACGGGAGACTGCGGTTTTATCGTGATTCCCACGACTCTTGGTGCCATGATAGATTCTGCCGTTTCGCTCAGGTCATTTGTCAATTCGGGCAAGCATAAGGACAGCGCGAGCGCTGCGAACTGCCAGAATGCGGTTTTCATCGATCCCACGTTCCTTTCCACGGTTCCGGTCAAGTTCCGTTCAAACGGATATGCACAGATCATCAGATACGGAGTATTGGCTGATCCTGCGCTCCTTTCGGATCTTTCCACGATCTCGGATTCCGCGCCTTCCGACATTAGGCTTTTCCTCAACAGAGTATATGCTGCAAGAGCAGCTCTGGAACGCAAGAATCCGCAGCTCTTAACTTTCGGAAACGAGATAGCTTCGGCGATCGAAGGCTATTTCAGATTCATGAACTATTCTGAGGGTGAAGCTCTCGCCATAAGTCTTTATTCGTCTCTTCCTGAGAAGATCCGCAAGGTCCTGGAGCCTTTGTATACAAAGCTCGGTCTTTCGTACAAACTCGAGGGCGTATCAGGTTCCATGATCAAGAAATCACTTGAAGATTCCTTAAACAGGAATAAAGACAAAAAGCTAAATGTGGTAGACTTTGACAGAAACGCCGAAGGAAAGATGGAGTGGGTCATCCGCGAGATCGACAAGCTTGAGGCGATGAGACTGTTCGAAAAGAGGCTGTCAGTGATCACCCCCAAGGACAGCTGAAGATAGAGGTTACTGTATTTTGATAAGACATATAAAACAAGTTAACGGAAGAAAACTTACGGCGCTGGTGCTTTGCATTTCGCTCGCTCTGACCGTTTTCGCAACATCCTGCAAATCAAAGGATGATAAGAAGGAAAAGCCCGCGGATTACGGCAGCTACGGCTCTGATTTCGCCAGGATGATCGCAAAGGATTTTCCTGACAGATCACCTTATTCCGCTGGAGAAAAGTCAGTAGGAGAGCTCATCAGGCAGGAGATGGTCAAGCTCAAGTTTGAGCCTGAGATTCAGACGTTCACTACAGATAAGGGTACATCCACAAACTACATCGTAAAGATCCCGGGAACAGGCTTCTATGACCTGAATGCAGAGGGTGACGTTAAGATGAAGCACAGGATAGCCATTATCGGTGCCCACTATGACAATCTCCCGCCCGCAGACAAGAAAACGAGTACCGCGACAGCCAAGAAGACCGGTAAAGAGGATCCTTCAGCCGAGACGACCGCATTGGAATATTCCTACGACGGGATCAATGACAATGCATCCGGAACGGCATGTCTTCTTACTGCGATGAAGGCATTTGCCGAGTATCCGCCTTTCTCCTATGACGTTTATTTCGTTGCATTCGGAGCAGGCAATGACGACTATGCCGGCGCAAGGAAGTTCTACGAATCTCTTACTTCGGAAGAAAAGCTCAAGGTAGACGTAATGTATTGCGTGGAGAGCCTTTACGCAGGCGACAAGGTCTATGCTTCTTCAGGCTTTAAGTCTCTCAATTCCGAGAACAGATACAAGATGAGAAGAAAGCTCTATCAGGCTTATGACGTATGCTTTGCAAACACTTTGTACACTAACTACGGATTTGACCTCTACTATAATGAATCCGGCATCAAGACTGACCTGAACGGCGACAAGGTCGATGACATCTATAATGAAGTCTCAGCCAACAAGTCTGACTATGTCGTTTTCGATGAAGCGGGAATCCCCGTAGTCTTTTTCGACAGTTTCGAATATAACTTCACGAACATGGAAGACATGAAGGAGACCAAGAACCTGAATCTCCAGAATTACGGCGGAATGATCAGACGTACAAACGACGACTCGTATCTGTTCCTGGATTCCGTGCTTGTCGAACCTGACTATGACCGCGACGGCGACGGTGAGATAGACACGAGCGGAGACCGTCTGCAGATAAGGATCAATGCGATCGCTTTCATCATTGTCGAAGCGCTTCTCAAGGGCTCTGATTACGGCATGACAAAGGCCCAGTACGATGAATATCTCGCAAATAAGGCAAAAGAAGAGGCTCTTGCTTCGGTAAATTCCGAAACTACGCAGGCTGCAATGCCATCCACGAGGAGAACTACCGAATCCTCTGAGACCACTGAGGAAACGACAACCGAATCCACAGCGGAGACAACTAAGGCACCTACAAAGAAGCCGACGAAAAAGCCGACCAAGAAGCCTACAAAGAAACCTACTGCCAAGCCTAAGAAAAAGACTTAAATCCCATGCTTCGTCTTAAGAACATCAGAACCTTAGACGGCTCGATTTTACCGGACATCGATGTCGATGACGGCAAGGACTCGTCAGCTGAACGTGATATGGGGGAATTGACAGCGGTCCCCGGATATTTTGATTCGCATATTCACGGTTCGTTCGGTCTCGACGTATCAGACGGGAATGCAGCAGATGTAGTGAAGATGGCTCAAAAGCTTCCGTCGCTTGGTGTTTCAGACTTCCTTCCGACTCTGATGACGCTTGATGAGGATAAGATCCTGAAAGCCGCAGAAGCCGTATCCGAAGCACGTGAAAGCCTAAAAGCATCTGACGGAGCTTATGCAAAGATCGCAGGATTAAGACTTGAAGGACCTTGTCTGAGTCCTTTAAAGGCAGGCGTTCAAGATCCCGGTTCTCTTGTATCCGCAGACAGGCTTAAAGAGATCATCACCGGGTTGGAATCCGGTTTCCCGGGACTTGTGAAGATGATCGATGTTGCGCCTGAAATAGACGGTGTAATTGATCTTGTCAGGGAATATGACGACAGGTATGTTTTCTCACTTGCCCATTCCGATTGTGACTACGGCAAGGCCTTCGAATTCTTTGAAGCGGGCGGAAAGTGCCTTACTCATGCTCTCAATGCAGTCAAGCCATGTTTAAAGCGTGAACCCGGGCCTTTAGGTGCCGCTTTCGATCATGAGGATTCTTACATTGAGGTCATCTGTGACGGGCATCACGTGGATAAGACTGTCCTTAGGATGCTCTTTAAGCTGTTTGACGGAAGGATTGCCGTCATTTCTGATGCTATGAGAGCTGCCGGGATGCCTGACGGAACGTACGACCTGGGCGGAACACCTGTAGAATCCAGAGGAGGAAGGACTTATTTCGGTCCTTCGGGAAACCTTGCGGGTTCTGTCACCGATCTTTCACAGGAATCTGAAAGACTTTTGTCTTACGGCATTTCAAAAAAACAGATATTCAGGGCTTTGACCGATACTCCGAAAGAACGCTTAAATGTAGAAAAATGCGGTATTTTCGAGGATGGAAAACCCGATCTGAACTTTGTTGATGACCATTTGAGGTTAATGTGCGTAATTTCCCGTGGAAGGCTTGTAACGACTGGTATTATGTTATAATTACTTAGTTATAAGTAATTTCCGAAGGAGCCTGATTGATGTCTAATACCGCTTTTATCAGTCAGATAATTGAGTTCATAAACGAGCTTATAAAGTCACTCGGAAGCGGTACTTTATTCTTCGGAAGCTTCTGGGATTTTGTCCGTTATGCTGCGGACATCCTTTTGGTAACGTTCCTCTTCTATACGATACTTCTCTTTATCAGGCAGACACGTGCATGGCAGCTCATCAAAGGTATCGTTCTGATCCTTATTTTCGTTATGTTCTGCGGCGTTATCGGCCTCGACATGGTAGGCTTCATCTTCAACAGGATGCTCTATGTCATAGCGATACTGTTCGTGGTATTGTTCCAGCCTGAATTAAGAAGAGCTCTTGAGACGGTTGGTCTTCGTACGTCATCCCGTTTTACTGATCCGTTCAGGCATCAGGAAAAGCTTAACAGCACGGAGCTTTCGGCATTCATCAACGAGATCTGCATCGCCTGCAAGGAGATGGGCAGATCTTATACCGGCGCTCTCATCCTCATTGAGCGTAAGACAAAGCTTGATGAGCTCCTTTCACAGGAAAACGTTGTCCGGTTCGATTCCTCTGTCACGAGTTCCGTTCTCCAGAGCATTTTCTACAAGGGTTCACCGATGCATGACGGCGGTCTCCTCATCAGGGACGGCAGGATCATAGCAGCACGCTGCCACGTTCCGCTTTCCGTTACAATGCATGCTCTTGAAAGGACCGGCACCAGACACAGGGCGGCCATCGGCGCGAGCGAGATGGGCGATACCGTTGTAGTCGTCGTTTCGGAAGAGAGGGGAAAGACTTCAATCGCAGTTAACGGAAGACTTTTTGAGATGCATGATGCCAAGGAGCTTGAGGCAAATCTTTCTTATCTTTTGGGACTTACATCCTACGAGACCGGAAAGACGGGTATCTCCAAGTTCTTCGACAGGTTCAGGAAGCGTCCTGCTACAGCCGATGCAGCCGGCAAGGTACCTTCATCCACTGAAGAAGCGGATAAGAATTCCGAGAACAGCAATGCCAATACCGCAGCTTCGCCTCTCGTTATCAAGACAAAGGAAGCGGACCAGACGAGCAACGCAAAGCGCGTCAGCATGGCAACAAGGGTAATTTTCCTTGTCATCTCTTTGTTCCTTTCACTGTTCCTGTGGCTTTACATTCAGATCGACAACAACCCTGTTGTTACGAGAAACATTACCGTTCCGATCTCTTATCCGGAGGAAAGAAAGGACATATCAGTTACATTCCCGATCGAAGAAGTAGAACTCAGGATCGTCGGACGAAAGAATACCATCAACTCGCTTTCTTCCAAGGACATCATTGCTACGGTTAATTTTGATGCCATCCAGGAAAGCAAGGAAGGTATCGTTGAGGTTCCCGTTGTTGTCAAGAGCAAGGATGCCAACGTATATTTCCGTGTTGAACGTTTTGTTCCCGAGAAGATCAGAGTACTTAAATTCAAAACTCAAACTTAGATAAACTAATGCGGCTATATGCCGCATTTTTATACGGAGGATAAAAACATGTTTGAAACCAAAGAACTTATCGATCTGAGCCATACGATAGCGGCTCCGCTCTTTGAAGGTAAGCAGTATCCCTGGGAAGTGCTTCCTCTCATCAAGGACTTCATCCTCAAGATCGGCCCCACGCTCGATCACGAGGTTTATGAGAAGAGGGGAGAGGACGTCTGGGTAGCCAAGAGCGCCGTTATCTTTGATTCCGCTTATATCAAGGGACCTGCGATCATCGGACCCGAGACTGAAGTCAGACACTGCGCTTTCATCAGGGGAAATGCCATCGTCGGTACACACTGCGTTGTAGGCAACTCAACAGAGCTCAAGAACGTCATCCTCTGCGATAACGTACAGGTTCCTCACTATAACTACGTCGGTGACTCCGTTCTCGGTTACAAGGCTCACCTCGGCGCAGGTTCCATCACATCCAATGTTAAGTCTGACAAGAAGCTCGTTAACGTTCACTACCAGGGCGGAAACATTGAGACGGGTCTCAAGAAGTTCGCTGCAATCG
>SVJC01000059.1 GCA_015069215.1 Oscillospiraceae bacterium
GGAGTGAACTTCCTTTCCTTGCCGTAGTACTTGCTCAATGTGCGCAGATCGATCTCTGCAACATATGCAGGAACTCTCATGTCGAGCTCGTCGCAGATCTCATAGAGGATCTGGCCGAGATAACCGACCTCTTCACCGTTGCAGATTACCTTTGCGGTTCTGCCCGGGTGAAGGAACGTCTTGGTATCCTTTTCGTAATCGAACTCAACGTCTAATGAAGATGCGATAACGTCTACAAGGCCCTTGAGTGAATAGAAATCCTCGTCTTCACCGAACACGCCGATGCAGATGGTCTCACGCTCATCAGGATATTCGGTAAGAGGCAGGCTCTTGGGCAGGAACTTGTTGCCCATTTCGTAGATTCGGCCTGTAAGGATGCCGTTCTTCTGGTTTCTGGCCATCGCCTTGATCATCTGGGGAGCAAGGGTCGTACGCATCAAAGAAAGATCGATGTTGATCGGATTCAAGATCTTGATCGCAGTTCTCTCGGGAGCATCCTCAGGGAGCTTTAACAGATCGAAATCCGAGGGTGAGAAAAACGAATAATGTACGCCTTCAGAAGCGCCTGCGGCACAAAGATCACGTCTGATCTTGAGCTCTGAACGCTGCTTCAGGTTATATCCGCCGCTCGTGACCTTTGCTGTCGGAATGAACGTGGGAACGATGTGATCGTAGCCATACATACGGATGACTTCCTCTGCGACATCCTGGTAAGACTCCATATCGACACGGTAACCGGGAATGGCGATCGTAAGTGAATCACCGTTAAGCTCAGGCGCGAAATTAAGGCCTGTCAGGATACGCACGATATCCTCATCAGGAACCGTAATGCCAAGCACACCGTTAACCTTCTTAACGCTTACCGTAAGTTTTCTGGGCTCTATGGAATTGCCTGTATTAACATCGAAAGCTGTCTTACTTACCTTGCCGCAGCCAAGCTCTTCAATGAGATGCAGAGCTCTCTTCATGGCCATGACGGTCGTGTATTCATCAACTCCCTTGGAGAATCTCATGGAAGAATCAGATACCTGACCCAAAGCCTTTGAGCTCTTACGGATGTTGTCGTGAGCGAACTTTGCAGCCTCGAACATAACGGCATTGGTTGAATCAAGGATCTCGGAGTTGAGTCCGCCCATGATTCCTGCCAGAGCAACAGGCTTCTTGCCGTCGCAGATGACAAGGTTTTCGGAAGTAAGCTCGAATTCCTTCTCGTCGAGAGTAACGATCTTCTCGCCGTTCTCAGCCCTGCGTACGTGGATCTCACCGCCTTCAAGGTAAGAGTAATCGAAAGCATGCATCGGCTGGCCGAGCTCGTAAAGAACGTAGTTTGTGATATCGACTACGTTTGAGATAGCTGAACATCCGACAAGTGCAAGGCGGCGCTTCATCCAGAGCGGAGACTCGCCGATGGTGACATCGGAAACATAATGGCCGATGTATCTCGGGCAGAGATCAGGTGCTGATACGCGGATGTTGAAATCAATAGAAACATCGCTCTCCGTGTAATCAAGGGCAGGCTCCTTAATGGGCTTTCCGAGAACCGCTGCGACTTCCCTGGCGATACCGAAGATGCTCTGGCAGTCAGGTCTGTTTGCCGTGATGGATACATCGAAAATATAATCATCCAAACCTAAGATAGGCTTAACATCGCTGCCCGGAACGCTGTCCGCAGGCAATACGAGAAGTCCGTTATAACCCGCACCCGGGAACATGTCCTCGGAAACGCCCAATTCAACGCCTGAACAGAGCATGCCGTATGAATCATAGCCTCTGAGCTTGCCCTGGCCTATTGTCATGAGGCCTTCTACTGTCACGTGATCCTTTGCCGTCGCATAAACCTGGGCGCCGATCAAAGCCAACGGATACTTGCCGCCTGCCTCAACGTTATCGGCACCGCAGCAGATCTGGAGAACACCGTTCTCGCCTGCATCGACCGTGCAAAGGTGAAGGTGTGTGCCCTCGATAGCCTCGCAGGTCTTTACTTCACCGACAACGACCTTGCTGATGTCCTTGCCTACTTCATACTTTTCCTCTACCTCGAAACCGCAGCTGAAGAGCTTTTCTTCGAGAACGTCCGGGGTAACGTCAATATCTACATAATCCTTAAGCCAGCTTAATGGTACTAACATATCCTTGCCTCCTTACCTTAGTCGTCGATCTGTTCAAGTACGCGGAGATCAGACTCAAACAGGAGCTTGATGTTGTTGATGCCGTACTTGAGCATGGCAATACGATCGATACCGATACCGAAAGCCAGACCGCTGTATTTATCGCTGTCGATTCCGCAGCCTTCGAGAACCTTCTTGTTGACTACGCCTGCACCGAGGACCTCGATCCAGCCTGTTCCCTTGCAGAGCTTGCATCCCTTGCCGCCGCACTGGAAGCATGAAACGTCAACCTCAACGGAAGGCTCCGTGAACGGGAAATACGAAGGTCTCAGACGCGTTCTTGTCTCCTCACCGAAGATCTTCTTAACGAAAACGTCGAGCATACCCTGAAGGTCGCAGAGTGTGATGCCTTCATCAACTACGAGTCCTTCCATCTGGGAGAACATCGGAGAATGGGTAGCGTCGTCATCGGAACGGAAAACCTTACCCGGTGAGATGATCTTGATCGGCGGCTGCTGGGATTCCATTACGTGAACCTGACCAGCCGAGGTCTGTGTCCTCAGAAGGAATTCAGGGCTTAAGTAGAACGTATCCTGCATGTCGCGCGAAGGGTGATCCTTCGGGATGTTGAGAGCCGTGAAGTTATAGTGATCCGTCTCGATCTCGTTTCCTTCATATACGGAGAAACCCATGGAGCCGAAAATGTCGACGATCTGGTTCCTTACCTGTGTATTCGGATGGAGATAGCCCTTCTTGAGCTTCTTTGAAGGCAGTGTTACATCGATAGTCTCAGCTTCATAACGAGCCTTCTGCTCTTCAGCCTTAAACTGGGCATCGAGGGCATCAAACTTCTCTGTTGCCCAATTCCTGATCTCGTTGACCATCTTGCCGTAGTCGGCCTTCAGTTCCTTCGGGATCTTACCCATCTCCTTCATGAGAGAGCCGATCTTACCTTCCTTTGAGTCCATAACGCTCTTCTTGTACTCAAATACACCTTTAGAGCTCTTGATCTCAGTAAGGTCTGACTCGATCTTGGCTTTGATCTCAGATAACTTTGCGCTTAATTCACTAAGTTCAGCCATGTTTATCTCCTCCTTGTTGTTAGTCCAAATGCAATAAAAAAAGCCCGCGGCAACTTGCATTGCCACGGGACGAATTCGCAATAAACTGCACCTTCGCGGTACCACCCATGTTCATAAAGCCACTATAGCTTTACACACTTGTTTTGCGCTGTCTTGCCGCGCACCGCATCTGCTTAATCAGCTCAAAAGCCGTTTTCGACAGAAGCTCCGGTGTTGAAATTCATCCTAATGCCCTTCGTATCGTGCTCTCAGCCGGTGACACGACTCTCTTTCCGGAAGCAAAAAGACTACTTACGCACCTTCATTGCATTGCCCATTGTACATATATGATAACTAAAAAGTCAAGCAAACCCTTACATTGCAAAGAAAGGATTGGACTTTATCTCATCGCCTATGGTCGAATCGAGTCCATGGCCGGGATAAATCCTCGTGTCAGAAGGCAGACGGCTGATCTTTTCGATGGAGCCCATTAAAGCCTCATAAGAGCCGCCGATCATGTCTGTTCGGCCGACGGAGCCTGCAAATACGGTATCTCCCGTAAACATGTACTTATCGTCACCTTCAGTGAACATATAGCAAACGGAGCCCTTTGTATGACCGGGCGTATGGATAACCCTTACCTCAACGGAACCGAAATTTAAGGTTGCCTGAGGATCTTCGTGATAGAAATCAAAGGTCTTCGCGATGCCGTCCATGTAAGAACAGTTCGCACCGGCATCCCGCAATAGAACGTCATCATCAGGATGCATGTATACCGGGGCTTTAGGGAATTTGGCATGCCATTCGTCCACATACTTGATGTGGTCGTAATGCCCGTGGGTGATAAGAATGCCGGATAAAGCCGGAATGTCGTAATCTAAAGCATCAGGAGACACGGAAGGATCGATTACGAATATCTCATTGCCAATATATGCCAAAAACATGTTTGACATCAGAGGGCCCTTTGGAATCCTAAGGATATTCATGAAAAGATCAGATGCCTGTTCCCTGCCTGTCAGCGGCATTCCACTCACGGTAATCGAGTGCGCCGTTGTCGATCGCAGTAATAAGGATCTCGGCAGATGCGATGTTTGTAGCATAAGGGATTATGTTCTGGTCGCAGACGTCAAGGAGCTCGCCCGGATTGGATTCGCTCTTGGTCCTGCCGTCCCTCAGATAGATAACGCAGTCGATGCCGTTGAACTCAGCTCTGGATGCAAGCTGCTCAAAACCTGCGGAATAATCTACCGAAAGGCCTGAGACATCAAGATCAGCTGCTGATTTAAGGAGCTTTGCGGTGTTATAGACTGAGATAAGCTGATGTTTCTCCAGGAGCGGCTTATATGCAATACAAAAATTGACAAGAAGCTCTGTCTTCCTGTTATCAGCCATCAGAACGATTTTCATCAATAAGCCCCCATTAAAGTTACTGTGAAAATTTTATCTTAAAAACTTTAGACCGACAATTACCCTTTAATACAAAACTATCGCGAAAAAACTGTCTAAATGCATATTCAAAAGTTCATTTTTAGGCAAGATGATCACCGGGAACCGGATTGTTTGAATAGATGGCATATGACTTGCTTGTGGGCTCATTATAGTAAGCAGCAATGAGTTTCTGGGCAATGACCGTAGTGGACGAACCCCACTCGCCTCTCTCTACAACGAGAGCGATAGCGATCTCAGGGTCTTCCTTTGGCGCATAGCAGACAAACAGACCGTTTGAATACTCTTTTCTGATCTTCTCGAAGCCCGTCTCAGCCGTTCCGGTCTTACATGTGATCTTGATCGGGAATGATGCGAAGTGCCTCTGGGCCGTTCCTCTCCAGTATTTCGAGCCCTCGGTAACACAGTTCATCGCGTTCCTGACGGCGGTTATGTTCTCTTCAGGTATTCCGATATCAACGGATTCAGCCTGTCCCTTATAGAGGACAGAACCGTCACTTGCTATGACAGAATCGATGATATAAGGCTTTACGAGCTTGTTTGTGGCAATTCCCGCAACGTATCTGCAAAGCTGGAGGATCGTAAAGCAGTTATCGAACTGTCCGATCGAAACCTGCGCGGTATTTGACGGGAACCAGATCTTATCGTATTCGGATTCGTGCAGGAGTCTCTTTGTCTCTCTGCTCGACATGACTCCCTTGATCTCACCCGGGAGATCGATGCCGGTCTTTACGCCCAGGCCGAAACGCTTAGCCATCTTGGAAATGTTATCGATACCCGTACTGACGCCCAATCTCATGAAATAGATGTTGCAGGACGTTCCCATGGCGCTGTCGAGGTTCAAAGGGCCGTGACCTCCGTTAGGATACTCGAGGCAACGGAATATCCATCCGTCAACGTTCAAAGGCGATGTACAGGTGATCCAATTGGATTCCGTTGTTATCGTTCCGCTCTCCAATCCCGCAAGAGCTGTGATCGGCTTAAATGTTGAACCCGGAGCGTACATTGACATGATCGCTCTGTTCCACAGCGGGAGATCGGCAGCCGTCATTTCGGCGTATTCATCAAGTCCCAAGTAGTATTTAACCTGCTCCGCAGCTTGAGGGTCACCGTAGTTTGCTAAGATAAAGTCGTTAGGATCGTAGTTCGGATAAGAGCCCATCGCAAGGATGGCACCCGTCTTTACGTTCATTACGACGAAAGCACCGGAGCTCGCGGTCTTGTAACCGGTATGATTTATGGCCTCCTGCTGCTGGGCGTTGTAGATATACTGCTTCAGAGCGTCCGTACCGACCTTCTGGAGCTTGGAATCTATAGTAAGGTTAACGGTCGCGCCCGCTTTTGAGGGAACTCCATAATCGGAAGGCACGAACATGCCCTCTTCACCCTGCTTGGTCCAGATATTGTAAGGCGTTACGCCGCTGTCTCCGTGCAGGTATCTTTCCATCTGCGACTCAACGCCGGATTTGCCGACCATGTCTTCGTTCGTATAACCGAACCTTGAAAGATCCTGGAATGTCGTCTGCGAAATCTGACCTACATAACCCAATACATGGCAGGAATAAAGAGCTTCAGGAGAATATGTGCGCGCATATCCCTTTCCGCATACGATTCCCATATAGTGGTAATTCTGCTCTGCGAAAAGCTTTATGAGGTCCTGCGGGACATCCGTTGCTATCTTGATGGGCGTTCCCTTGATGAATGCCCAGTTATCGGTAAAGATCTGGTATCTGATCCTCACGATCTTATAGGCTTCCTCGATCGTATATGTGTTATCAAGATTGAATTTCTGTCTCAGATAAAGGAAAAAGACGTTCGGATCGGTCTTTACGTATTTGTCGGAATAAGTGACGATTACGCCCTGGCCGTAGTCCTCGAGCGCGAAAAGGTTGGAATCCGACTGCCAGCTCCTGATCTTGTCCTCTTCCTTGAGGAACAACGGATTCGGATCCATCGTGAAATACGAATCAAGTTCTGACACCGTGATGCAGTGGTATTTCTCAAAGAGGTTGGCAAGTTCGAGGCACAGGGCATTAAGCTCCGCATCGTTCAGATACGCATTGGCGATCATGACGGTGTTGTATTCGATCGAAGACGCCAGTTTCAGACCTTTGCTGTCAAGGATGTCTCCTCTCGGGGCTTCTGAGACATACTGCCTCAAAACACCCGTCGAACCTTCGGACAATGTCTTCTGATAGCCTGAGAACTGGAGCTTTGCGGTCGTTACGAGGATCGCTACGCCGAAAGAACAGAAAAGGACCGACAAGACAAGGAAGCGGTTGCTGAACAGGGCAAGAAAACGCTTGAAAAGGCTGTTCTTGTCATTTTTGCCGGCATTATCGGAATTCCGGTCAAATGCATTATAATCATCGATCTTCAGATCTGCAGCCATGAATTCTCCTCCCCTACCATAATGACGTCATCAGCAGAACGCTTCTGTTCCGACATGGCGACAGGGCCTGCGAATCTCAAAAGCAAAAGGAGCGGGATCCCCGCGATGAGATTCAGTAATGTCTGCAAAAGACATGATCTTACGACGATCTCATAAAAGCCCAGGTCATAGCTTCCGACGGCCGGTGCAAGGACCGTCCAGGAATAAGCCATCAAATGACCGGAAACTTTATAAAGCAGTGTTGTAAAAGCGATCGAAACAAATGCAAACGGAATGTTTCTGTGCATTCTTTTCGTGAAGAAAGAAGAACCGACTGCGCCTGCCAGGAACAATACAAGCATTCCGATGCCTGCAGAAACATGGACTTTTCCGTCAAATCCGACAATGGCAATGGGAGCCAAACAGTCTCTGACAAGTCCCATTATGAGTCCTACGATGACTCCGTCCTTAAATCCGTGGAAATAACCTGTCAGAACGACAAATACGAATGTGATGTCCGCGGTCTGTCCCCAAAAACCCAAACGGTTGGGATAAGAAACCTGCAGCGATGAAAGCAGCAGGATATAAACCGCGTATACGACAATCTTTCTGATAAGTCTTCTGCGGTCCATCAGCCCTGTCCGCCTTGACCTTGAGCAGATGTCTCGGAAGCTCCGGGAGTTCCCTCCTTCTTTGAATCTGCATTATACGGGATCATAACGAATACGTCTTCGAGCTCGCCGATGACCGAGAAAGGCTTCAGCGTAGCCGTAACTTCAACGGGGTTGGAATAATCAACGCTCACAATGGTACCTATCGGGATACCGTCCGGGAACAGTCCGCCTTCGCCTGAAGTAACGATGACCGTACCGGGAACGAGCTTGACGCCCTTTTCGATGCCCTTAACGCGGCAAAGCCCCGATTTCTTGAGGACTGAGTCTCCGCATATGATTACTGAAGCACCGTTGACCTCATTGACCTTACCTGCGACCGAGAATCCTTCGTGAAGGAGCGGCAATACCTTTGAATTGGAGCCTTCCGTCTCGATAACGCGGCCGACAAGGTTCATCTCAACGTCAACGACAGGATAAGACTGGCCCTGCTCAAGCGAGATGCCTTCATTCTTACCTGCGTTGATCCTGATAACGGAGAACCACTCATCCGCTTCTCTCGAAAGGATGGTGGCACCGTAGATATCATAGTTGCTGAAAGTATCCCTGATATGAAAAGCTCCTTTAAGCTCCTCGTACCTGATGGCAGCTTCTTCATACTGGTTGAGCTTGTACTTGAGGTCAGCGATCTCCTGCTTAAGGGTCTTGTTCTCTTCCCTGATGGCAATTCCGTCAGCAATGGCAGCCCAGAAGTCCGAGAAAGCGTTTCCCGTCTTCTTAACGCCCGCCTGAGCCGGGGAAACGGCTTTCGAAGAAAGGCCGACCGCTGCTTTAAGCGGACTTCCCGGAATAAAGCTCAGTACGATGCCCGCTATCAGCAGAAGCGATACCGCAAGTACGATAAACCACTTTGAAGTTATAAGCTTCTTCAAACCAAGTGCTCCTCAGCTAATTAAGCTTTCTTTCCGCAGCAGTTCTTGTATTTCTTGCCGGAACCGCACGGACAAGGATCGTTTCTTCCGATCTTATCGGAATGTGCAATGTTTGCTACACGGTAATCGTGTGTGATCTCCTTCATTCTCTCTTCCGTGAGAATGTTCTTCCAAGAGGGAATGTTGTAAAGCCAGTCAGCCTTTGCATCGTGCATATTGTAGTAAAGCTTCTCATAATCGATATCAAGGCTGATCTCAGACTCATCTGTAAGAGATTCAAGATCAAGAGCGTCACCATTCTTAAGGCTGGACTTGATTCCGTCAAGGAATCCGACGAAGATCTCCATGTTGGAAGCGTTGAAGCCGAACTTTCTGGACAGAGCGAGAAGCTGACCGTTCAGGAACTCAGCGTTATCGGGATAAGCACCGAGGATCTTCTCATAAACTGATTTCTCAAGAGTATAGTAACGGTTTACATATTCAATGTATTCCTGCTCATTTGAATTGTTCTCGGACTTCTCGATCCATGTGGTGTAATAGCTCATTTATATTTCCTCCTAATGAATTACAATTTTGAAGCGATCTGCTTAAGGAATTCAGTCGTATTGACAACCTTCTTCTCAGGAACGTCGAGAAGGCTGTCGAGATCACCTGTAATTATACCTGATTCTATGGTTGAAACGGCGCTCTTTTCGAGTCTTGCCGCAAAATTCTCCAAGTCGGAAAGGCCGTCCATCTGGGCACGCTTACGGAGTGCTCCGGTCCATGCGAAAAGCGTAGCCATCGGGTTCGTGGACGTTGTCTCACCCTTGAGATACCTGTAATAGTGTCTCGTAACTGTTCCGTGAGCAGCCTCGAACTCGTAAACGCCGTCAGGTGAAACGAGAACGGAAGTCATCATTGCAAGGGATCCGCATGCGGAAGCAAGCATGTCGCTCATTACGTCGCCGTCGTAGTTCTTGCATGCCCAGACGAAACCGCCCTTTGAACGCATGACTCTTGCTACGGCGTCATCGATGAGAGTATAGAAATATGTGATTCCGGCCTCAGCGAACTTAGCCTCATACTCTTCCTTGTAGATCTTTTCGAAGATATCCTTGAACCTTCTGTCATAGATCTTTGAGATCGTATCCTTGGTAGCAAACCAGAGATCCTGCTTTGTATCTAGAGAGTACTGGAAGCAGGATTTTGCGAATGCCGTGATGGACTTATCGGTGTTGTACTGTCCCTGAAGGACGCCACCGCCGGTATATTCAAATACGGTCTGCTTTTCCTGTCTTCCGTCGGGATATGTGATGACGAGGTCTGCCCTTGCGGGTCCGTCAACTAAGAACTCAGTATTCCTGTAGACGTCACCATAGGCATGACGAGCGATCGTGATGGGCTTTTCCCAGCAGGAAACGAAAGGCTTGATGCCTTTGACTAGGATCGGGCTTCTGAAGACCGTACCGTCAAGGATGGCCCTGATGGTACCGTTAGGGCTCTTCCACATCTGGTGAAGATCGTACTCGGTCATTCTCTGCGCGTTAGGCGTAATGGTGGCGCACTTTACTGCTACTCCAAGTTCCTTTGTCCTGTTAGCCGCGTCGATGGTGACCTGATCTGCAGTCTTGTCCCTGTTGGGCAGGCCCAGATCAAAGTATTCACTCTTAAGGTCGACAAACGGTGTGATTACGATGTCCTTGATCTCTTTCCAGATGATCCTGGTCATCTCATCGCCGTCCATCTCGACGATTGGGGTCTTCATCTCGATCTTACTCATATATTTCTCCTTAATTCATAGAAATCCAATATGCGATTTTAAGTCTTTAACTTTAATGCGTCAATTATTCTTTTCTGCCGTCGAGGCTCTGACAAGGATGATCTCCAGCGCGAACCTCTCGTCGATCAGACCGTGCTTAACGTCAGAATCTGACTGGCATGCCGCAAGATACGTTGAAATAAGCCTGTTCATGGAAAATCTCGATGCCTGGGCCGTGAGCTTGCCGGCGTAAAACTCGTGAGATTTCGTCAATACCGCAAGTTTCTTTGCGTTATTCACTTCTTTAGCCATGATGAGACGTTTCAAATGGTTAATTACGGCGACTCTTATCATGATGACCGGCTCTTCCCTGGCAAGGATCAGGTTGTTGAGCGTTCCCAAGGCCTTTGCGGGGTTCTGGGCTCCGCAGGCGTCCATGATGTCGAATATCCTGCCGCTGATGTCAGGCGGACAGCATTCCTCGATGACTTCCTCGGTGACACGCTTAATGCCTGCATTTTGGCAGTAAAGCGTGATCTTCTCTATCTCTCCGGTGATCGAGAGCATGCTGCCTCCGCACCTTGAGATAAGGGACAACGATGCATTTCCGTCGATCGAGAGCTCTGATCTGGCAAGCTTTTTCGAGATCAAGGCAGCAATGTCGCCTTCATCCATGGCAGCCATCTGGACAACGGTTCCGTTCTGAACGAAGGACTTGAATATCTTTTTTCTGGAATCAACCGAATCCTCGATGAAGATGACAACGGCCGACGAGGGAATGTTCTTGAGGACTTCCAGATCCTTATCCTCAAGCTCTTTGCCCATGATGCCCGACTGCCTGATTATCACAAGGCGCCTGGAAGACATCCAGGGCGGCATTGAAGTCATTTCTTCAAGCTTGCTGAAGCTGAAATCGTCACCGGTCCTGGTGTCGATAAGGCTGTAATCTATGTCGCCGCCGTCAGATATGTACTTTTTCTTTGCAGTCTTGACGGCACCGTCTATCAGATACTGTTCTTCCCCATAAATGAGGATGAGCCCAAGTGAATCGGGCTCATTGTTGAGCTTATTGAAAAACTCTTTGTATCCCATGACGCCTTTTGGAAGGCCTTTATCCTTAGCCATCAGTTCAACTCTCTTTCTTGATCTCCACTACCCTGCCGTCCGGATAGTAGACATCAACGTCAACGTCGGTCGAAATGCCGTCGATCCTTCCTTTTGCGGAGAACTGCCAGAAATGGATGGTTCCTTCGTAAGACGGCTGGGTCTTCCAGTCTGCGAGCCAGATCTTGTAATGACCCGGCTTGAACCAATTCCTCAGGAAGTAAGGATTTGCATAGATCATTGCATCGTAACCGTATCTTTCCATCTCGGAACAGAACAGATAGAACATGTTGTTGAGATCCGAGGAATTCATCTTGAGATTCTGGAAGCCCTTCCACTTCTCGAAATCGTAAGCTACAGGGAAATCGATCTGCTTGCCCTTTAGAGCTTCAGCAAGCTCAGCGCAGTGCTGCTTCATGAGCTCAGTCGTATTGTCAACGCTGTAGTAATAGACACCGATGAGGAGTCCTGCAGCCTTTGCATCCTTGTAGTACTGCTCGAACTTGCTGTCGATGCCGAATTTGCCGTTATTGTAGATTGCGGCACGCAGGATAACGAAGTGGCAGCCGGCATCCTTAACCTTCTGGAAATTGATGTTTCCCTGATACTTGGATACGTCGATGCCGATAAAGGCGTTGCCGGTCTCATATTTTTTCTTGAGGTCAGCGAACGTCGTCTTCTTTGCAGTTGTCGTGGTGCTGCTCGACTTGGATGAAGTTGCCGATGACGTAGGCTTCTTCGTAGGCTGCTTCTTAACATAGACCTTGACCGTTACATCAATGGTCTTGCTGTTGCCTGCATCATCCGTGATCGTCATCTTGATCGGGTAATCGCCGACGGTATTGATGTCAACATCACCCGTTACCTTTAATTCAACGTCCTTGTCCACGTCATCAATGTATCCGACATAGTCTCCGGCCACGAACTTGGTGCCCTTAACGAGATTTATCGTTCGCGGATAGCTTATAAACACTGGAGCGGTGGTATCAACTTCCGGCGGTTCCATGTGAAGTGATGACGGAATGGTCTCTGAAGATGACTCAACAGGCTCTGTCTCTGACACGGATTCCGCGCCGTTCTCAGTATCGGTTACCGTGACCGCCTCAGTCTCCGTGGAAGTGCCTGTCGTCTGTATATCGGTTTCTCCTCCCTTTGCCGCGCAGCCCTGTGAAGCAATGAGCGCAGAAAGGCAAAGAGATATGGAAACAACCTTTAAAAGCTTGCTTGGTTTCATTAATTCCAACCCCATATTTTCAGTTTACTGACTAATTATATCAAAGTTACTTTTATAAAATTCAGAAATAATGCGGAATCAGCAGGACCATAAGTTGTATACTTTATCCAAGGAGAGGCAAATGGATTTCCCGGCTATGAAGAAAACCAAGTATCTAACCATTATTGCGGCAGTGTTTTTTGCTGCTGCTTTTGCCGCGGCGCTCATATTTGACCTCCAACCCAAGATCCGCAAAGAAGCCGTGGTAAAAGGCATTTCCGAATATCAGTCTGATGTTCTGACCCCGGGTGACAGCAAAAACTATTCTTTCAGCTGCACGAGATCAGGCTTCGATCACATAGTCTTTTTTGTCATGGACGGAGACCCTTCCGCCCTTTTATTTAATCTCACGGGCCCCGGCTCTGACAAGGAGATCATGAAAGATGTCCGCATAAGCGTCTCCATGTGTTCACCCGAGGGAAAAGCAACAGCCATAAGGCTTTCTTCCGCTACAAGGCTGGATCCGGGAGCTTACAAGGCCGTTATCACCAATGTTTCTGACGCTCCGGTATCCGTAAACGTCACCAAAAACGGCAATTTCCTTAATGTCAGGCTTCTTGTAAACACACAGACCGGAGCAGTCTCCGCCTGGGCCGTCTGCTGCCTGCTCATTCTTTTCGCCGGGACATTTATCTATCTGTTCGTTAAGCATGATCCCGGAAAAGCACTGCCTGCCGAGAAATTCTTTATTCTTACCGCCGTTCCGCTCTGTCTTGCGGCAATCCTTCTGATACCGCCCTGGAGCACAGGTGACAGCGAAGCCCATTTCCTTGCCTGCTACCGTCTCTCCAACCTTTTCCTGGGTCAGGGGCAGTCGGGAGAATGGCTTGGAAGGACCGATGACGTTATATTTTTCCGGGATATCTGGTGGAATTCCACGCCTCCTTCCACGGGCGGCCTTGAGATCATCAAGAACAATTTCCGGGTGTTCGCGTCTGACAAGTCGCTCATAGAGATGACTTCGACATCCCAGAAAATGAACTATTACTCTGCGTTCTGCTATATTCCGCAGACCGCGGCACTCGTGTTAGGCCGTTTGATCGGTCTGGGAACTGTCGCAAACTGCTATTTGGCCAAATTCCTTACCGCCGTCTTCTACATCGTTTTGTGTTACCGCGCGATCAGCAAGGCTCCCTGCGGCAAATGGGTATTGGCTCTCTGCGCAGTCCTGCCCTCATCTCTCATGATGAGCAACGCGTTCTCTTACGACCCGATGGTGATCATCACATCACTCAACTTCATTTCATCCGTACTTCTTCTAAAGCAGAACCCCGACGATAAGAAAGCCCTTGTTTTCACTTGCATTTGGGCCTTTATCCTCGGTTCAGTAAAGGGCGGCGGATACCTGATCTTACTGCCGCTCCTGTTCATGATCCCATCCGCAAAGAAAGGCCTTAAGTTCTTAAACAAGGTAATCCCCCTTGTTTGCGGTCTTATATCCGTCATTACGTTTGACATGCTCCTTCCCAGCCAGGAGCTCTTCCAGTTCGGAAGCAAGGGCAACGGCTT
>SVJC01000060.1 GCA_015069215.1 Oscillospiraceae bacterium
CCATGGGAGTTTCTGGATTCGATTCCAGATGAGAAACTTAGAAAAGCATGGGCGGTAGCATTTTGTATTCCTCAGAATTTCTCTTCTTGGAACGAATTTGACAGCTATTTTGCGAAGCCCAACTTTGCCAGTGCCTGGATGGAGGCCGGTGGAGTAACCGGTATTTCTGAAAAGGAGTTCAAGAATATTTGCAGACAGGCTATAAAGATACAGCAAGGCAAGATGGATTATCCAACTTTCTAACATAATTAAAAAGACTTTTTCTTTGTCAGCTCTGGCATATATATATGTTCTTTTAATAAGCTGTGAATAATTCTTGGTTTATTTGCACGTGTTGCTGTGCTAAAACAGCAACGCGTGAATTATTGGACATTCTTAAAATTACATAGAAAAGCCCGAAAACACATATCAACATATAAATCTCCTACATATTAACTTCCTAAGAAAAAACGATGACCGACGTCATCGTTTTTTCTTTCCGATTATTAAAACTATCGGCCAAAAACTTAACCAATAGGTTCTATACTGCCATGTCATTCACCATATACCCACCATTCATTATTGCAATCATCACATCTGAACATAAGCTGATGTTTGGAGAACCAGCCAAAGAAAAAATAGTCTTCTCTTTCCTGGCCTGTGAAATATCCTTTCTTCAGACATTTTATACAAGAAGTCGGATGACTTATGTGATAGTTATAGTTATAGTTTCCTGCTGTAAATGCAGTTCCACCAGTAACATGACTGATATCTTCCAAACCGAGCTCTTCTGCAAGGTTAAGTGTTGGCATATCTGTTTTCATTAATGTTTCCTCCGTGATAGTTTTTGGTTGACATCATGATTATCATTTCAACCAACCCACAATACAATCAATAATATAAGTCCCAGCTGTTGATTAGTTGACACTATAGCCCTGTTCTGTCGATTTCTCTCCTTCTCCGCCAAAGAAAACCCCTGCAGATATAGTTTGCAGGTTTTTTTATTTTTATTAACCCGAATCTACGACAAAAATACGACAAACGATGCAAATATAGTCCATTATGACGAGCGAATATTGTCCCCCTGTTTATCCGCAATTAATCAAATTAATTGTACATATTTACCGTAAGTCTTATAATCCTGTCATAAAAGACAGATTTTCCAACTTTTTGTCGGAGGGGATTCTATGAATAAACAATTTAAGAGATTCAGCGCGGTTTTTATGGCACTCATGATGTCCGCCAGTCTTGCCACGGGCTGCACGAAGGCCCCTGATAATACAGAAGACACTTCGGCTTCTGCTTCTGCCGCCACAGAAACGGAAGCTCCCAAAGAATCTGAGAAACCCACGGCCGAGGCTCCGAAAGAGACTGAGACTACTGTTGTTGAAACAACGAAAGAACCAAGTGCGTTCTTCTCAAAATATACATTATGGGGCGGACCTTTTCAGGCCGGCAGACAGATCGATGCAAGTATCGATGAAAAGGGCATCTTGAAATGGAAAGAGATGATTCCTGACCCCCAATCCGTTGACGATCCTGAAGAATATTCGCTTTCCTATAACGTTTACATATCAGGTGCGTGTGTCAGATGCATCGATTTTAACGAGAGTAAAGCCGGCAAAGAGCATAAGATCAATCTGAAAAAAGACATCGATGATGCCATCAAAGAAGGATCTCTCAAGAAATCCGCGAACAATAAATATCCGGTTTTGTTAATAGCAGAGGGTTCGGATTATTGGGAAACTTATGCTTCCTGGAGCGGAGAGATCACTTACGCTTCCAAGGCGAAGGCAGGAAAAATGGGAAAGATCTCAGCCTCCATCGATGAAAATAGTAACCTTAGTTGGACCGGCCTTAAGAGAGCTGACAGATATGAGATCTATATAAATGAATACTACGTTTATGTCGGAGAAGAACCAAAGAAATTCTCTCTTAACAAACAGATCGATTTCATGATCAAGGCCGGTTTCATTAAGAATACGGACACTTACAACATCAGAATGGTTGCATACGATACTGTTAATGAGAAGTATATTGCTCAGTGGGAAACAACATATAAATACGCTTCGAATGCCGTTCCCGGCGGTAATCTGGCTGCCATCAAGAATCTGACCATTAAAGACGGTGTAATGACTTGGGATGCAGTTGAAGGCGCCGATCGTTATTACATCGAGATATTCATCGGCGGAAAACGGGTCGACGAGTATTATGCTGATAAGAATAAAACCGACATCAACAACTATATCGCTACAGAGCTTGATAAAGATCTGGATCCGGAAAATGCCGAATTTTCTTTCAGAGTCTCTGCTGTGGAAATGTCCGCCTCAGTCAGCGTAGGGCTCTTTGAATCAGAAAAGCTGGCAATAGCCGTAGGTTATCTGGAAGATTACAAACTCACAAAAGCACCCAATCCGCTGTCGGTAAGCGGAAAGACAGCCACTGTCAGCAGCAAAAAGCTCAAAACAAAGAAACAGACGATCTCATCCGGCAAGTTATTCGACGGTCTGTCCTCCGGACGCGGCGGCTTCATCTTCACAAAACTTTCAGGAGATAAGAACATCAGCATCAACAAGTCTTCGGGAAAGGTTACCATCAATAAGGACAGCCTGAAGAAAGGCGGGACTTACGAGGTCAGGGTAAGCGTTAAGGCCAAGGGAAACATCGGCTATGAACCTTCCTCCGTTAAGGAAGCAACGATCACGATCAAGGTTACATAACGGCAGTTATCTGCCGGAAATTTTCGGACAGCAGCTTCAAAACACCTGCCCGAACATTTGATAAACCCGCCGCAGAGCCATGCCGGCTCCTTATGGCGGGTTTATTAGTGTCCTTTTGTTTTCCGGAAAGATTACTTGATCGTAAGGATGTCGGAGAAGCCCGTTACGTCAAAGATCTCTTTTACTTCGGAAGAAGTGTTGATGATGACCATGGATCCCTGCTTGTTCATGATCTTCTGGGATGAGAGCAAAACTCTTAATCCTGCACTGGAGATATAATCAAGCTTCTCAAGATCGAAAGTAAGATTCTTTACTTCTGAGAGAGACTTATTGAGTTCTGCTTCAAGCATAGGAGCCGTGGTGGTATCAAGTCTTCCTTCAAGAATGACCTTGAGGTCACCGCCATTTACATTCTTTGTGATGTTCAACATAGTTGATCCTCCATATTCTACTTATATTATATTTTATTAGAAACTCTTCTTGATGGTCAATCGGTTCTTTCCGTCTTTGTACTCGTAAGTCATGTCGTCCATGCTCTTTTTGACCATAAATATCCCGAGACCTCCGATCGGCCTGTCGTCCGCCGAGAGTGTTATGTCGGGATCCTCGTTCTTCAACGGATCGTAGGGGATGCCCTCATCTTCGAAAGTGATCGCCACGCTCTTAGCTTCCGTATCCGCATCGATCAGGATCGTTGCCTGTCCCTGGCCTTCAGGGTAAGCGTAGTGAGCGATGTTTACGAAGATCTCTTCGATCGCGATGTCGATCTGCATTTGCGCTTTGGAGGGACACTCGACTTCTTCAAGGATCGTATCCGCAAAGGCCAATACATTATCGAGTTCTGAGATGTCTGCATTAACTTTTAGCTGTTTCATGTCATTGATCTCCGGCTCTTCTTTGGCGTTAACACCATTATATTTCAAACAGAGCATTGTTATGTCATCAAATTGCTCTGCGCCTTCCATATAACTGTTCAGACAATCCTTTATGCGGCGGTTGATGGAGACAACGTCCTTGTCTCCCGGAAGGTTTAAAGCTTCCAACAGACGAGCTTCACCGAACAGCTTCCTGTCGGTGTTGTTCGCATCGGTAACACCGTCCGTATAGATATATATAATATCACCCGGATTGAGTTTAAATGTCCTTATTTTATAGTTAATGTCTTCAACACAGCCGATCGGGGGAGAGTGACGTCCCTTGATAAGCTCGAATTCCCCGCCTGCTCTCATCAGCGCAGGGTATTCGTGGCCGGCATTTGAAGTGACCAGCTCACCGGTAGAGATCGTGAGGATACCGATCCAGACGGTGACGAACATGTTGAGGTCATTTGCGCCGCAGAGCTGGTTGTTGACCATTGAGAGGATCTTTGCGCAATCGCCGAAATCCGTAAGTCCTCTGTTCTTCAGCAGGGTCTTTGTAACCATCATCATCAAAGCGGCGGGAACGCCCTTGCCGGATACGTCTGCGATCGTGATGACCAGGTGGTCGCTGTCCGGCATGTAGAAGTCGTAGAAATCTCCGCCGACCTCTTTTGCCGCATTCATCGATGCGTGGAGATCAAACTCGTGCCTGTCGGGGAACGGAGGGAAAACATGCGGGAGCATGCTGCCCTGGATCGTACTTGCCATCTGGAGTTCCCTGTCTGAGAGTGATCTTTCCCTGCTCTGGAAAACGTTCAATATGCAGTACATGAGAAGGAGGACCAGCATGATGACGGGGCTTGAAAGTGAGAGTCCGTACGTAAATACCGTGAAGACACCTATTGCGAGAGGGAAGAATGCGTACAGATATAATGTTACGACCTGATGTGTCTTGAACTTTTTCCTGGCCAGGAAGACCAGTATCAGCGTCAGCAGCATTGCCGTGTAAGCATAAGTGTTAGAAAGCAGATACATGGAACCGCGCTGATAGGTGCCGTCCGGCTTAACAAAGAAATAGTAGCCGAACAGGGGATTCAACACACGGATCAGTATGGCGACGACGAGTCCGATGGACAGGAATATCGTGAATTTTCTGACCTTCTTCTGTTCCAGTCCCAGATACGAAATAACGTACCTCCAGAAAAGGTAAGCCATTACGGGGGCGGCCATGAAATACAATGTGTTGGCTACGGTATTGAGATAGATGTATCGTTCTTTTCCGTCAACGATCCAGCAGATCTCATCCAGGAATGCCGAGCAGAAGCAGGTGAAAAGCAGCAGCAGGTAATTATTCAGGTTTTCCTCGTTCTTGGATCTGTCAACGACGGTAACGATAAAGAGAACGTAACCTAAAGCCATGCAGCCGATGTCAGCACTGATGTTTATGATACTTGCCGTTGGAAGGGTCCTGGTCGGGAGTACCAGTGCAAACCTGATGATGCCGAGCACCGTTCCGAAAATGAAGAACAACGATGCAAGAAAAGCGCTGACGTCAAACCGCTTTTTATCTATCGACATACCGACCTCTCTGATTTGTTATAAAAATATTATAACCTTAAATATGTATTATTTGGGTTTTTTAATGGTAATTCTTGTTTTCCCTGACTCCGGAATCTGTTCGGATTTTATTAACAATATGCTCACGCACGGGCAAAAACCCTATGCTATCATCAGATCAGAGGTGGACTTATGAAGCTGAATTATAAGTACGTTCGTATCCAGGGCCAGGAACTTGCGGCCAACACGATGTATGCCAAGGGCATATTCAGTATGTGCTGGCAGCTTATCCAGAATGACGTCATGGATAAAGAGGACGCAGATCTTTTCAAAGAGATCGACAGCTGGTTTGCCGAGAATCTCCCGTGGCCGCCCCAGTGCAAGAACAGGGAAAAGGTCGTGTGTTTCTTCAAGACCGAGAACACGGAAGAGATGATGAAGATGATCCGCCCCGCATTGTGGCTTCTCGAAAGATACAATCACCCGTATTTCCTCGTATATACCAATTCGCCCGGAGAGATAGTCTATGAGGACAAATATCAGGTCGTCGTAAAGGTTTCCGGCAATCTCATGATCGAGCCGATCCAGCCGTCATGGTCACCGGATGAAGAGCCGGCGGACGAAGAAAGCGTTTGAAAGACAGGCCGTCTGGTCTTATCTTTTAAGATACTGAGAAGATACGGGGAACTCGAAATAAGTGTCGGGATACGGCTCGTTCTTCAATGTGAAATGCCACCATTCGCAATCGATCGGCGCAAAGCCGTTTCTTACCATGACGTTTTGGAGCAGCATCCTGTTTTCGTACTGTTCTTCCGTGATGCCCTTGTAATCCGGATGCGATCTCTCATCGAAAAGATCGAACGGGCCGCCCATGTCGACCTCTTTGCCGGACTGCATGTCCAGAAGCGTCAGATCGATCGTGCTGCCCCTGCTGTGTGAAGACAGTTTTGCGATATAGCCTTTTGCGAAAAGCTCCTGCTTCTGGAGATCGGGATAGAAATAAGGCTTCATCCTGACGTCCTGATCTTCGATGCCCCATAAAACGAAATGCTTTACGGCGCAGGCAGGACGGTAAGCATCGAACACCTTTAAGCGGTAGCCTTGGACAAAGAGCTCATTGCTGACGTTCTTTAATGCTCTCGCGGCTTCCACCGTGATTATGGCACAGGGCTCTTCGTACCCGTCGATCCTGTCGCCGATGAAATTATACGTGGAAAAATAGCGGATCTCCTGGATTATCTGGGGAACGTAATCAGACAGCAGGACAAATCCTGAAGGGTCCATTGCGGGGTTGTTTCTGTATTCGGTTCTCATTTTAATGCCTCTTTTGCTTGTTTTACCGTAAGTATAGCAGACCTCTTTATTTAACAGGATTTTTACTCTTGCAAAACAAATATAAAAATAATTGAGATATAATTAGTTATCTGACCAATTAATCCTGATGAATTACGGAAGGAAATGAAACCGATATGGAAGAGAAGAAAACAGACAGAAGGACACTGAAGACCAGGAAAGCCATATACGATGCTCTCATGGATCTTTTGACAAAAAAGGAACTTCACAAGGTTACGGTCCAGGAGATCTCAGACATAGCAGATATCAACCGTGCGACTTTCTACAAGCATTTCCTTGACGTATACGATCTTTACGACAAGCTTGAGCAGGAGATCCTCATCGAATGGGGAATGCTCGTTCTGAACATGCAGGACCTTAAGAGCAAGGACTTCTTCATCAATCTCGTCAATTACGTTGACAAGAACAAGAACGTTTTCAAGATGGTATTCAACTCAAATGCTCCCGGCCAGCTCAGGGCAAGATTCCAGAAGCTCCTCGAAGGTCTTCTCCAGAAGATCGAATCCGAGAAGCGCGGCGCTGACTTCAAGGACGTCAAGCTCTCTTACCAGACATGCTACCGTTCGCAGGGCTGCATCGCCATCCTTACAAGATGGATAGAGGAAGGCGCCGAGCAGCCCAAGGAACTCATCGTCAAGGTCTTGTCCGAACTCGATTCCAGCATCGCCAAGATAGTCTGAACAGGCATTTGACCGTTCCCCAATGAACGTTATACCGATAAATGAAGTTGCACCCGTCTATATAGGACAGGCTGAAGATCAGGCTGCCGGGACGGGCTGCACTGTTTTTATATGCCCTGAAGGAATGCGCGCCGGCCTTGATGTCAGAGGCGGCGGCCCTGCTTCGCGTGAGAGTGAGATCCTTAATCCGGTAGCCGCGGCACAGGTAATCCACGGCATCGTCCTTGCAGGCGGAAGCGCTTTCGGGCTCAATGCAGCCGACGGCGTCATGAAATACCTGGAAGAACACGGCATCGGCTTTGATGTGGGGATCACCCACGTTCCTCTCGTATCACAGGCAGGCCTTTTCGACCTGATGGTCGGCGACAGCAATGTCAGACCTGATGCGAAGATGGGGTACGAGGCAGCCAGGTGCGCCATGGAAGCTCCCAACTACAAGGATGGGAATTTTGGCGCAGGAACCGGATGCACGGTAGGGAAGATCTCCGGCATGGACACCTGCATGAAAACGGGCATAGGAAGCTACGCGATCGAGAAAGACGGCCTTAAGGTCGGCGCGGTAGTGGCGCTAAATGCCTTGGGCGACATTTACGACTGGAAGAACGGCAAAAAGATAGCTGGCCTTCTTACAGCGGACAATAAGACTTTCGCGGATACCGGAAAAGTCCTGACGCAGAGCATAGAGACGATAAGAAACGTGTTTACCGACAACACAACTCTGGCCGTCGTGATCACCAACGCGAAATTCGATAAAGCGGCACTCTGCAAGATAGCCGGCATGTGCCACGACGGTTATGCCAGGTCCATAAGGCCCGTTCACACGTCATTTGACGGAGACAGCATCTTTGCGGTCTCTGCAGGCGACGTCGAAGCTGATCAGGAAGTGGTCGGCACGATAGCTGCAGACGTCATCAGCGAGGCGATAATCAGGGCGGTAACAAGCGCAAAGAGCGCTTACGGGCATCCTTCCGCATCAGATCTGAACGTTTAATGGAGATGCCTCGTCTTTTCCCATTTACGCTTGACTTCTTCTGCCTTGGCGATGACTTTTTCCTTCCATTCGTCATCCTGGGCATCAAGCTGGTAAGCGTCAAACCCGAATTCGCGGCCGTATGAACAGATGACCGATTCGTCATCTATGTGAAGCGATATCCTGTAAGCATTTGGGACCTTCTGGGGAAGGATCTGGGATTTCCCGCGCTGAACCTCCTTCAGGTGCCTTGAGCCGTTGATTATTCCGTCAAACTTGATCCCGTAATGGTGGAAGAGCAGTTTGATGTATCTTTCCGAACGGAATGAAGACGTATAGACCCAGACCTCATAACCCATCCTCTGCAATGTGTTTATGAGTTCCGGTGTTCCTGCCCTGAGCCGTTCTTTATACAATTTATCGAACGGAAAGGGGAGGGCTTTCTCTGTATCATGTGTCTTCGGATTTACGAAAAGGACCTCATCCAGATCGAACGAGACCCTCATCTTTTCCTGTTCATTTTTTTTCGGCACGCTTCTCGATCTCCTCAACAATGGCAATTGCTTTCTTTGCCCATTCCTCTTCCGAAGCGTTTATCTCGTGGTCCTCGAATTCCTTGGTCTTCATGTGCGTCTCAAGGATCGTTTCGTTGTCGATGTGAAGGTTCAGGGAATACTTGTTCGCGATGAGCTCGTTCATGCGGGCCATGCTCTCGGATTTGTTCTGATCTCTTTTGCTGATACCGGTGATGATGCCGTCGACGTGTACGGAATATGCCCTGAAGAAACGTCTGATATCATCGATCGAATAGTAATCAGCGGCATATACCCAGATGTCGTAACCGTTCTTTACCAGATAATAGAAAAGGGCAGGGATACCCAGGCGGATCCTCTTCTTGAGCCTTAAGCTCAAGGGGAAGCTGAAAGCCTTTTTCTCAAGATAAGGGTAATCGTTGGGCCTGAAGACCACTTCGTCGAGGTCGATCGCGGCGCGCTTGTCGTGATTTGATTTCTCGAGGATCTTCTTGATGTCCGATTCGGTCGCACAGTTGATGATCTTGATGGGGACTCTCTTGATGCCGCAGCGCATGGCGGCAGCCCATCTGTGGTGACCGTTAAGGAGGAGATATCCCTTGGGTCTGAGCTTCTCTACGGTGAGGGGCTCCTCAACGACCTTGGACTCCATTCTCATTGCATCGCGGAATTTCTTCTCGTATTCGCCGATGATCCTGTAGCTCGGGCCGACGGATTTCATTGAGAACTCATCTTCGGCATTGGGATGGAGATTTGATACGGCAGTCGTTCTGACAAGGATCCTTTCCAAAAGGCCCGCGTGTACCGGGATGGAAACACCCTTCTGTTTCTCGATATCGTTAGATACGAATTCTGATAATTTGTCTTGTGCCATGTAAGTCACCTAAATGTTCGACAGATTCCGATAATGACAAATAAAATTATACTACACAAAATCAGGGGCTTTTTAGCGCGATGCCCCGAGCTTGTTATATTTTCCCGTATAATTTATTAATCTTTGGTAAATGTATTAGTAAACTGATTTAAGCCTTCTCTTGAATATGTTAAAATTGCTTAATAATATCGAAGACCAGAAAGGGGTTCTATATGAGTACTATCAACAAGACATTTAAAGATGGTGAGATCATTATTAAGGAAGGCGACCTCGGAGACAGTTTTTTCCAGATCCTTGAGGGAAGTGCAGTTGTATATCTGAATTACGGAATCGAAGGACAGGTAAAGCTCGTTGAGCTTCAGCCGGGTCAGTATTTCGGCGAAATGGCCGTAATCGAGACATATCCCCGCAGTTCCACAGTAGTTGCAAAGGGTTCCGCAAGCGTTATCGAGATCCCCGGATCAGAGCTTGACTCATATTTCAAAGAGCATCCTGACAAGATCATTGCCCTCATGAAGCATCTCGGTGAGAGACTTAAGACCATGACGGCAGATTACGATGAGGCAAAGAAGATCCTTGCTGACATGAAGGCTGACGTCGGTGAGCAGAAGAGCAACAAGTTCTCATCACTTATCAAGAAGCACGTCGATTTCTTCAAGAGCATTAAGTACAACATGAACAAGCCCAGTGCAGAGGCTATCCGTCAGGCTAACGGCAGTGCTTCCGGCGCAGGCTCCAAGAATGTCGAGACCTACAATAAGGGCACGATCATCTTCAAGCAGGGTGAAGTCGGCAAATGCATGTATATCCTCCACGGCGGCAGCGTCGGAATCTACAGCAACTTCGGCAAGGAAGGCCAGCTCAGGCTTACCGAGCTGTTCCCTAATGACTGCTTCGGCGAAATGGGCATGATCGCAGACGAGACCCGTTCCGCAACTGCAGTTGTAGAGGCTGATGATACTTATGTTGAGATCATCCGTCCCGATGACCTCGAGGAAATGTTCAAGGAGTCACCTGTCAAGGTTGACATGATCCTCCGCCACCTTTCATACCGTCTGAGAGTACTTACATTCGATTATTTCAACGTTTGTAAGGAAATCTCCGAGTTTTTCAACAAATGATAAAGCCGGAGCAGGCACAATACTTTTTCGCCAACACCGAAGACGCGGTCTGCATAATCTCGTCTTCAGGTGATTTGGAGTACGCCAATCCCTCTGCGGAGAAGCTTTTCGGAATATCGTCAGACAGCGGTATGAAGATCTGGCGTGCCGTTCCATACGTGGAAGGCAATGACGATCTCATCCAGCTGTTCATCGATGCCGTAACGACAAAGATCGCCTCACACGAAGCGATCGTTGATTACGTGAACAACGAAGGCGAAGTCCACAATATTCACGTAAGGATGACCTGTTACAACGGTGATGAGACCGTCTATCTGGTCGTTATCACCGATCTTACGCAGCTGATCAAGGTCAATTCCGCGCTTGTAAGATACACTTCGCCCGATATCGCAGACTACGCCCTCACTACGGCTGAAGGCCAGAAGAGCGGCGGTATGACGAAGAACGTCACCATCATGATGAGTGACCTCAGGGGCTTTACGGCCCTTAGTTCAAGGCTTGACGCTGAGACGCTCATTACCGTTCTCAATCACTATTTCGAAGCAATGGTCGCAGCGATCCACAAGTACCGCGGCACCGTCATCGAATTCCTCGGAGACGGCATCTTCATAGTTTTCGGAGCGCCCAAGGACATTGAGGATCACGAGACCCTGGCCGTTAAATGCGCCGTCGAGATGCAGAAGGCCATGAAGGAAGTTAACCTCTGGAACGTAAGCAACGGTTATCCCGAGCTTCAGATGGGAATCGGCATCAATTCAGGCAACTGCGTCGTCGGAAACATCGGCTCCGAGAAGAAGATGAAGTACGGATGCATGGGCTCGGCCGTTAACATTACCGGCCGTCTGGAGAGCCTTACGATCGGAGGACAGATCTACATCACGGAGAACACGAGAAATCATATCAGTGAAGAGCTTACCGTGGTCGGTGAGAGCACGTTCCTTCCGAAGGGCGCACCTGAAGAGCTCAAATACTATGAGATCGAGGGAATCGGAGATCTTACAATCGGCGAGGATCCTGTCCATCACATAGTATGGGAAGACTATGACGACAAAGACAAGGAATACCTGTTCTATATCCTCGAAGAGAAAAAAGTGGGTGTCAAGACACTTCACGGAAAGATCCTGAAACTGTCGCAGGACAAGAGGTTCGCGCTGTTTCGATCTGAAGCGGAGCTTATGGAAAAGCAGAACATCATGCTCCGTCATGAAGATGCATGCATTTATGCCAAGGTGATCAAGAAGGACGAAAACGGATTCGTGATATGTTTCACGTCCATGCCGCAGACCGTCAGTTCGTAACGAGGGGTTGTAATGAAAAATCCGGCTTTAATCATTCGCTTAAATGCTGCGATCTTATCTTTGTGTCTCTTTGCAGGCAGCGTTGCAGGGTGTTCATCCAAGAAGACAGGCAACAGGCCCGAAAATGACGCATCCGTCATGATGCCCTCTTATTCCTATACCCTTAAGAGTTCGGTCGAAGTCAAAGGCCGTCAGGGCGTTTGCGCCGAAGGCGACTTCTTCTGGGTGAGCGGCTCGAAAACTCTTGCAAAATACGATAAGAACTGGAATCTGTTGGCCATCAATGAGAGTCCGTTCGAAGGATATGAGATCGAAGTCAACCACATCGGAGACATAGATGTCTACAATAACGAGCTCTATATCGGCGCGGAATATTTCATGGACGGCGTGGGCACCAACATCCAGATCGCCGTTTACGATGCTGACACCTTAAAGCTTAAGAGGACTTTCCCTTTTGAGCAGTCGAGCGGCCAGCTCGAGTGCTCCGGCATAGCGATCGACACTGACAAAAAGATCGTCTGGATGTGTTCCTGGGTCGGTGAAGAGAGCGGAAGATACCTCTACAAATACGATCTTGCTACAGGCAGATATCTCGGCAAGGTCCACATGCAGATGCCGCCGCAGTGGATACAGGGTATTGCTTACTACAAGGGAAGCATTTACATTACCGCCGACGACGGCACTGCCGATGACAAGGAACCTGATCACCTTTACAGGACAACGGTCAGGGACGGCGAGACCAGCTGCATTGTCACGCTGGAAAGAACTTTTGACGACGTAACTCTCCAGGGCGAGATCGAAGGACTGACCTTCGACCGTAAGAATAACAGGCTCCTTCTCCTTTATAACAGAGGTGCAAGGATCGTTCTCGGCATGCCTCAGGGCTTCTATGAAGGTTACGATCATGAAATATCGGAGGTGTTTGTCTATGACATCTCAAAGTAAGACCGGATCAAATGCTTTTGTGAGCGGCATACGCTTTATCGGAGGCAAGATCAGGCATTTCTTTGGTGAGTTCTGGGACTTCCTTAAGAACGTTCTGCTTCTTTTCAGGCAGGATTACATTGAAGCTACGCTCTTCATTCTGTTCTGCACGATCTTTACCGCTGTTGCCACTTCGATCCTCAAGGATCTCCTGATCGTGGCCATGATGAAGGTCAGCGGAGTGACTTATATTGTTCCTGATAACGTAAGACAGGTATTCCTGAATCCGTTCTCGATCGTCCTCATGATCGTTTTCGCGATCCTCGTAACGCTCATGTCGCTGTTCGAGATCGCGGGACTCCTTCACACGTTCTCGGTCGCACAGGTAGGCCGTGAGACCAATCTGACCAGCATGTTCATTGCCGGTTACCAGGCTTGCAAGAAGGCTCTTCATCCGAAGAACTGGCTGCTTATCGTTTTCATCTTGGTACTTTTCCCGCTGACCAAGCTCCTGCCGCTTTCGGGCTCGACTTTCAAGCTCATATTGCCGGGCTTCGTCAATCAGACGATCGACTATACGAGCGGTCTCAACATCTTGTATAACATCGTCTATGCGGCATTGATCCTTTTCCTGACTGTATACATCTTCTCGATCAACAGCTTTGTCCTGCAGAAGGATTCTTTATTCAAGAGCTGCAAGAGATCCAGAAAGCTCGAGAAGGGACACTTTGTTGAGACACTGCTCACGATGCTCCTTCTGACGATCCTGATGAACTTCCTCATAAACACACTGTCTTCAGCTCTCGTCATCAACTCGAAGGAGATCTGGTCATTCTTCAAGGGCGACAAGGGAATAATCTCAAAATCCGAGAACATCGGAACATACACTTATGTTATCCGACAGATCCTCAAGAGCTTCATCTCACCGGCGATCAACAATGCTGCTCTCACGGTATTGTTCTATAAATATGTTGATGAGAAGAGCGAACTTTACACATTGTCCAGCGACATCTTCAAGGTAAGGAACTATTCGGTCAAGCGTTCCGCTCTGGTAGTCGGAATACTTCTTTCGATCTCAACGCTTTTCATCGGCGGCTTCATCTACAAGTATTCCTACCTGTTTGAGGAAGTCGACAGACCTTTGGTCTGCGCACACAGAGGAGATAATGTCAACGCTCCCGAAAACACCATGCCGGCATTTGAACTCGCCGTTA
>SVJC01000061.1 GCA_015069215.1 Oscillospiraceae bacterium
CCGCCGCCACCGGAGAAACCGCCTCCGCCGCCACCGGAGAAGCCGCCGCCTGAAGAAGACTCCAGATGCACGACGGTACTGTATTTGAATGTATCTGTCTTTAAAATGTCCTGTTTCGGGTCTCTGACCTTGTATGTCGACATAGCGGGAACCGGATCGAGCTTTCTCGAAGGGGTAGCCAGCTTCGTGATCAGGAGTGCTGCCAGGATCGGGATTATGATCGTGAAGAATACGATCGAACCGTAACCCTTATATGAGTAATCTCCGAGTTTTTCAAGGATGTTGCTCAGGGCATGCGCATATTCCTTTCTGCCGAGCAGTTCCTTGTTGTTGTAGAAGAGCCTCGAGCAGTTGTCATCGCTGACTGCGAAATGTGCCGTACCGTATGTGTAGAGCCAGAAGAAACGCTGTCCGTCCTCATCGATCGAAAGGTCAACCAAGATGCAGACGCCTGAATTGTTCTGAAGCGGAACGGTGTTGACGTTTCTCATGTAATAGTCGCCCGCGTATTTCTCGCAGTCATGGTCGGAATTCGTATATCCGTCGCCCTTGTTGCGCGTGGTGACGATAACAACGTTGATGTCCTTGTCTGCCGAGAGCCTGGCTGCAAGCTCACCAAGGCGGCTTTCCTCTTCTTCGGAGAAGATCTCTGCATAGTCATCTACCCTTACCTTTTTCGCAGGTGAGAGATTCATGAAGACATAGAATACGATGGCGAAGATGACAAGTACGAGAAGGCCGATGCCTACTCCGACGGAAGCGCCCGAAAGCTCGCTCCATATTGAAAGTTTCTGATTGCTGCTGTTAGTCTTTTTGCTCATCCCCAGATACCTCTCATGACAATACCCAGAATGAATCTGGCAATGACGGCAGCGATCGCGAGAACAATAAAGAAGAACGCTGTCTTCTTAACGGTGCTGACGGGAACCTTTCCCGCGACCTCTCCGGTCTGTCCGTTCATCGCGAAGTAGTGCATCTTGTTATGGTACTTGTAAGACATGAACCAGACGGGAAGCAGCGCATAATTTGCTTCCATCGATGTGATCGTGCTGCGGTTCTTTGTGATCAGATACCTGTCGTACTTCTTGCCTATGGATCCCTTGATGACCTGATCCATACCGCTCACTCCGCGCTGGGTCGCACGCCATGCAAGGCCCTTCGCGTCCTGATCGTATCTGTCGGCATAGAATCCGGGAATGTAATTGTAATCGTAAGGGATCATGTTCTGGAAATTGAACGGCTCAATGGCTTCCATGAGCTTGTCGTCGATCCTGGTCTCGCCGTCAAGCGGAATATTCTTCCACTCGACATCACCGGTTCTCTTGATCTCGTAAAATGAAGTGATCTGCTTGTCACCGGAGATCTTAACATCCTCGGCATTAGCTTCAACGTCGATATGAGCCTTGATGTTGAAGAGCCAGAACGGAACATAAAGTCCGGTGAGCTTCTTGACGTTATTCTTGGAAACGAATCCGAAAGGAGTCCATTTTCCCTTTCCTGCCCACTTGAGGAATGCCGCTTCAGCCTTCTCGCGTGATACCTTGAACGGGATCATGTACTGGGGTCTGAATTCATTTGTAAGTCTCTGGCCGACCATTGCGGGCGAACCGCAGAAAGCACAGAAAGTAGCAGCGGTGTTCTTGTCGGTAACGACTCTTGCACCGCATGAATTGCATACGAATTCGATCTGTTCTCCCTCGTTTGTCCCGGTCTGGGTCTCGCCGGGCCTGACATCTTCTGCAGGTCCGAGTGTCTCAGAGACTTCAGTCTTGACCTCTTCCGCCGGCTGGGTATTCTGCTCCGGAGCAACCGTTTCCATGGGCTTGTCCGCGACAAGCTCATCGATCTTCGATTCGAAAAGTGAAGGATCAAATGAAGCTCCGCAGAAGCCGCAGCCGAGTTTTTGCGTTTCCGGATCAAACTTGAGATTACCGCCGCAATTCGGACATTTGATCGTATCTGCCATACCTATCCCCTTTTACAGTGCCCTATCCTTATTTTACCAAAGCCGCGTCAGCCTGGAGCACTGCCTTTGCAAGCTGATCCGCACACGAGGTGTCCTTAAAGCCGCATGTATTGCCTGCGAGCTTGGCTGCTATCTCTGCAGCAGTCATGCCGTCGCAAAGTTTGCTTACCGCTTTGAGATTACCGTTGCATCCGCCGTCAAAATGAATGTTGGTGACTTTTGAAGACTCGTCAATGTCAAATTCAAGATTGAACGGACATACGCCTACAGGTCTGTATTTGTAATGCAATTAGATCACCTCCGTGAATCAAGATACCATATAAATGCCTTTATTTCTATTATGAGAGAGCCCGGAGCGTCATCTCATAGCCCCTCTCCTCATGCTTATAGAAGATCTCTTTGTAAGTCGCGCCCCGTCTTTCGGTAATGACCTTTACAAGGTGATCGGCGAAAAAAGGATTCTTTACGAGGACGGGACCGATCATGCTGACTCCGAAAAGATTTTCCTTCCTGACGCCGTCTGCTTCATAGGGTATCTGGCCGATCGTCTTAACGATCTTGAACATGTATCCGCTAAAGCCTTCGATCACGTCGCACTTGTTGATGAAACCGATAAAAGACTTCTCAAAGCCTTCCGCAGTCGCGACGCAGTCACCGGTAAATCTTTTCTTTATCTCTTCTTTCAGGTCAAAATCAAACATTCCGAGGCCTTCGATCTTCTCATTCTGCAGAGTCGTTATCGACTTGCCGAGCATGCCCCAGGAATTGCCCGTGAAAAGGACGGGTGTTCCGGCTTCGACAGCGGATTTAAACGCCTTTTCGAAACGCTTAAGGTGAGCGGTTGCAACAGCCCTCCTCGATTCGGTTCCGGAGCCGCAGTATATGAGGTCAACGCCATCAAAAGCGATGTCTTCGTCGGTAACGGTCTTTCTTACGATTTCGACGTCAAATCCCTGATCCTTAAGGCGTTTCTCAAGGATCCTCACGTTGCCGTTGTCGCCGTAGAGGTTCATGAAATCGTGGTAAAGATAAAGGATCGTTGCTTTCATGAGAGCTCCTTTCTTTTCACGAGCGAAAGGATCTTCTCCTTGTCAGAGAAGCACGTGATCACATAAAGAAAATCTGCCTGGGTTCCGGCGTAAGCAGCCGCATCCGATATCGATTCGAATACGCCGATCTTGTCTGTCCCGATGCCGGCAGCCTCAAAACGGACAGCGAGATCGTTGCAGTATTTGCCTGCGAGGAAGATCTTTTCAACGTTGCCCTGCTTGAGCTTCTCGAAATCAATGTCCCAGAGCCAGCTCGAATCCGAAGTGAAATACTTGCGGCTGATCGCGTCGACAATGATCATGACATTGACCTTCTTGGGGTCCTTAATGACTACGTCTATGGAACGGTCATAGGAAACCGAGTTCTCGTGCTTTGAAAGAAGGAGCCTTCCGTCGCACTTGCCGAGCTTGAAGTCAACGATACGGCCGTTCTTGAGGAAATATCCGCCCAAAGCCTTCGTGATCGTATCCTTGGGGATGCCTGCGAGATCGCCTGCAGCAAAGGCTGCCAGTGTGTTGTAGCAGTGATAGATACCGTTGAACGTAAGCGGGATCTTGTACTCGCCGTTGATAACGATGTTGCCTTCCTCAAGGTCGGTACCGGTCAGCGACCAGCGTGTATCAGGTCTTGCAAAACCGCAGGATGTGCAGTGGTATTTGCCGATATGGTTGTAGTGGTAGTACTCGTATTCCATCGGTCCCATGCAGATTGGGCAGTACTTGCCGTCGTCATAGATGCTGTCGTTGACTACGGTATCGTCTTCAAGGTGATCTGCTCCGAAATAGAGCGTGCCTTCCCTGCCTGCGCCGAACTTGGAAACAAGCGGATCGTCCGCGTTCAGAACGAGCGTCATGTCGTCGTGGAGTCCGCGCTTGATTATGTTGTAGATCCACTCCGGATGACCGTTTCTGGTCATCTGGTCGCGGTAAAGGTTTGTAATTATGAGATATCTCGGATGGAAGAAATGGAACGTCCTTCTCATGTAACGCTCGTCTGATTCGAGCAAAACGGCATCACTTCTGATCCTTCCGCCGAGCGTAGAGTCCATGAGCAGAAATGTCGCAACGCCTTCTGTCTGGTTGGAACCTTCTTTGTTATAGGCAACCTTAAGGCCGCCTGCCCTGAAGACATGGGCGATCATCTCAACGGTGGAAGTCTTTCCGTTTGAACCCGTTACGGCGATGACCGTGTCAGGATACTTGAGGTGAGCCAGGATGTCCGGAAAGAGCTTTAACGCGATCTTTCCCGGCATGCTCGAGCCGCGGCCGAAAATGCCGGCCACTACCCTCAGGATCTTACATACGAGTATTGCAAAAAACATCCGAAACTTCATAATGTCCACGATTATACACCAAAGCTATATATACGTGCGCGTATTATAAGGCAATTCGGTAAAATCCCAAAAAGATGGCCGGTTATCCTTCCTTAAATGTTATGGCTGACGGAATCTGAACTGACCCGGACTTGAATTTCGAAAGATCGGTCACGAGCTTAACCTTGTATTCGGCATTTCCGTAGGAATCATCGACAAAGAAGAACATCATACCGAAAGAAGACGGATCGTAACCCGATACGTCGAAGTCCTTCAGGAAATAGTAAGGAACGTTGCTTCCGTCCCTGTGGGTCATGTATTTGCCCTGGCTTAAGACAGTGCGCTTGATGGCCTTGGGATCAGTCTTGTCCCAGGTGAACATGTATACATGAAGCTGCCTTGCGGCAAGCACGTCAGGGTTTGCTCCGGTTATCCAGAGATCGACCGTCTTTTTGCTTTCATCATATCTCATGCCGATATCCATCGAATCATCGGTCATCTTCCGGGCTTTTGCATCAGGCGAAAGGTCAAAGGATGCCCTGTCTATTATCTTTCCGGTCCTCTCATCGAAAGCCGCGAAGTTGAACCCGGGCTTATCAAGCGCGTATTCTTTTTTGTCTATGACGATGGAAGCGACGTTATCCGAAGAAGTAACTTCGTACTCTGCTCCGCCCTTAAGAGAACCTTTTATCACAAGCATTTCATCAGACGCTTTTTCCTGTATCTGACTTCCGATGACCGCACAGTATGTGCTCTGTCCGCTGCCGAAAAGACTTAACCCGAAGCCTGCGTCCCTGAACGAATCAGAGACTTTGCGGGACAGCCCGTAAACCGCATTGCCCTTGGTCGCAGTGAGGATCGTCACGTCTTCAAGTCCCGAAACAGTCTTCAGATACGCTGTTATGTCATCAGTCCTGAATATAGAACGCCCGTCGGTATTCTCATAGAAGACATGCTCATCGCCGTTCGTGTCCTTTGCCGTAAGCTTCATCCTTCCGGCAAATGCTTCCCTGAATGACAACTCCGTCTTAAAGATGCCCTTCCACGTCTTGTCGGTTCCGACCGCGAAATCACATGAACCGGCCTTCTTTCCGGACGTATCGAAGAACTCGCCTCTGACCGAATCGATCACGAGCCCTGCCCTGTCAATTCCCCAGAAGCTTACTTCCACCGTTCCTGGTTCCTTATAGGTGCACTCCATCTCAAGGTAATCCAGATTCTCCAGAATGGACTTTGAGAGCGGATCGTATTTTGCGATCTCGCGGAAGAAACTGCTGTCTTTCGTAAGTTCTTCTTCCAGGGTCTGACGTCCGAACCTCTCATAAAGCGTGGGACTGTCAGAATAAAGATTGGTGCCGAGGCCCAGCCTGTTGCCTTTTATCTCTGCACCGATCGCCGCCAGGGTCGTAGGAAACATGTCGAATGTCGTATATTCCCTATGCCTGTCATTTACAGGTTTCACGGGCGAATTCAGGATGTTTACGTATGTCCTTCTCTGATACGAATCGCTGACGTTATTGCAGTAATCTGCATCCATGGTGATATGGTCACCCGAAAGGATCACCGTTGTGTCCTTATAGAAATCCTGTTTTTGAAGCCACTTGATGAACTCACTGACCTGCCTCGACGAACATGCCATGACATTCGAATACTGAGTGTCAAAGTCCTTCCTGCAGAGATCGCAGACATAGCCGTCTTCGAAATGCGTATCTGCCGTGAGGATCGTAAGGCAGAACGGCTGGCCTGAATCTGCCATGGAAGCAGCTTTTATCTTAGCGAAATCGAAAAGCTTTTTGTCCTCAAAGCCCCACCATACCTTGTAGCCTTTCGGAATGAACCCGTTTGCGGCGGCAAAATCGTAATCGAAAAAGTCTTCCGTTCCGTGGCTCTTCAGATAGTTCTTTCTGCTTCCGAAAGACACGGGCGAACCACACATGAAAGATTGGTCATACCCCTCGTCCTTCAGGATGTCTCCTAACGCCCTGATGCCCGGATAGAAGGAGTCCGCATATGTGGAAGCCGCATTGGTCTTGCCTCCGGCGACAGGGATCCCCGCCGTCTGCGCGACAATGCCGCTCATGGTATAAGTTGCTCCGGTTATTACGTGTCCGCCGTTAATGCGGTCATTGCCGCCTTCGAAAGTCTCGCCGCCGTTTAACGCGAGATCTGTTAATTCAGGTATGACATCCTTTTCGAAATCGCCGCCGTGAGCCTTATCGGTGAACGTTGTCTCCATCGATTCAAGATAGATGTAGATGAGGTTTCTCTTCTTGCCGTTAAACCTTACGTTTTCTTTCGTCGGCGCGACATAGTAATTGTCGGCGAATTCGGAAACACTGTTCTGTGATCTGATGTATCTGATGATGCCGTATCTTCTGTCGGCTCTTACGATCTGAATGACTGAAAAGGCCGCCGCAAAACCGATCAGAATGACCGTCATGACCTTTCTGGCCTTTTCTCTGTTATTCTTGCTTAACAGGACGGAGACGGCCGCAAAAACGATGCAGAGCGCCACAGAGGGCACTGCCACCTTGAAGATGAATGCGTTGATGACATTCCCTGCGGTACCCTCAAGCGGAGAGCTCAGGTAAAAGACGATCTCATCGAAAGTGATGTCATGCCAGTAACCAAGAGTCCATGTCAGAAGTGCGGCAATAAAGAACAAGAGCGTGAATAAGGCCGTACCTATGACGATGCCTGCAGCTTTTACCTTTGTTTTCTTATTCTGCTTTTTCGGTCTGTTCATTTGCGAACCTTATGAGATTGCGGTTATAACCGGTTGTCGTGAGGTACTGCTTTTCCTTGTGGGCTCCCATGAGGCCGCTTAAGACAAAGCTGCTGAGGCCTTCCACCTTAAGGTTCGGATCAGTGCTGTCGAATATCTCGCCGGAGTCACGCTCTATGAGGACCACGGAATCTTTCTCGAAGAACAGCGATATCTCTGCAAGGAGAGGTTTCTTCGTCTTGCCGTTCTTCTCGAGTATCGTAAGGCCTATCTCTTCAGTAAACAACGCGGCGCTGTTAGCCGTGGTCTTGGGATATCCGTGATGAACTATGATGTCTGATACCTTCGTTGAAAGTATCGCGCAGTTTTCTTTCGTGAGCTCATCTTCCAGGATGATTATCCTGTTGTCTGAATTCCTCAGAAGATGAGGGAATCTCCTATAACCGTAACGGAGTAAGACGTATGCTGAGGCCAGAACGAGAGCTACTATCGGCGATATCACGAACGCTGTCCACATGCCGGTCTCGCCCCATGTCAGGGACGCAACTATCGGCAGAACCGTGTAGAGAACGCCGTCTTTAAGAACGGTAATCGCTATGGATAATCCGACGTGATCCACGAGCATATAATAAGATGTCATGAGCGATACCAAGCTGCAGAAGGTCATGCCGATCGAGACTATCTGCACGGCGTGGATCGAGCTGCCCATAAGCGATGCATCTGAAATGTTGAACAGCCTGCAATAGTACTTTGCGAAAGCGAACACCACGATGTTGGCGGTAATGCCTTCCAAAAGCGCAAACTTGACTGCTTCACGCATCAGCCTCTTTATCATGACATTGTTCTTTTCGCCGTAATAAGTTCCAAGCAAAGGCTGCACGGCCATGCCAACACCGTCAAGGACAACGCTGAACTCGATGAGGTTCATGATCAGTGCGAGAGTTACAAGACCTCCGTCGCCATATTGTGACGAGACATGGATTATGAGAATGAAGTCTGCCAGTCCCCAGCAGAGATAGACAGATGAGTCAACAAAACTGAACTTGATTATCTTTAATATGTCCCTGATCGAGAAATGCCATGCAAAATGAAGCGTGTTGCTCTTCTTGAAGAAATGGACCACAACCGTCAGCAGGCCCAGTGCATTACCGGTTATCGTTCCGATGATTATGCCTGCCATTCCGATCAGTCTTACGAGGATTATCGAAACTGCGATGTTAGCCGTTATCTGGATAATGTAAGCAGCGTTGTTTACTGACTCGTCACCGTCCGTATATACCATCTCGGAAACATAAGTGAACATTACGCTGAGGGCCGCATTTACGGGCGTCCACCTGTAATAGGCTTCGGCATGTTCAAGGATCTGACCCGATAATCCGTAGAGGTCGAAATAAGCATTTCTTATGAGATAGAGTGCCACAGAACTGATGACCGCAACAGAAATGCTAAGTATCATTCCCTGTCCGAAAAGCTTGTCGGCACGGCGTTTGTCCATTGCACCGATCGCTCTGCTGTAGAGGATCCCCGTACCTGCAGATATTATGCTCGCCGCAAAAGTAACAACGCCCGTCACAGGAGTAACCGCATTGATGGCGGCAACTCCGTTCTCACCTACGAAGCGGCCAGCGATGATCGTGTCGCAAAGGAGCATGAAATAGACCACGGCCATCGTAAGCGTGCCGGTGAAAAGCATCGATCGGAATTTTTTCTCGCAGAAACCTTTTTTGCTCATTGCCCTATTATATACGAACCGGAAGCTATACGCTTATCTGCTTATTGCACGGAATGATCAGCCTCATGAAGCCCGCAAGTCTGTCAGTTAGAAACGGTAATGGATAATAAACAGAATCATTATATCACCCTATCCATAACACAAACGGTCCGAAGCAATGCCCCGGCTTTGAAGTTTATCAGCTTAGATCAGATTTCGAGCCTGTAGCCGCTGTAACGTCTGGCTTCTGTTCTGAAGTGTGATCCGACATGTCTATGATTCTTGCTTCTTGATGTGAGTCTTCTCTTTGCAAGTGCTTTTACATACTTCTTCATCTTTGACTCATTTCTCTTCTTTGCTCTGTCAGAAGCCTTCTGCGCAGCCTTCTTGGATGCTGCTTTTCTTTCAGCCTGCTTCTTTGCGGCTTTCTTAGCTGCAGCAGCCTTCTTCTCAGCTGCCTTCTTAGCTTCTGCTTCCTTCTTTGCTGTCTCAGCTGCCTTCTGTGCGCCGATCCTTGCGTCAGCCTTCTGTGTAATGCGCTTAACGTACAGCTTGCCCTGCTCTTCATTAGCTTTATTCTGAGCATCCTGAGCAGCCTTGTTCATGTCTTTTCTTGCATCAGCATTCTTCTGGGCTGCAGCCTTTTTAGCAGCTGCCTGCTTTGCCAGAGCGATCTTCTCGCCCATGTTCCGGTAGCCAGCAGCAAACTTCATGGCATTTTCTCTTGCTGTCTTTACGATAAGCTCTCTCTGCCTGTCTGCAGCAGACTTCTTGGAAAACTTCTTTGTTGTCTTAACGATCTTCTTTGCTGTTTTCTTCTTGGGTGCCTTAACGGGATTGATCGTGATATCATCGCCGTTTTCAGTCTCATCATTGTTCTCTAATGTCTTTGCTGTTTCGGGTGTATTTTCGTTTGTGAATGTCTTCTCCTCTGCAGCAGGCATCTTTGTTTCCTCAGGCTCTGCTTCTGTCTCGGATGTTGTCTCGATCGCTGCCGCCGTAGGAACGATTGTCGGGTTGAAGCGGCGCTGGGCAGCACAACCTGATGCAGTTACGCCTGCTGCGAGTACTGCACCTGTTACGATAAGCATCCAAAATTTCTTGTTCATTTTTTTTAATCCTCCGTGTTTGTTGTTTCTTGGTTGATGGCTTGATTAAACCATCCGGAAAGGGCTAAAACAACGAACAATGCATGGTGTCTGTGATGCTTAAGCAACAGTCTTTCAGCAGCGTGTTGATTATCACGAAAATTGTCAGGCAAGATTCGGATATAACATCAGAAAACATAAGTATAAGAAAATGCCCGGAGGTTCATCTCCGGGCATTTCTAAAACTCAATAAGTATTCTTCAATTACTTCTTGTGAGCGATTGCAGCCTGTGCAGCAGCAAGTCTTGCGATCGGTACACGGAAAGGTGAGCAGGATACATAGTCGAGACCGATCTCATCGCAGAACTCTACGGATGTCGGGTCACCGCCGTGCTCGCCACAGATTCCGATGTGGAGGTCAGGACGAACTGCCTTACCGTTCTCGATAGCCATCTTCATGAGCTTACCTACGCCGTTCTGATCGAGACGTGCGAACGGATCGGACTCGAAGATCTTGGATTCATAGTAAGCCTGGAGGAACTTACCTGCGTCGTCTCTTGAGAAACCGAATGTCATCTGTGTAAGGTCGTTTGTACCGAAGCAGAAGAACTCAGCTTCCTTAGCGATCTCGTCAGCTGTAAGAGCAGCTCTCGGGATCTCGATCATGGTGCCTACCTTGTAGGTCATGTTGACGCCTGCAGCCTTGATCTCTTCGTCAGCAACCTCAACAACTACCTTCTTAACGTTAACGAGCTCCTTGATCTCGCATACGAGCGGGATCATGATCTCAGGTGTAACGTTCCAGTCAGGATGCTTCTTGTTTACGTTGATAGCAGCTCTGATGACAGCTCTTGTCTGCATCCTTGCGATCTCAGGATATGTAACTGCAAGACGGCATCCTCTGTGACCCATCATCGGGTTGAACTCGTGGAGAGAAGCGATGAGAGTCTTGATTTCCTCAACAGACTTGCCCTTCTTTGCAGCGAGTGCCTTGATGTCTGCCTCTTCTGTAGGAACGAATTCGTGGAGCGGCGGATCAAGGAATCTGATGGTAACGGGATGTCCCTCGAGAGCCTCGTAGAGAGCTTCGAAGTCGGACTGCTGCATGGGGAGGATAACCTCAAGAGCAGCCTCACGCTCCTCAACTGTATCGGAGCAGATCATCTCACGGAATGCGTCGATTCTGCCTTCACCGAAGAACATGTGCTCTGTGCGGCAGAGACCGATACCCTCAGCACCGAGCTCACGAGCCTTCTTAGCATCTGCGGGTGTATCAGCGTTTGTGCGTACTTCAAGTCTCTTGAACTCGTCAGCCCACTTCATGATGCGGCCGAAGTAACCGTTGTTGGGGTCAGCGTCAACCTGAGCGATAGCGCCGTCATAGATCTTACCTGTTGAACCGTCGAGGGAGATGATATCGCCTTCCTTGAATGTCTTGCCTGCAAGAGTGAACTTCTTGTTAGCTTCGTCCATAGCGATGTCGCCGCATCCGGAAACGCAGCACTCACCCATACCACGTGCAACAACTGCAGCGTGTGATGTCATACCGCCGCGAACTGTGAGGATACCCTCAGCAGCCTTCATGCCCGTGATGTCTTCAGGAGATGTCTCGAGTCTTACGAGGACAACCTTCTCTCCTCTTTCGTGCCAAGCAACTGCATCGTCAGCCGTGAAGACGATCTTACCGCAAGCAGCTCCCGGAGAAGCTCCGAGTCCCTTGCCAATAGCCTCTGCAGCCTTGAGTGCAGCGGGATCGAACTGAGGGTGAAGGAGTGTATCGAGGTTTCTGGGATCGATCATTGCAACTGCTTCTTCAGGTGTTCTCATGCCCTCGTCAACGAGGTCGCATGCGATCTTCATGGCAGCCTGAGCGGTTCTCTTACCGTTTCTTGTCTGGAGCATGTAGAGCTTACCGTGCTCAACTGTGAACTCCATGTCCTGCATGTCTCTGTAGTGCTTTTCGAGAGTCTCGCAGACCTTTGTGAACTGAGCGAATGCCTCAGGGAACTTCTGCTCCATCTCTGCGATTTTCATAGGAGTACGTACGCCTGCAACAACGTCCTCGCCCTGTGCGTTTGTAAGGAACTCACCGAAGAGGCCCTTCTCACCTGTAGCAGGGTCACGTGTGAAAGCAACGCCTGTACCGCAGTCGTCACCCATGTTACCGAATGCCATGGACTGAACGTTAACTGCCGTACCCCATGAATAAGGGATATCGTTGTCTCTTCTGTAAACGTTAGCTCTCGGGTTGTCCCATGATCTGAATACGGCCTTGATAGCGCCTACGAGCTGCTCCTTAGGATCTGTAGGGAAGTCAGAACCGATCTTTGCCTTGTACTCAGCCTTGAACTGTGAAGCGAGTTCCTTGAGGTCATCAGCTGTAAGCTCAACGTCCTGCTTAACTCCTCTTTCAGCCTTCATCTTGTCGATGAGCTCTTCGAAATACTTCTTGCCGACTTCCATAACGACGTCGGAATACATCTGGATAAATCTTCTGTAGCAGTCCCATGCCCATCTGGGGTTATTGGACTTTGCTGCGATAACATCAACAACCTGCTCGTTGAGACCCAAGTTGAGGATGGTGTCCATCATGCCCGGCATGGAAGCTCTTGCACCGGATCTGACGGAAACAAGGAGCGGGTTCTCGAGATCGCCGAATTTCTTTCCCGTGATCTCTTCAAGCTTTACGATGTACTCCATGACCTGCGCCATGATCTCATCATTGATCTGACGTCCGTCTTCGTAGTACTTGGTGCAAGCCTCTGTGCTGATCGTGAATCCCTGAGGAACAGGAAGACCGATGTTTGTCATCTCAGCAAGGTTTGCGCCCTTTCCTCCGAGGAGCTCGCGCATCTTTCCGTTGCCTTCGGTGAACAGGTAAACGTACTTTGTCATTGTAATTGTCCGCCTTTCATTTATGTTTATTTGTTTAATTTCCCATAAAGCTTGTGGCCCGTAGAAATCATTTTATCAGAAATCGAACTTATCGCTGAAGAATTCGTTCAATTTATCAATAGGGAATCTGATGTTGCCGGGTTCGTACTCGACATTCTTCATGGAGTCTCTTTCCCTGATGGTTACGCAACCGTCGTTCTCGGAATCGAAATCGTAAACGACACAGTAAGGAGTACCGATCTCGTCCTCTCTTCTGTAGCGCTTACCGATGCTCTGACGGTCATCGAACTCGCACATGTACTTCTTTGAAAGCTGCTCGTAAACCTTGCCGGCTTTCTCAGAAAGCTTTGCTGAAAGAGGAAGGACCGCGATCTTGATAGGAGCGAGGAACGGATGGAATCTCATTACCGTTCTTACGTCGCCGCCCTCCAGCTCTTCCTCATCATATGCGGAGCAGAGGAATGCGAGAGTTACACGGTCTGCACCGAGCGAAGGCTCGATAACGTAAGGGATGTACTTCTCGTTCTTAACCGGATCGAAATATGTGAGATCCTGCTTGGAATATTCCATGTGCTGCTTGAGGTCGTAGTCCGTACGGTCAGCGATGCCCCAGAGTTCGCCCCAGTCTGTGAACGGGAAAGCAAACTCGTAGTCGGTCGTTGCTCTTGAATAGAAAGCAAGCTCTTCTTTAGCGTGGTCTCTTGTCCTGAGCTCGTTCTCCTTGATGCCGAGGCTGATGAGCCAGTCATGACAGAACTTCTTCCAGTAATCGAACCACTCGAGGTCTGTGCCGGGTTCGCAGAAGAACTCAAGCTCCATCTGCTCGAACTCTCTTGTACGGAAGATGAAGTTGCCGGGTGTGATCTCGTTTCTGAAAGACTTACCGATCTGGCAGATACCGAACGGAAGCTTCTTTCTTGCGGAACGCTGAACGTTCGCAAAGTTAACGAAGATACCCTGAGCTGTCTCAGGTCTTAAGTAAACCTCTGATGTGGCATCCTCGGTAACACCGATGAATGTCTTGAACATGAGGTTGAACTTTCTGATATCGGTGAAGTTGTGGCCGCCGCATACAGGGCAGGGAATATTCTTCTCTCTGATATAAGCGACCATTTCCTCAGGGCTCATGCCTTCTACGGATACGCCCTCGACACCGTTCTCTTTGTTCCAGTCCTCAATAAGGTTGTCAGCTCTCTGACGTGCCTTGCACTGCTTGCAGTCGATGAGTGGATCGGAGAAAC
>SVJC01000062.1 GCA_015069215.1 Oscillospiraceae bacterium
TGCAGTCCTCAGCCGGGACCTTCCCGATATGTTTTGAAAAATGAGGGGCTGCCTCTTGAAGTGAACAGGTCACTTGTGAGACAGCCCCTTAATACTTCTTCATGAAGTGCCTTTATTTGCCGCCCAGCACGCCTGTGATGAACAGGATGCCAAGTACTATTGCAAGTACGATGATGCCGATCAGAACGCCTACTACAGCCTTCTCGACTACGGTCATGCCGTAGTTGAATGTACCTGCAGGTGCTGCCTGGTTCGGATTCGCAGGGACCTGCTGAGGAGGCTGCTGATACTGAGCAGAAGCGGGTACCGGGGCTGCAGGTTGAGGCTGCTGCTGGTACTGTTGTGCAGGAACAGGAGCAGGTGCCACAGGAGCAGGCGGTACAGGGGCCGGTGCTACAGGGGCAGGAGCGGGCGCCGGTGCAGCAGGCTGAGGCGGTTGCTGGTACTGTTGCGCGGGAGCAGGCGCAACCGGCTGCGGGGGCTGCTGATATTGGACAGGTGCCGGGGGAACCGGTGCAGGTGCCACAGGAGCCGGTGTTACAGGCGCAGGAGGCACAGGGGCAGGTGCTGCGGGAGCCGGAACGGCTGGCTGCGGGGGCTGCTGATACTGGACAGGGGCAGGTGCGGGAGCAACCGGTGCAGGAGCAGGCGCGGGTGCTACAGGTGCCGGCGGAACAGGAGCAGGGGCTGCAGGGGCTGCATCAGTTATCAAAACAAGCTTTTCTCCCTCGAACTGGCAGAACATGCAGTCATCTGCATATGTTGCTCCACATTTCATACACTTTCTCACGATATCACCTCCGCTTATATCTTAGCGAACTCATCAAGGATGGATTCACTGATGTTGTCGTATTCTCTGATTCCGTTTAATGCATTGCCGTATTCGGTCACTACCTGTCTCAGGATCTCTTTTGCGTTAGCGCAGTTCCTGTTGGCAGTGTTGGTCAGACGCTTTCTTGTACCGCTGTTGACCAGCATCATGATGCCTCCGATGAGACCGAGCAGTACCATGATTCCGATTCCGAGAGCGATCAGCTTTATGAAGATGCTTCCGATCAAGACTGCAACGCCTGCGCCGAACATGATGTAAGAAGCAACGTCCTTAACCTTGGAAAGCTCATTTGAAAGCCATGCGCTGTAGTGGCTGTCTATCTTTCTGGTCTCCGACTGGAAATCCCTCAAGTCGGCTTCCGTCTTATAATCCTGAATGGTCAGCGAGAACCTGCTGTTCGTTCTTGCCCTGTAGTTATTGAGATAGCTTATGTATCCTCTCTTCTCATAGTCCTTGAGGATAACGAACATGTTCCTTCTCATCTGTGCGTTGACTTCTTCTTCCGTATTGTCGTGTACGGTCTTTACCATCTCCGCAATGAGGTTGATGTCCTGCGTCATCCTGTGCATTTCCTGGGCAAAGCGGATCTCCGCGTCTGCCTTGTTGCCGTGGCACTCAACGATATAATCGTTCTTCTTCATCTCGTCGTATGTCTCTTTCTCAACGGCATTCGGAGAAGCTATGAGATTGTCCATGTAATGCTTAAGATAAGCATTTCGTTCATTGGTCTTCGGATTGACGATCGTGCAGATCCAGTCGAGGATGTTGGAGTTGTTCTCGGCAAAGCTCATTGTCTCTGCCAGATACTCGTATGCATTTGTGTGCTTTCTCAATGCCGGGCAGTCGAAATCCTGACGGGTCCTTGTCCTGATCATTCTTTCCCTGATCAGGTTGATGATGCCTTCGTCGCTGAAGCTTTCTTTCGCCATGCTCTCCTTTAAGATCCTGTCTACAAAAGCTTCGAGTCTTACGCGGATATTCGTGCTGATGTTCTCGAAAACGGTCTTGCTGACAAGCGAGAACATCATGAGGATCGTCTTATAGTCCTCGCCCTTGATCTCCTGCTGCTCATATACGGACATCCAGTTTAGAGCTGCTGCTTCCCTGCCCATACGGAGATTGAAGATCATGAAGAACATGCATGTGTTCTTTATGTCGAGCGAAAGGCTGTTCTTGATGGCGCGCTCTGCGATCTCACGGTTGTCGGCCTTCCATGCCATGACAGCGAGCATTGCGCTGGTAAGCCAGAAGTCAGGTGCCTGGAGGTGCTCTTTTTCGACAGCCTTATAGATGATCTCTTCACTTACGAGGCTCAGATCCAGGTTATCCATGATACCCTGCATGATCTTTCTTATGATCCTGTAATCCTTGAAATCGTAATAGATCTTCTGCTGGAGCTGTCTGTTGCGCTTGTCCGCCTCTTCTATGTTCATGTAAAGAGGGTAAAGTACCTCGATCTGCTGCTGGAGACCCAGAGCGGTATCAGCCTTTGCGATCGAGTTGTTCATCTTCGACTCGGAAACGGCAAGCGTATTGTTTACGTTGTTCTCGTAGTTGACGAGCTGCTGCCTTAAAGAATCGATCGTTCCAACTGCCTGATCGACTTCGCGCTGAAGCTTGGCATTCTCATACCGTATATCAGAGAGCTCGCGTTCGAGCCTGTTTTTTTCAGCATATAATCCGGCGTTACTCAATTTGCTTACCTCCTATCAAACACGGATTGCCCTGTCGGATCCCCAATCGGTTATCTCCCTGACAAGTTCGGCATTAACCTTTGAGATGGGTATCACGTTTCCGGCAATCTTGATGAGTTCTCCCTCGACATCATCAAGGCCCTTGCAGATCAAAGACTTCTGGGCTACTTCCTTAACGACCGCTTCAAGGTCGGAATTGGAGAACCCCTCCGTCTTTTCCGCAACGGCGGAGACGGTCTTCTCGTCCAGTTCACGGTGCAAAGACCTTCTGGCGTACTGACGGATGACAGCTTCTCTTTCTGCCTTGTCCGGGAGACCCACGAAGAATATCTCCGAGAATCTTCCTTTGCGGTACAGCTCATAAGGAAGGGCCTTTACGTTATTTGCTGTTGCCACGATGAATACCTTGAAATTCGATTCCTGCATCCAGAAAAGGAATTCACCGAGGACTCTCTTGCCCGTGTCATTATCGGAATCTGAGTCGGAAATGACCTTCTCGATCTCATCTATCCACAAGATGCAGGGCGATACATTCTCAATGAACCTGAGCGATTCCCTCATGCGCTTTTCAGATCCTCCGACCCATTTGTCGTAAACTGAGCCGATGTCGAATCTGAACAAAGGAAGTCCCCATTCTTTTGAAACGAGCTTAGCGGTTATGGATTTTCCGCATCCGGGAACACCGACAAGCAGGATCCCCTTGGGCGCCTTGAGATCATATTCGCCGAGCACGGTATAAGGCGTGAAGAATATCTCGCGCTTGTCGTTCAGCCATTTCTTGAGATGATCCATACCGGCGATCTCAATGTTGTCAGGGACTTCTATATACTGGACGGCATCTGTCTTGCCGTATATCTTCTGTTTCTGGGAAGCAAGCGAAGAGATCCTCTTCTTATAAAGGCCCTTGCTTCCGATGACTTCCGTGGAAAGGATGTTCTCGATCTGGATCTCGGTAAATCCCTTGAGGATCGATCCTGCACGCAGGATGTCTTCATCGTCCCACTCGTTTACGTAACGCCCGTCGGCTTTCTTTATGAAGTCGCGGATCTGTGACTGCCTCTCATCGATATCGGGCAGATCGAGCTTAACGCTCATTCCGAATCCGCTTATCCTGCTCCAGACCGGTTCCGACGTGATCAGCATGACCACGGAATCCGTTGAATTCGCCAGATAGAGCAGGTTCATCAGGTCTCTTGCATAGAAACTGTCTGTAGAGATATTCTGGACATCACCTAATACGATGTTGAGCCTTCTCTGCTTCTTCATCTTGTCGAAAAAGAATCCGAGAGGATTGTCATTTGCCTTCATTACGCCGGCATTGTTACCGATGGATCTTACGTCCCCGGATTCCGTGTAATAAAGTATGCCGTCGCCGATCTCTGATGCTATCGCGGCAAGCAGCCTCTCAACGCGCTCACGCTCATTGGTGTCTATTATCACCAGCGGAGTCCTGGCGATAAGGTAATTTATCAATTCTGTCTTTGTCCCTTTAAAGTTAGACATTCTCTGTGCTCCATATGTTACTCAGGCGCTGCTTTACCACCATGTAGTAAGCATCCCTTAATACCGGTGACATTGTCTCGTCAGCCGCTTTTTTCGTTGTGCTCTCGATATTGCTCTGTATGTTTCCGATCGTCTCGGTCAATTGCTTATCAAGAGCACTTCTCAGGTATTCCGGAAACCGTTTCCGGTCTACCAGGGCCCACGCTTTTTCGGCTGACACAGTCATGTCGCTCCACGCGGCCCTCATTTCGGTAATGTCCGCATTCTCCATCCCGCGGTTCCAGCGGTTCGTAAACCCGGTCAGGGCTTCTTTCAGAAAACCCGTCTCAAGTTTCCCCATGACATCCGCAAGAAGCGGGTCGTTCTCGGATGAATAATCGTCCGGGAAGGATTCCCAAAGCTTTGTATCAAGATCGTGGAAGCTGTCTTTTTCGACTGCTTCCTGTGCCATCCTGTACCATTCACTGAAAGATATCCTCGTATCTTCTGCCGGAACGGGAGCGGCTTTTTTCTTAAAGAGCTTCGGGAAGGAGAACATGTTACTTCAGATAAGAGAAAGGCGGCTCAAGGCTCCAGTTGGGGAGCTTCTTTTCCATCTCTGTCAGTCTTTCATCCGAAATATCGTATCCCCTGTTCTGGGATCCGTACATCTGCTGCATGTTTCTTGCGAGCATATCGTCAACGCTTTCGCCCGGGTTGTTCGTTCCAATGTTCTCACTCATAGTCTTTATTCCTTTCTGTTATATATTCTTGATCCTGTTAATAAGCAGATCGTGCTTGCTCATCTCGTTCTTGAAGAATACCTTGAACTCAACGATATCCTTGATGGTGCTCCTGAGTGCGGCAACATTTCTTCTGATCATCGCAGGGTAATCCTTGTTTGCCTTAAGGATCCTGAAGAGCAGGAATCCTGCGGCTGCGATGGTGAATATCAATGAATACGGTGTCAGGAAGACAAGTCCCAATGACAGTATCAGCACGATAAGGGCTGCAATATTGGGTGCGTTGAAGTAACAGATCTTGAGCTTGTTGCTTGCATAGTATTCTTCCATCTGTCTGACAAGGATCTCAGCATCCTCGCCATTGGAGATTCCGGACCAATCGGCGACGGTGATGGGGTAATCCAGAGGAGCAAGCTGGTTTGCATTGCTGAACCACTTCTCGACCGCATTGAGGAACCAGTCCTTGGTATTGCGCATCGCAAACTTCCTGACCCTGACGTTGATCTCGTCCTTGCGGCTGTATACTGACCACTGGACCATTCTCTCGCCGACGTTGTATCCGTTGTTTGCCATCTTCTGCTTTTCATTAAAGCTGGCCTTGGCTTCGTCGACTCTTCCGTTGAAGTCGATGATCGTGTTGAAGTAATCCCTCTCCTTCATGAGCTCGTCTTCTTCCTTGTCATAGCTGTTGACAAGGTCGTTCAGGACTTTATCCACACGGCTCCTGAAATCCGCGGTGCTCTCGTTGTCAACTTCGACATCGATCTCATCGAGGAGAGCAAGAAGCTTGGAGGGCTTGTTTGCTTCCCTGTATGCGACCTGCATTTCGTTATATACGGAGCAGTGATCCTTCGCGTTTTCCCAGACAGGAGCATTGGGAACTGCCATGGTCTCGATATACTTGCTGTACAACTGCTGTGCCTGAACTGCCTGACCTTCGGCATTGAGCTCGTTGATCCATGAACGGATGACCGTGTTGACCCTGTGCTCAAGCTCAAGATCGGAACCGAAAAGTCCTGACAGATAAGCCTGGAGCATGATGGCGGCATCGATTCCCAGATTGCTCGGATCCACTGTCTTCAGGTATTCCTGGAACCAGCTTCTTGCGACCTGGTTTCTTCCGAATCTGAGGTTCATGAGACAGAAGAAGAGCGTTGCCTTAGGCGGCTCTCTTCTGACGCACTCAGCGAGAGCGCTCTTTGCGATTCCCTGATCGTCGTTGACCCATGCAGTGATGGCAAGGAGCGCATATGAGAGCCAATATCTGGATGACGTGATCCAGAGCTGCTCAGACAGTTCCTTGATCGTGCTGGTGCGTACGAGGTTGATGTCGAAATCCCTTACGACACCGATTATCGTTCTTCTGATCGCATCGTGGTCACCGAACTGTTCCTTGAGAGTCTGGTCGATCCTTATGAGATTCTCGTGAGCGATCTGTTTTTCCTCGCTCTGGATCATTCCCGTCTTGAACTGCTGTACGCGGTCGAGGAGCTTATTCGCGGTCGCCTGTACTTCGTCTGATGAGTGGGAGACTGCATCTACCTTTACATTAATCTCTGAAGCAAAATTGTTTATCGTTCTGTTCAGTTCTTCAACGGCACGCTGTGTATTACTCATTTGTCAAAATCCCCTTTTCATAGACTAGATCATCAAATACAGATATAAGCTCTTTGTTAACGGCATCCTCTGTCTTGTATTTCTTACGCCAGCTTCCGAGTTCCTCTACTGCCTTTGCCATGATGCCGATCGTCTTCTTCATCTTGATCTCAAGGATCTTCTCGAGGTTGACGAGCCTCCGCCACAGGAGGAACCCTCCGGCAGCACCGAGCAGTATGCCGATGACCAGAGGTACCGGACTGAAGCTCGCTTTCGCCACCATAACAAAGGTGATTATTATCAGCAGTAATGAAATTGCACACATGATAAGGAAGATATCGACGTACTTATCCGTGATCCAGTTACGGAAACGGTTCTTCTTGTAGAACTGCTGGATCTCCTTGGCGTACTCAGCCGCATTGCCTTCCCTGCAGTCCTTTTCCCATCCGTCGATGCTGAGATGGTACAGTTCCTTCTCCTGGGTCCTGTATTCCTCTGCGTATTTCGCGAATCCCAATGCGATCCATTTCTTAAGGAACGAGAGAGCAAATCTCCTGATCGTAAGATCTGCCCTTCCGTAGTTCTGTTCGAAAGCCCACTGGAAAAGCTTCTCGGCAAGCGTGCTCTTGCCGCCGTTTGCAGGGAACTCCGTATCGTACTTCTGCTTTGCCAAAGCGACGTCGCCCTTGGCTCTCATGATGTACTCGTTGTAACGGATCCTCTTCCAGACTTCGAGTTCCTTCTCATCGTATTCGCTGATGAGATCGTAAAGGATGTTCTCGACTCTCGCACCGAAATCTTCTTCGATGACCTCGTCCGTTTCCCAGATCTTTCTTATGTATTCGATGAGTTCTGTATTCTTCTCCGCCGCCGAGAGAAGGGACTTCATGCCGTCGTATTCGGTGCAGTATCTTCTCAGCGTCTCATATTCAGTGTCAGTAACGTAAACATAGGTCTGTGCAAACTTCTTCGCGCTGTTGATGACGCGGGTTCCGTAACCCGGATGCAGCGTCTGAAGCTGATTAAACATGTCCTTGATGTTCTCTTTGACCAGGGCATTGAAGACCGGATCCACGCCGAAAACGCCCATGAGATAAGCCTGCAGCATGTATTGCCACTCGTTGCCGACGTTATCGACGTCTACCTTGTCCAGATAGGACAGATACCACTTCTTTGCGGCATCCAGTCTCCTGAATTTCAGATTGACGAGCAGGAAAAAGAGAGACGACTTAAGGCTGTCCATGTAAACGGCTTTCTTGACCGCTCTTTCGGCAGCTTCCTTCTCGTTGCTCGCCCAGAGCTCAACGGCCATGGCCGCATATGCAAGCCAGTACTCGGTATTCTGTAGATATACCTTCTCGACTTCTTTTCTCAGTTCCTCAGTTTCAACGAACTGGGCATCCAATCCGATCACATAACCCAGGGTAATGCGCCTGAGCTTATTGAAAAACTTGAACTTCGTGAAATACTCGTCCGTGTACTGCGAAATGCTCTTCGACGCAGAACTCATGGTCTTGTACGTAAAATACGATTTGACCGTGGTATCGATCGCATAGAAAACGTCAGATACGTCAAGCTCAGCCCTCTTGACCTCATCACGCAGGTCGGTGACCATCCCGCTGACTTCTCTGTGCATTACGCTTGCATTGTCAGTCAGAATGGGGATGTTTCGGTCCAGGTAATCCAGTTCGTTGAGCAGCTGCTCCTGCCTTACGACTTCAGCGTTGATCTGGTTTATCAGGTAATTGATTCCGATTGCAGTCTTCGCGCTTCTTCTAATTCTTCTTCGTAACCCATAATGATTTCCTGTTATGTATTAGATGTTGCCTCGTAAACTAACTCTGAACTCTTAAGCTTCTTGAAATTCTCCGGAGAAGGAAGCTTGAACGGCTTCACGTTTCCTTCGTTTTTATTGATAAGTGCACCGTAGGCACCTACTTGTTTTACTCCCGGAATACCTGCATAAATGATCCATTCATCACCTGCATCAAACACCTTGGTTATTACCCGATCTCCACTGCACTTTAAGTAGTCAAATGCAATCTTTTTGGCTTCTTCTAATTCTATCATTTCTTAACCTCCTTACAACAATCAAGAATGTACGATGAGGGCTGTAGATTATCTATTCTGCAGAACGTTGTCTCGCCTAAAGCGACATCATCGAAACTCAAAGAACAGTCACTGTCTGCGTTCTGCGGATCGATGAATACCGTCTTGCCGCCGCGCTGTTCCGCAATGAAAGTGTGACCGGCATCAAGGCCGTCCCAGGTTACTACTACCTGAGCGCGGGAACCGTCGCCCCATTCGGCCATTGCCTTCTCGATATCCTCTTTTCCGGTTCCGGAAGTATCCAAAACCTCAGGATTTTCCCATACATCGTAAGGGTGATACGAAAGGTAATCATCAACGTCATCACAAAGTTCTGCGGTTACGTCATATCCCCTTTCACGCATCTCATACGTAGGAACGCATCTCTGGCAATTGTTGAATGTCTCAGGTCTTGATTCGTCGTACTCCGGATTTACGGCATCAAGGTTATCCCGGAATGAGATCTCAGGATTGACATCGTGCCATTCTCCTAAGTTATCTTCGCGGTCAATTGGCTCTAATACATCATCAGGGAAAGCAGTTTCGTGCAGCCTTCTCCATTCAGGATCCTGAGAATACTCAGCGTAATCATCCATTCCCCAGTTATGCTCATTCATATAAGCAGAAAGATTATTCTTCGCATCCTGCTCAGACAAAGGCGGCAGCTCAGTATCCGGATATTCTTTCCTCATGAGATCACGCCATTCGGGATCCTTGCTGTATGTCTCATAATCTTCCTGGCTATAGTTGTGATTATTCAGATATTCGGAAAGATTCTTTGCAGGCTCGTGGCTTTCTTCAACTTCTTCAGGTGTTTCAGAAAGCTCAGAATCTGCCTCATTCTCAGGCATTTCGGCAAGCTCGGTTTCAGCCTCGCTCTCTGGAGTTTCGGTAAACTCGGGTACCGTTTCGTTTTCGAAAGATTCTGAAAGCTCAGGAGCTTCAGCGGTCTCATCCGGAGTTTCAGACAGGCCCATATCTTCTGCACTTTCTTCAGCAAACGGGACTTCCTTCAGCGAATCCCAGTCAGCCTGCTGTGTATCACCTTCATTGACCTCTTCTGAAAACTGTTCCCATGCATCGCTGTAAGGATTGTCAGACGGTGCCAATTCGCCTGATGATTCGGGATCAACGTTATCGAGAGTTTCCGGTGCAGTCTCAAAATCATACGTCTCTGCACCGCCATCTTCTGCTGCCGGTTCAAATGTCTCCGGCATCGCCGACTCATCGGAAATATCCGTAACCTCAGTTGACTCAGGCACGTTCTCAGCTTCATCAAACGGAAGCTCTTCAAAGCTGTCTGAAGATTCGGGGATCTCAGCTGACTCAGGAACCGTCTCGTCAAGCGGGAGTTCTTCGGAAAGCTCCGCTGCATCGCTTTCAGGAGCAGTTTCCAAAGATGCATCCTCAAAGTACGACAGATCTTCTTCCGGTGCCTTGTCGAGCATTGCGGAAGGATCGTCTTCTACTGCATCCAGGGTATCCAGTTCGTCATTTATGTCGTTAGGAACCATGTCCGGATCTTCGAGCGGAGACACTTCATCGAAAGGCAATTCTTCAGTATCTGAAGAAAAGTCGTCAAGCGGAGCTGCTTCATCGAAAGGAAGTTCAGCCGTGTCCGCAGTATAGTCTTCGAGCGGCGGCGTCTCATCAAAAGGCAACTCCGCCGTTTCTGACGAATAATCTTCAAGCGCAGGGGTCTCATCGAAAGAAAGGTCTTCACCGCCCGAGGAATAGTCTTCCAGAGGTGCTTCGTCAAAGCCCTCGCTTAAAGGCTCGGTCTCAGTAAAGGACATGTCAGACGAATCGAGGGAATCAAAGCTCTCGCTTCCGCCAAGATCCATTCCTGAATCTAATGATGAATCAGATTCAAAGCTTTCGCCAAACTCATCCATACAAGACCTCCTTACTGAATTTCATCAGGCTTCATGAATCTGGGATTTGATAAAAGTCCCCAATATCCTTCATCAGACAGATCGTAGTTCTGCTTGATCATTGCCTTTCTAAGGAACTTGATCTTTACGCAGTTTGCGAATCTCTGGTTGTATTCTATGCGGCTGTCTGCCATGCTGATCTCCGCTATGTCCTTGTCCATGACTGCCAGATACTTAAGAAGAGCCGCCTTGTCAGGGAGTGCGTGCAGCCTCTTGGTTATCAGCCTGCTCGCGACAAAGTAAGCATTCGTCCGAAGCTTAAGATCGCACTGCTTTCCGCAGAAACAGTTATACTTGCACTCGATGTGCGGGATGAGCTTTTCGCCGTTTTCTTCCCAGTAATGGATCCTGCCGTTAAGCTCGTCGTCAGTAATGACATCGTGGATCTCGGTCATGTCGTTGCTTCCCGTCAGGATCTGCCTGTCGGTCTGCGACATGATGTTGTAAGTATGGAGCCTTAATATGTCTTCAAGCTTTCCGCTCGCGAAATAAGCCTCACCTACTTTGAGGTTTCCTAAAGATTCGTACTCCAGGGCGCTCATGTTGGTGGCGCTCCTGATGACCTGTTTGTTCTCTTCTTCGGTAAGCTTGAATACTATCTTTACGTCCGTATTCGCAACTATCTCTTTGCCGATGGATAAAGGAGACTGGTCGGCAATGATTATGCCCATGCCGTAAGCTCTGATCTCCTTGATCATGTCCTCCATCGTCTCGACCGTGGTCGACTGGGCACCTGCCGATTCGGGATCGCTGCTCTGGCTTCCGCCAAGGAGAACGTGTGCCTCATCGATCAGGAGGATGTTCTTGAGCTTGCCGTCTCCTTTTATGTTGTTCTTCGTGTAAGCGCAGAACTGGATCAGGACGATGGCCATTATCAATGCTTTCTGCTGCTTGTCCGCAATCGCATTAAGCTCAATGACCGTAGGCCCTTCAAGGAGTTCTTCGATCGGCACGGTGTTGACGGTATCGTAGATATTGCTGTTCTGCTCGATCATGCCGATGAGACGGACGACACCTGCGGCCTCGATGTTGGCCTTGGATTCGCCCTTATAGTTAGAGTGCTCGATGTTTCTCTTGAATACCTTGATGAACTCATACATGCCGAACGGCTGCACATTTGGATCATCTACAGTGGATTCCTTGTTCCAGCCATAGAGAGCATAACAGTCGTTTACTGCCGTAAGGAAAAGATCCGGCAGTGGATTGGGCATCGAAAATGCCGCCTTAAACGCTGTCGCAACGCTCGGCGCATATGTTTCTACCGTAACGCCCTTAGGCGGTATGAACGGATTGACGAGGAACGGCGAGACTGAATTCTTGCCCGGCGTAAAAATCCTCAGTTCAGGGATGGGGTCGATCAGCGACCTGTATTCCGTTTTCGTAGGTTCGATCGACAGGAACGGGATCTTAAACCTCTTCCACATCTGGAGCAGAAGACCTCTTGAGAAGACAGTCTTACCTGAACCCGGCATGCCTACTACAAGACCGTGCTTTGAGAACTGGTTGATCGGAACACCGGCATTGGTATTCTCTTCGCCTCTGGCCGCGTTCTCGATCCGTCCGAGCTTGAAGTTGCCGTCATCCAGGATCTTCGGATCAAGCTGGACCCTTGAGAACTTTGTCTTTCTTGTCTTGATGCCGATCGTCTGGTCGTCGTTGATCGGGATCTTAAACACGGGCGCGATCTCCGTGTTGAGGATCATCTGCTTGAAACGCTTGAACAGGATGGGCGGATACTGGTGATTCCAGATTATTCCGTTTCTCAGGTTATTGGTAAGCGTTCCGTTAAGAACCCACGGCAGAAACTGATACTGGTCAAAATACCCCGCCGGGAACGAAGTCCTTATCTTCTCGTAGCATTGGACGGTCGAACCGTTCTCGGTCCTTTCGAGCAGGTTGATCACAGCTCCCGCAAGATAATCCGCAGCATTCTCGGATCCCAGGACCATAAAATTATAAAGAAAGACATCGTTTCTGATGTTTCCCTGATACATCTGGTAGCAGGACTGGATCTTCTGGAACATCGTATCCGGACGCATCATCCTGGATATCATCTGCGCTGCAAGTACATTAAGCTGCTGGTTCGTCTGCGCGATCGCAGCCTTTTCCTCGGGAGTATATTCCGTCGGGATTATCTGAAGCATTACGGCAGAACCCGGATACTGTGACATCAGATTGGTGACGGAACTCACGTTAAAGAATCCTGAAGGCTGAGGGACCTCAACATAGTACAGGTATCCCGTCGGGGACATCATGAAAGCCTGCGCGTCTTCCTTCTTTGTGACCGAGTAAACGGCTCCGTTATCGATCCCCCTTACCGTTCTTTCGAATTCGAAAAGTTCTTCAGGATCGTGAATGAAAGCCACTTCGTAAAACTTATCCTGGAGTTCGTTCCTGAAGAACTCTTCGTAGGAATCAAGGCGGCTCTTCAGAGGGGCCGCATCAGAGTCGATGCCTCTTAAGATCAGGAATATCCTTACCTGCGCTTTATACGCCTGGTTTGTTACTTCTTCACTCAGGAACAAAAGCTCCACACAGGTCTTCATGTCTCTGTTGGAAGAATGGAAGTTATGGAGAAGCCCTACAAAGAAATGGTGTATGTCGTAGTTAGCGCGGTCCTTGCCGCTCTCGTTGATCAGCAGATGAGAAGGGATCTCCTTGATCTCGGCGATCCTTATTCCCGCTATTATTCCATTATCCAACCGGACGTATTCCTGCATGAGTTACCGCCCGAAAAGTGAAGACTTTTTGCAGTAGATCTCTGCAAGCTGTTTAGTGGTATCCGGCAGCTGCTGTTCAAACATCTGCATGAGCTTGCTGAAAGGCATCTGATTGTTGCCGCAGCTGACCTTGTCGCTTCCGGAGATTCCCTTGGATGATATGACTCCGGCGCACTGGTTTGCTAGGTCAAAAGGATCCGTCGTGCAGACGATATAGATCTGAAGGATGTTCATAAGGTATTCCTGGTTGCCCAGCCTGACCTTATACATTCCTCCTGCCAGGGTTCCCGTCATCGAATCAAAGAAAGCCGCGAGGTGTCTGGCCTTATCGGGATCTGAAGCATAAAGGATGTAATCCCTTACTGTTGAGTCGGCAATGCTGAACGGATACCTGATAAGGAACGTGATGAAACCTGAATCGACAGGCCTTCTGTTAGTCAGGCAGGACCTGATGTAGTTATCGAGAGACTCGGGAGGAACGGTGCTTCCTTTGTTTACCGCATCAGCGATCTGGACCATTTTCTGGTCGGAAGGCATGTCAGAAACGATGAGACTGCCTAATCCGCTGGAGGTCATGGCATAACCGCCGGAACGGAGAACGTCAGCGACCCTGTTCTTAACTTCGGCACTGTCTCGTGAACCGTTAATGTATTCAGATAACAGGTTCCTGGCAAACGCTGCCTTGAATCCCGCAGCCATTATTATCTGCATTATGTCCGCCTTGAGCATGCCGTCAAAGGTGTT
>SVJC01000063.1 GCA_015069215.1 Oscillospiraceae bacterium
CAAACGTAAACTTTTGAAGATCAAAAGTTTACGCTAAAGTTTACGTTGTTTTTTCCCGGGTGCAGTCCGCAGCCGGAACATTCCCGCTATGTTTTGAAAAATGAGGGGCTGCCTCTTGAAGTGAACAGGTCACTTGTGAGACAGCCCCTTCCAAAGGTCATATTCATTTCCAGGCGAGTGCTCTTCCCGAGCGGACTTCCTCACAACTTCCAAGCGAGGGGCTCTCTTCGAGCGTCTTCCGCAAACGCGAAGCGGCGAGGACTAAGCGGGGAGAAAGACCCGAGCTTACTCGTACTCGACCGTTGCTGTCGGCTTCGGAGTGTAATCGTAAAGGACTCTGTTGATGCCCGGAACCTCGTGTGTTATACGGTCCGTGATGCGGCACATGAGATCATAGTCGATGGGTTCAACAGTACACTTAACTACGTCTGTAGTGTTGATGGCGCGGACGATGCAGAGCCATTCGAAAGCTCTCTTGCCGTCCTTGATGCCTGTGGACTTGAAGTCAGGAACGACTGTGAAATACTGCCAGACCTTGCCTGCGAGGCCCGCCTTTTCGAACTCTTCACGAAGGATGGCATCGGATTCCCTGACTGCTTCGAGTCTGTCTCTGGTGATGGCACCGGGGCATCTTACGCCCAAGCCGGGACCCGGGAAAGGCTGACGGTAGACCATCTTGTCAGGAAGACCCAAAGCGGAACCGACTACACGGACCTCGTCCTTGTAGAGATACTTGACGGGTTCTACGAGCTCGAAATCGAGTTCCGGAGGAAGTCCGCCGACGTTGTGGTGAGCCTTGATTCCCTGCTCACTCTCGAGGATGTCAGGATAGATGGTGCCCTGTGCGAGGAATGCAATGCCGTCGAGCTTTGCCGCTTCTTCAGCAAAGACCTTGATGAACTCTTCGCCGATGATGTGGCGCTTCTGCTCGGGATCTGTAACTCCTGCGAGGAGATCTAAGAATCTGTCGACTGCGTCAACATAGATGAGGTTTGCGCCGAGCTCGTCTCTGAAGACTTTGCATACCATCTCGGGTTCGCCCTTACGGAGGAGGCCGTGGTTGACGTGAACACAAACGAGATTGTTGCCTATTGCCTTGATCAGGAGCGCTGCGACTACTGATGAATCTACGCCGCCGGAGAGTGCAAGAAGAACCTTCTTATCTCCAACCTGCTCTTTGATAGCCTTGATCTGATCGTCGATAAACGCATCAGCCAAAGCTTTTGTTGTAATCCTTTTGAGGGATGCGGGTCTTACGTCTGCCATATGTAAAGCCTCCGATGTAGAAAATATTGACTAAATCATTTTACAATATTGTGCAGAAGTTTAGGGTTACAAATGATAAAATCAGACAAACCTTTTTATTGTTTTCAAGGAGAGTAATATAAATGCGCAAGACAAAGATCATCTGCACCATCGGACCCGCTTCTGCAAACGATGAGACTCTGGCAGAGATGTGCAGAGCCGGCATGAACGTTGCAAGGCTCAATTTTTCTCACGGCACACATGAAGAACATCAGGAGAAGATCGATCTCATCAAGAGGGTGAGAGCCAAGCTGGGTCTCCCCATTGCGATAATGCTCGATACCAAGGGCCCCGAGTACAGGATCAAGACCTTCAAGGATCACAAGGTCGAGCTCAAGGACGGCGGAACTTTCACCCTGACGACAGACGACATCGAGGGCGACGAGACAAGAGTCGCCGTCACATATAAGGATCTCCCTTCGCAGTTAAAGCCCGGTGACCGCGTTCTGGTCAACAACGGCCTTGTCATTCTCGAAGTGCGTGAGATCAGCGGCAATGACGTCATCTGCGACATCATCGTCGGCGGCATCCTATCTGACCGCAAGAGCATGAACTTCCCCAACAAGGTCATGCAGGGCGATTTCTTAAGCGAGCAGGACAAGAGCGACCTCCTTTTCGGTATCGCAAACGACATCGATTTCGTTGCGGCTTCATTCGTTTCCAGCAAAGAGGACATGATCGAAATGCGCGAATTCCTTGATGCCAACGGCGGCGAAAATATCGAGGTAATCGCAAAGATCGAGAACCGCGCGGGCGTCAACAACATCGACGAGATCTCTGAACACTGCGCAGGCATCATGATCGCGAGAGGCGACCTCGGTGTTGAGATCCCGTTCGTTGAAGTCCCGAGCGTACAGAAGCAGCTCATCAAGCGCTGCAGGCTCTTAGGCCGCAGGGTCATCACCGCAACCGAGATGCTCGAGTCCATGATCACCAATCCCAGACCGACGAGAGCTGAGATCTCCGACGTCGCAAACGCAGTCTATGACGGTTCTTCAGCGATCATGCTCTCAGGCGAATCCGCCGCAGGCAAATACCCTGTCGAGGCAGTCAAGACAATGGCCGAGGTGGCTGAATATACCGAAAAGCACATCAACTACAAGGACCGTTTCTCCAGACAGGAATTTAAGATCCGCAACAATCTCGACGCTATCTCACACGCAACATGCCAGATGGCTATCGATGTAGGCGCAAAGGCTATCGTGGTTCACTCCAGGAGCGGCGTCACCGCAAGAATGGTCTCACGTTTCAGATGCCCTATCGATATCGTCGGAATGACCACATCAGAGCGTATCTGGAGAAGGCTCAACTTAAGCTGGGGCGTCATCCCGATCCTTAACGAAGAGTTCAATTCCACGGACGTTATGTTCTATCACGGACTTAACGTAGCAAAGGATGTCCTTGATCTCAAGGATGGCGACAACGTCGTCATGACCGGCGGGCTTATCAACGGAACAGCAGGCAACACCAATACCATCAAGGTCGAGACTGTAGGTTAACGGGAGAATCCGGGGGTGACGGGTAAACAGACAGCCTTGTATTTCGTCAGGAAAGCCGTCGAGCTTCTCGCGACTCTCCTTCTCGTATCGCTGCTTACTTTTCTCGCCTTCTCTGTAATTCCGGGCGACACCGCGCGCACGATGCTCGGCGCAAACGCGACCACGGAACAGGTTGAAGCCCTGCGAGTTCAGCTCGGGCTCGACCGTCCGCTTCCCATCCGCTATCTTTCGTGGCTCGGCGGAGCATTTACCGGCAACCTCGGTAATTCAACCCAGTTCAGGACAAGCGTAGGCGGCCTTATCGTAAGCCGTCTTCCGGTCACTTTGGGAATGAGCATCATCGCATTCATCCTGATAATCCTGATCTCTTATCCGCTGGCGGTGCTGTCGAGCAGACGCCCCGGCAAGCTTGGCGATCAGATCTGCTCTGTCCTGGGGCACATTCTTTTCGCGATCCCGCCGTTCGTTCTCTCGCTCCTTCTGATCTACCTTTTCGGAAGCATCTTCAAGAACTTCTCGGTCGGCAACTATGCAGCTCCAAACGTTGATTTCGGCATGTATCTGCAGAGTCTTCTGCTACCGGCTTTCGCGATAGCTCTTCCCAAGATCGCCATGACCTTCAAGTTCCTGAGGTCATCGATAATCGAGCAGAAAGCCTCCGACTATGTCGCCACCGCCAAGAGCCACGGCCTTTCTGACCTCAAGATTCTGGTAAGGCACATTCTCCCGAATTCAAACGTATCGTCCATAACCGTAATCTCGCTGGTCCTGTCCGACATCCTGGGCGGAAGTCTCATCGTCGAGCAGGTCTTTAACCTTCCCGGTCTCGGACGTCTTTTGCTGTCGGCGATCTCACAGCGAGATTTCCCACTCCTGTCAGGCATCGTCTTCTACCTGGCTCTCGTGACCGTCCTTTTGTATTTCGCGGCAGACATCTTCGCGAGCCTGTCCGATCCGCGCATCAGGATCAGGTAAGAAGGAGGACCGGGCTTGAACAAGAACGTTGATACAGCACGCGCGAAAAGATTCTATACCGTCGGCATAATCCTGCTGTCGGTAGTACTGGCCGCGTTCCTGATATCGCTTTTTTGGACTCCATACGACCCTTATGCGACTGACGCTGCGGCTAAGCTCCTGCCGCCTTCTTCCGCTCATCCTTTCGGAACGGACAATTTCGGAAGAGACGTTTTGTCGAGGGTAATGAGCGCTGCCAAGTTCACCGTCTTCATCTCAGTCGCAGGTGTCGCGATAGCCCTCATCCTGGGAACCCTGACAGGTCTTCCCGCAGGCTATTTCGGCGGTTTCACCGACAGATCGATAATGCTCGTAAACAACAGCATCATGTGCTTCCCGGGAATCCTTCTGGCACTGGTCGCGGTCGCAGTCTTCGGTGCATCGATGTATAACGTCGTATGGGCTTTGGGACTTGTTTTCGCACCGACGTTCGCAAGGGTCTACAGGGCCGGAACGATCGAGATCAAAGAGTACGATTACATTACCCACGCCCGTGTCATGAAGATACATCCGGTGAGGATAATGCTCCTTCACATACTGCCTAACCTCGTTCCGCAGCTCCTGCCCGCAACGGTCATAGGACTTGCGAACATGACGCTTTTCGAATCCGGAATGAGCTATCTCGGACTGGGCGTCCAGCCGCCTGACGCTTCATTCGGCAAGATGCTTGCCGAGAGCCAGGCTTATATCAGGGTCGCTCCCTGGCTGGTCATCTTCCCTTCAATGATGCTCGTCTTCTACATCCTGGGCCTGTACTTCATTTCCGAGGGAATGAGGGTCTCTCTGACGAAGGGAGGCGGTTCCTGATGGCAAGACACATACATGTTCTTAAGGTTCACCATCTCACGCTTTCGTTCCCGACAAGGAAGAACCCCAATCCCAAGCCCGTCCTGGACGATGTCGATTTCGGCATCAGAGACGGCGAGATACTGGGTCTCATAGGCAACTCCGGAAGCGGCAAGACAATGACCTCTCTTGCAATCGCAGGCCTTCTTCCCGAAGGTGCGGCAATCACGGGCGGATCTATCAAGTTCCGCGGTCAGGACCTCCTGACAATGAAGCCGCGCGACAGAAGAAAGATGCTCGGAAGCGACATCGGCATGATATTCCAGGAACCTTCGACTGCACTCGATCCGCTCATGAAGATCGGCAAAAACTTAGACGAGGTCCTCGTCGCGCATGGCGTCACGGATCCAAAGGAACGCCGCGAAAAGATCCTTTCAACGATGTCCACCGTCGGCTTTGCTGACCCGGAAGCGATTTATGAACGCTATCCCCACCAGCTTTCAGGCGGACAGCGTCAGAGAGTGCTCATCGCGGGCGCGGCTCTCCTTGCTCCGAAGCTCCTCATCTGCGATGAGCCGACTTCTTCTCTTGACACCGTGACGACGGTCCAGATCTTGGATCTCCTGAAGAGCCTCTGCAGGAAGCTTCAGATGACCATTCTCTTCATATCGCACGACCTTTCCGCGGTAAGGAATTTCTGCGACAGGGTCATGGTAATGAGAGACGGCAAGATCGTAGACAAGGATACGACCTCGGATATCCTGACCAACCCGAAAAACGCATATACGGCTGAGCTCCTGACCAATGCAAAGCTCGATACCAGAATGCTCGGCATCGAACGGGCACACGTCGACTATTCTTCCAGCCCGGTCCTGACAGCCAGGGACATCGAGGCAGGCTACAGTGACAGGGTCTTCGGCAAAGGATCAAAGAACAACGTTCTCAAGGGCGTTGACCTCGAGATATACCCTCACGAGATACTGGGCCTCATCGGAAGCTCGGGCTGTGGCAAGACTACGCTCATAAGATCACTTTTGGGACTCCTTCCCCATACCGGAACGGCTACAGTCGTCGGAAGAAGGATCGGAGCTGTCTTCCAGGATCCTGTATCATGTCTTAACCCTTCCCACACGGTCAAATGGCATCTGAACGAAGCATTGAGAGTTGCGGAAAGGAAGCTCACAAAACCCGAAAGGATGTCACGCATAAGCGCTGCTCTCAGCGAAGCAGGGCTTGATGACAGCTTCCTCGGAAGAAAGCCTCACCAGTTATCAGGCGGCCAGAGACAGCGCGTTGCCATCGCAATGTGCCTTATCACGAATCCTGGGCTGATAATTGCCGACGAGCCGTTCTCGTCGCTTGACGCAAGCTCGTCAGCCGAGATATTGAAGCTTCTGACAGACATCAACCGTGAAAGAGGAACATCCTTCCTGCTCGTCACGCACAATATTCACATCATAAGGCAGATCGCTCCGAGAGTTGTCGTAATGGACAACGGAAAGATATGCGAGTCAGGCCTCACATCAGAAGTCTTAAGCAGCCCGAAAGCACCCGCTACGGTAAAGCTCCTCGAGGCTGAGACAAAGCTCCACGGAGCCTGATATCATTTCCTGGAAATAACAGACAATTAAGAACGGCTGCCTCAGGAGAAGCAGCCGTTCTTAAGGGTGATCTATATAAAGCATTCACTTTATATGCTTTGATTGTACCGTTTGTAATTGTTAAGTTCTTCACCAAACTAAGGACAAATTTGAACAAAATTATTAACTAAAAGTGAACCCGGATGAGGATCCGTGTTTTTACAAAAACAGGCTGCTCCGGAGAGCAGCCTGTCTGATCGTAAAACAAGTTAATAAGATTGATTATTAGTTCCAAGTGAAACCGAATTTGTTCTCCAACCAAGTTAAATCAGCAGAAGTAATAGTTACAGTTTTTCCTCCACCGAACTCATTCCAACCATTATTCTTATAGGTAGGCATTCCATCGAGCAACCACTGCACGCCATCTGTTATGTTAAAAGTGTACTTATTTCCGCCAGCCGGCTTAATGTTAATTGTTACGTCGGTGCCATAATGGGTTATATCAAATTTGTATCCGTCTCCCTGCTGTGTAACCTGGGTAATACCAAAGCCGCCTTGGACATAACCACCTGGAATCTTAATCTTGCCAACTTCAGCAGGACCGGTGTTGCTGTTATTGTTATTGTTATTGTTATTGCCATCGTTGTTTCCCTGTGGCTGGGAATTGCCGCCCCAATCTACTTTAACTCCGGTAATAACTCCGTTCTTATCTCTGGTAACTGTAATCTTATCATCAGGGCAGCCTGCTTTCTTTAAATTATCCAGCATTTCTTCGATTTTCTTGTTATGGTTTGCCAGGCTCTCATTGAGTGTGGATGAAGCAGTCGGGTCACTTGTCTCAGTTTGTTTTGTGGTTCCGTTCGAATTAGAAGCGGAAGCCTCCGTACCACCCTGAAGTGTCTCGGTCTGCTGCTGCATGGAACCTGCAGTACCACCGATCTTGTTGACCTTTTCGCGTGCAGAAGCCTCAAAATTGTCACCGTTTTCTGCTTCAAGATTGGCAGCCGTATTTTGTGCATTACGAAGCATTGAAACAATACCGATCGTTGTAGCACCGGACAGGATAACAATGATAGCGACGACTATCATGACCTCCGCCAATGTAAAACCTTTCTTGTTCTTCATAGTGAACACCTTCTCTCTTTCCTATTTATAGCATCCCACTTACCCCAATTATAGGAATTAGATATGCATTATTCAATCACATTTATTCACAATCCGAGAAGTATCAGATAAGAAATAATAAAGAAAGTGTTAACAAATGATATCTTTAGCGGTTTTTTGCAGTTCATCCCTGTCGTTCACAATCTCACCCGCCAGATACTTTTCGAAAAGCATTTCCAGTACATTTCCCACTTCCGGACCTTCAGGACAGCCAAGAGAAATTATATCATTTCCACTGATCTCAAGATCTTTTGCCTGATAAACAGCACCTTCTCTTTTTAGCTCGTCTGCAAGCTCAGACATATATTCAAGTCTTGCAAGACGCTTTTTGCCAAGTTCCGAATGCGCCATAATATCCGCCTTCTGGAGGATCTTAAGCTTTTCGTAAAGCTCAGGACCGCAAGCGCAGAGGAACCTGTGGACTGCGGATTTGTCATTCGGAGTAAATATGTCGTGGAATTCAACAAGCGTGCACACTTCACGGACAAAGGCCTGCGGGTATCTCAATCCGGTAAGAACGCGGAGCGCGATCCTTTTGCCTGCTTCCGGGTGGCCTTTCATGTGGCCGGTACCGTTTAAGTCAAGCTTGAAGCACTCCGGCTTTCCCAGATCGTGGAACAGTGCCGCCGTGGCAAGAACGGGGTCTCTCGAAGGCTGTGATCCTTCGTTTTGCTCAAGAGGAATGCCTCCTAAAACGTCAAGGGTATGCTCAAGGCAGTCCCTGTCGTGAAATTTCGAATACTGGTCAAAGCCATGGCAGACGGCTATCTCCGGAATTATCACGCTCAGGATCTTCCAGCAGCGCCTGATGACGGCCGGAGCGTCCTTCCCGCAGACGATCCCGGTGAGCTCTGAAGCTATCCTCTCTGCCGAGATCTGTTTAAGCTCGCCTGCACACTTTTCCATTGCGGCGAAAGTCTCATCGTCGATCCTGAATCCGAACCTGGAAGAGAACCTCATGGCGCGGAGTATGCGCAGAGCGTCTTCGCCGAAACGTTCTTCGGGATTCCCGACGGTCCTGATAAGCCCTGCTTCAAGGTCTTTGATGCCGCCGGTGATGTCCCTGACCGTTCCGTCCTTGTCCATGTAGAGCGAATTGACCGTGAAGTCCCTGCGTCTGACGTCTTCTTCTATGCTGCCCGCAAAGGTAACAGAATCAGGCCTTCTCAGGTCAGAATACTTGCCGTCGACTCTGAAGGTCGTGATCTCGATGTTGCCGTCTTCGAGGATCGCGGTCACCGTACCGTGAACGCTCGCGTTATCCAGGTATCTGATGCCCGCACCGGCAAGGACCTTGGCCGTGACGTCGGGTGAACATGACGAAGATATGTCAAAATCGTGGGGAACCAGGCCCAGGAGCATGTCCCTGACCGCTCCGCCTGCTATGTAGGCTTCATGTCCCGCAGCCCCTAAAAGGCCCAGGATCATTGATACTGAACCGGGTATGGGGAATTTGTCCCTTCTGCTTTCAGACGTCTCTAAAACCATGCGCTAATTATATCAAATCGTAATATTTAATAATTATGCGTATGCTTATAATTTAAATGTATTTTACTTTTTAGGGGGAAGCCATGTATCTTACCAAGGAACCTGCCGGCATCGAGTCGGTCGTATTTGAAGACAATACTCTCAAGATCAGATGCGGATGCCGGACTTTCGAACACGGCATAACTTCAAGTCAGAAGCGCCAGATACCGGTTCCCGGAAAGATGACGATAGAACTTTTCTCACCCGTAAGCAAAGTCATTTCCGTAAAGATAAAGAATCATAACGTGACTCCCAGGTCAAAACGTTCCACGCTGTTTGACATCAGACCTTCCGGTTCCGGTGAAGTCGTTCAGTCAGACAGCGAGATCATCTTCAAGTCCGGCGGACTCGAGGCAAGGATCCCCAAGAACGGCAATTTCACGATAAGGTTCTTCTATGAAGGTTCGCTCCTCACATACGGTAATCCGGACGGAGGCATTGTCTATAAGACAAACGCCGGCGCAGGTTCTGATTACAGGGTCGACGCTTCCTCATCCATGATCGGCGCATCCATGATGATGTTCCATAACGAAAAGATCTACGGTCTCGGCGGTGCTGCCAGCTCGATAATCAGGAACGGCTCCTCCGTAAAGACGAACCGCTGCGGAAGGCTGAACGGGACCGAGGGCATTCCTTTCTACATTTCAAGCTCCGGTTACGGTCTCCTCGTCAATTCTGTCGGAAGCACGAGCTTCCACATCGGAACTGACGGACTTTCGACTTCCTTCTGCTCAAAGAGCGAGAGCCTTGAATTTGACCTCATGGCAGGCGAAGACATGAGCTCGATCTTCGGGGCTTATGCTCAGATAACGGGCATTTCAAATCCTGCTCCCGACACGTGCGTGACAGGCGCTCCTGTCATTATGGACTCCAGCTTCCGTTCGACAGCTGAGTCGGTCTTAAACGTCGTCTCAAAAGCCAAGGACGCAGGCCTTCACATCAGCGAGATCTGGCTGGGCAGCACCTGGCACCCGCAGTCTGATCCTTTCGGTTTCGACTGGGACAGGACGAGGTTCCCCGAACCCGAACAGTTTGCGCGCGCACTGCATGAATTCGGAACACTCCTTTGCATATCAGTAAATCCGTATATTTCCGAGAACTCACCCCAATACGATGACGTTCTCGATACGGGCTGTCTTCTTTCCGACAAGAACGGAAACGCGATCCTTTGCGACACGCCTTCGGGAAGCATCGGCATAATCGACCTCAAGAATCCCCAGGCCAGAAGCTGGCTGATCAATGCTTTCGACATGATCCACAAGAAAGGCGCAGACAGATTCGAAGTCGACTATTGCGGCGCATACAGCGACATCTTTGCGGATGCGGTAGGCAAAAACGGCGAAGACTATATGGCTTCGTTCGCCGAGATACTTAATTCCGCAGCTTCAGATACCATCATCAGGACCAGGGGCCGCTACGGAAACTTCATCATCGCGGATTCAGTCAGCGCGGGCGACAGAAAGACCCTTTTCCGTAATGTAAGTGCGCAATGCACTCCCGGCTTCCCCGCGCTTGCAGCAACGCTCAGGAACGCCATCTCCTACGGTATGTCCGGTCTCACTTCGGTCAACATCGATGTTCCGGACGTCGCTTCGCAGGATCCGCTCCTTTTCTCACGCTGGCTGCAGCTCGCGGCATTTGCCCCGCATTTCAGGCTCCGCTGCACCAATTCGATAGCAGGCGGTGACGCATCCGCTTTTTCACAGCTCAAGATGCTGACTGACATCAGGACCGGCCTTGCCCCTTATCTTTATTCGACCATATGCGAAGGCATCAAATACGGAATTCCTGCGATGCGCGCCATGGTGATGGAATTCCCGAACGACCTGGCGGCAATGGGCGCAGAGAACCAGTACATGCTCGGTTCCTCGCTGATGGTCTGTCCCGTCCTCACCAGAAACGGACAGGTTGCGATCTATGTACCTGCCGGCATCTGGACTGATTTCATGACGAGGGAGAAGATCCGCGGACCCAAATATCTCGTAAGGAACGTCGATTCAGACACTATCCCTGTTTTCGTAAGACCTAACTCGATCCTCGTAACGAGGAGTTCTGATTCCCATCACGAGACGGGGATCCTGGACGGCCTGACATTCACCTGCTTCGAGCTCGCGCCCGGATCGGTCACCGCATGCGAGGTCTTCGGCGAGGACGGCAACACTTCAGGCGTCATAAAGGTCACGACGGGAAGCAACAGGATAACCGTTCAGACGGACGGCTTCGGCCGCAACAAGAGGATCGTCCTTTCGGACATCGTCAACGTTGTAAGCGTCTCCGAATCAATGCCCGAACAGACACAGTTCGGCACCATGATCGAATTCTCCGGAAACGAACTGATTATAGGTCTCGGGTGACCTGGATCTACTGATCGAAAAACTCCACGATGTCGCGGAAATAATCTCCGCGTACCGGTTCATGCTGTATCTCATGACGGTACGGGCCGTAGTTCTTTGCCATTGCGCGGACGCCGTAATGTCTCATTTTCGAGATGACCTTCTCCACGCCGGTTCCGTAGCTTCCCACCGGATCTTCACTTCCGTAAGTGAAAAGGCACGGGGATTCGGAAAGATTGTGGTACGCCTTGCTGCTCTGTATGAAGCCGATCAGCTTAAACAGGACCCCGTATCCTTCGTTGGTAAATGAGAACCCGCACATCGGATCCTCGTTATAGATCCTGACTTCCTCCGGCACCGTCGAGAGCCAGTCCATGGGGGTCTTGGCGTCCTTTATCCTTTTGCAGTAACTGCCGAATGCGAGTTTATCTATGAGCTTTCCTTCTTTCGCGGCGCCTCCGAAAAGGCAGGCCGTTCCTGCCAGGAACTTCGCAAATCCTATTGCGGGGTTGGGTCCCATGGTGGAAGAGAACACGTATTTTGAGAAATCACTTGAATATTCAAGAGTTGAAAAGATGGTCCTGACCACCGCAGATCCCATCGAGTGGCCGTAGATCACATAGGGAATGTTCTCGCCGAACCTTACTCTGGCGAGCCTGTGAAGCTCCATTTCGTCCTTAATGAGATCTTCCGCATCCGTCCTGCCTTTGCCGAAATAGCCCTTTGGACAACCGGCGGACTTATTCAATTCATAGGTATCACCGTGGCCGGGCATGTCCATTCCGCAGACGTGGTAACCTGCATCATTCAGAAATGAGATGAATTCCTCATAGCGTCCTAAATACTCCGCCATTCCGTGGCAGATCTGGACAACGCCTTTTATCTTTTCCGCGGACGAAGGATAGTAACGGCCCGCGATCTTCGCGCCGTTGCCGTTTGCCGCATTGAAAACCACTTTCTCAAAAGCCGGGTCTGACATGGTGACCTCCCTTTTTCTAATGACTCATTTTAACATCTTGGGACGTTCTTTTGAATTTCCGCGATAATTCTTTATTGATATAAAGAATAAAACTATATAATAGTTCCAATAAGTGATCCCCCAAGGAGGACTTGAATACATGTTTGAGATCAAGACCAAGAAGCAGCTGGGCACCAATGTCTGGTACATGGAAGTCGTAGCTCCCCTCGTTGCCGGCAAAGCAATGCCCGGTCAGTTCCTGATCGTCCGCGTCGATGAGGAAGGCGAGCGTATCCCCCTTACAGTATGTGATTACGACCGCGAAGCGGGTATCGTCACCATAGTCTTCGCAACAGTCGGAGCAGAGACCGAGAGAATGTCACGTCTCAATGTCGGTGACTGCTTTGCCGATGTCGTAGGTCCTCTGGGAAATCCTTCCGATCTTACTGAAATGCCGATCGAAGAGCTCAAGAGCAAAAAGATCCTCTTTATCGCAGGCGGCGTAGGCACTGCTCCCGTTTACAACCAGCTCAAGTGGCTGCACGAGAACGGCGTTGAAGTCGACTGCATCCAGGGCGCAAGGACAAAGGATCTCCTCATATTGGAAGATGAGATGAAGTCCGTCACCAGGAATCTTTATTTCGCGACCGATGACGGCTCATACGGTATCCACGGCAACGTATGCGTTGCCCTCCAGCAGCTCTGGGACGAAGGCATCCGCTACGATTACTGCGTTGTAATTGGACCCGTCATCATGATGAAGTTCGCCTGCCAGCTCACCAAAAAGCTCGGCATTCCCACGGTCATCTCAATGAACACGATAATGGTCGACGGCACCGGAATGTGCGGTGCATGCAGACTCTTGGTCGGCGGCCAGGTCAAGTTCGCCTGCGTTGACGGACCTGAGTTCGACGGCTGGGAAGTCGATTTCGATCAGGCAATGCAGCGTTCACGCCTGTACAAGACCGAAGAAGGCAGGCTCCTTCTCAAGCTCCGCGAAGGCGACACGCACAGCGGCGGCTGCGGTGTCTGTTCCTGATTGAGAACCGGAAAGGAGAATATAAATGGAAGTAGACGTTTTAAAGAAAGTTCCGGTTTCCGAGCAGGATCCCAAGGTCCGCGCGACCAACTTTGACGAGGTAAACCTCGGTTATACAAAAGAAGAAGCAATGGCTGAAGCAACACGCTGCCTTAACTGCAAGAACGCGCGCTGCATCACCGGGTGCCCTGTCAACATCAACATCCCCGCCTTCATCGCAAAGGTCAAGGACGGAGACGTTGCAGGTGCTTACGATGTTATCTCGATGTCTTCCGCACTTCCCGCTGTCTGCGGACGCGTTTGTCCCCAGGAGACCCAGTGCGAAGCCCAGTGCATCAGAGGCATAAAGGGTGAGGCAGTCTCGATCGGACGCCTCGAAAGATTCGTTGCTGACACTGCAAAGGACATGGGCATCAAGCCCAAGCTCCCTGCCGACATGGTAAAGAAAAACAAGAAGGTCGCAGTAATCGGCGCAGGTCCTTCCGGACTTACATGCGCAGGCGACCTTGCAAAGCTCGGCTATGACGTAACCATTTTCGAGGCTCTCCACAAGGCAGGCGGCGTTCTTGTTTACGGAATCCCCGAATTCCGTCTCCCCAA
>SVJC01000064.1 GCA_015069215.1 Oscillospiraceae bacterium
GCTTGGAGGTCTGCACAAGTTCACGGGTTGGGACAGACCGATTCTTACCGATAGCGGCGGATTCCAGGTCTTTTCTCTTGCCAAGCCCAAGGACATCAAGGAGGAAGGCGTTAAGTTCTCTTCACATATCGACGGAAGAAAGCTTTTCCTTACTCCTGAAGAATCCATGCATGTACAGAACGATCTCGGATCTGACATCATAATGGCTTTCGATGAATGCTGCCCCTACCCTTGCGATCATGCTTATGCGCAGAGGTCATTGGAGCGCACGACCAGATGGCTCGACCGCTGCATCGAAGCGCACAAGAGACCTGATGAGCAGGCTTTGTTCGGCATCATCCAGGGTTCCATGTATGAGGACTTGAGAAAGATCAGCGCAGAACAGATTACATCTCGCAACCTCCCCGGTTACGCCATCGGAGGCATATCCGTCGGTGAGCCCAAGGAGCTTTTCCTCAAGATGATCGACTGCACAGTTCCTCTCATGCCTGAGGACAAGCCGAGATATCTCATGGGCGTTGGAACTCCCGACTATCTCATCGAAGGATCATGCAGAGGCGTTGACATGTTTGACTGCGTCCTTCCAACGAGAATGGGACGTCACGGAACAATACTCACCGACCACGGAAGAAAGATCATCAGAGACAAAAAATACGCAAGAGACTTTGGTCCCATGGATCCCGGGTGTGATTGCTATGCATGCAGGAACTATTCGGCAGCTTACGTAAGACACCTAATCAAGGCTAACGAGATGTTCGGATTAAGACTTTGCACCTATCACAACATCCACTATCTCTTAAAGCTCATGGAGCGTGTAAGAGACGCGATAATGAACGATTGCTTAGGTGATTTCAGGGACGAATACTACAGGACTATTTCACAAGAAGCGTAACCGCTGAAAGATTACCGCAATTGAGCTGATTGACGTCAGATATCCTTCTGACCATCAGGTGCATCCACTCAGAACACGAATCAGTAACGAGGGCATCCGCAAGGATGCCTTCATCTGTCAGATACGAAAAGAACTTATCCGTGGCAACAACGATCCTGTCTCCGTCATTAAGGCCGAAAATGCCATTGGGCAGCATCCTGAGGTCGCCGTTGATAACGAGCTTGGCTGATACTCCGCCTCTTCTGAAGCATGCGATGCTCTTTCCTTCGATCCTTAAAACCAGATACTCGGCATTTCCCGGCAGTCTTTCGTCTAAGACTGAGCACATCCGGTTGAAGTCAGCGTCAGGGCTTACTTCCGCAAGAAGCCCCGAGAAGATCTCTGGAGAAACAACAGTCTTGTCGCGGTGAACGCTTCCGTAGAACACGGCTACGGTAACCGAAGGAACAACAGTCAGATAGACCTCGTCCTTATATGTTTCACTCTCACCTCTGTGCTTGAAGGTATAGTATTCGATCATATAAGGCTCCTGTCCATCTTTATGATCACCGCAGAGAAGTTATCCTGCTTCGGAAGTTTCTTGTTCTTTACGCCGCTCTTGAGGAGCCTTGCCAGATGCTGTGCATTATAATCCGGCGAGAGCATTCCCTTCATCTTATTGAGCGATACTGCATCAGTAACGCCGTCAGAGCTTACGATTATTATGTCATCCTCATAGAGCTGGATCGGCTTGGATGTATGTATGACGTTCGTTTCAGTATTTCCAACGAAATCTATCAAAGCCTTAGCCCTTGAATTCCTGTATGCTTCAGAAGTATTCATTCCGCCCTCGGCGAGCTTTCTGATAAGGAGCGAGACATAATTCTGCTTGGGGTTTAAAAGCGTTACGCGGCCTTTTCTCAAAAGGATTATGTTACTGTCCCCGACGCTGTAGAAATGCATCATGTTCTTCATGATGTGCGTCATTACAAGCGTAGCTCCTGCACCAAGGTGATACTGCTCATAGACTTCGGAAGAGATCTTTCTGATCTCCTCTGCTATTCCCTCCTGGTCCTCAAACTTCATCGGGTAAGCTTCGCCCAGTCTTTCTACAACGTAACGGGATACTACCTCGCCGTACAAAAGTCCGCCCATTCCGTCGGAACAAGCAGCCAGAACGCCGTTGGAATAAGCATCTTCAAGAGGAGAGATATAAACAGAGTCTTCCTGGTTCTCTCTTTTTCCTTTGCAATGGAAATATGCAACGTCACAAACAAGGAGATTATCAGTATCAGAACCGGTGATCTTCTTCAGATGCATCAGGCTTAACATCGTGGTGAGCGAGACATAGATGAACGAAAGGAATGCCGCAACGAAAAGGCCTGCCGCTATCTGGATAAGCAGTATAGTCTGATCCGGTAAAAGCGTAAAATCAGGCATTTCCGTCTCCTTTCAGGTCAAGAGACCCTATGTTAAGTATAAGCTTAAACGTTATCTCCCCGGCACACTGAATCGAGAGTTTTTCTCATCAGTCCGATCTCTTCAAGTGCCCTGTCAGCAATTGCGCGGTTTCTGTCTTTCTTTCCTGTCTTTCCTTTGAACCTTCCGGCTATCGGGGACATTATTCCGTGATTGGCATTCATCGGCTGGAAATGTTTGATCGACGGATCTGAAACATAGAGTGCCATTGAGCCGATCGCCGTGTCAGCAGAAGGCTCGAATTCCGGTTCGATCTCAAGCGCCATAAGTCCTGCATAGTACCCTGCGAGGAACCCGGAAGCCGTCGATTCTATATAACCCTCAACGCCGGTGATCTGTCCTGCGAAGAAAACATTGGGGCGTTCCCTTAAAGAATAGTGTGAAGTAAGGCACTTGGGCGAATTGAGATATGAATTACGGTGCATTACGCCGTATCTTACATATTCAGCATTCTCAAGTCCGGGGATCATGCCGAATACCCTCTTCTGCTCAGGCCACTTAAGTCTTGTCTGGAATCCGACAAGGTTATACATCGTACTTTCCCTGTCATCCTGCCTTAACTGAAGACATGCATAAGGTTCCCTGCCGGTCTTCGGATCCACAAGTCCTACGGGCTTTAAAGGTCCGTATCTCATAGTGTCTTCACCGCGGGAAGCCATTGTCTCAATAGGCATGCAGCCCTCAAAGACGATTTCCTTGTCAAAGTCTTTGACTTCAGCTCTTTCAGCGGTAACGAGCTCATTTCTGAAATTGATGTATTCTTCCTTCGTCATGGGGCAGTTGATGTAATCATCTCCGCCCTTACCGTATCTGGATGCCTTGAAAGCCTTGGTCATGTCGATGGAATCATATGAAACGATCGGAGCTGCGGCATCGAAAAAATGCATTCCGGAATCGCCCGTGATTCTTACGATATCGTCATAAAGATCGCCAGCCGTAAGAGGGCCGGTCGCAATGATAACGATACCATCATCAGGTATCTTCAGGACTTCCCCGTCAACGATCTCGATATTGGGATTGTTCCTTATCTTTGAAGTGATGTAAGACGAGAACTCGTTACGGTCAACGGCCAGAGCACCGCCTGCAGGAACCTGCGCTTTATCTGCAGCTTCCATTATCAGTGATCCCAGCCGTCTTAATTCCTCTTTAAGAAGTCCGATGGCATTCTCGGTTGAAGCAGCTCTTAACGAATTGCTGCATACGAGCTCAGCGAAATCCTCGCTGTGGTGGGCAGGCGTCATCTTCATGGGTTTCATCTCACAAAGCCTGACTTTGACCCCCATCGAAGAGAGGATGTTAGCGGCTTCGCAGCCTGCCAAGCCTGCTCCTATAACGGTGACCCGGGCTGCATCACTCTGCGTCCGCGTCATTATTCTTGCCTCCGCTCTTTCCCTTTCTGGCGTTTGTGGGACAATCCTTGTTTGCGCACTTCGGATATACCTTCTTGCCGAAGTACTTTAGGACCATGTAAGAACCGCACTCAGGGCAGACCTTGCCGTCTATCGGAAGATTCCATGAGATAAAGCTGCACTCGGGATCAGGACCCTTCTTATCGCAGGTATAGAATACCTTGCCCTTATATTTCTTTGATCTGTGTGCAAGTAGTCCTGAACCGCAGATCGGGCACTTACCCTTAGCTGCAACTTCAATGTTCTTAGTGTATTTGCACTCAGGGAAGTTGGTGCATGCGATAAACTTGCCGTATCTGCCTTCCTTGAAAAGGAGCTCCCCTCCGCAGAGAGGGCATGTCTCACCTGTCTTCTCAGGTTCAAAAGTAACTTTCTCGATGGAATCCTTGGCAGCCTTGACCTGGGAATCGAACTTGGGATAGAAATCCTCAAGGACCTTGTCCCACTCCTCAGCGCCTTCCTCAACCTTGTCGAGACGGTCTTCCATAGCGGCTGTAAACGAGACATCAACGATCTCGGAGAAGTTATCGCTCAAAAGGTTGGTAACGATCTTTCCGAGGTCAGTGATCAAGAGCATCCTGCCGTTCTTCTCAATGTAGTTTCTCTCAAGGATGGTAGTGATCGTAGGCGCATATGTTGAAGGCCTTCCGATGCCGTTATCTTCCATTGCCTTGATGAGAGTAGCTTCGGTGTAGTGCGGCGGCGGAGTCGTAAACTTCTGTGAAGCATTGATATCAAGCACTTCAAGCTTCATGCCGTCATCAAGCTGAGGGATCTTTGCCTTGGATTCGCTCTCGTCAGACTTCTGAACGTCTTCTGCAACGTCATCGTAGAGTGCGAGGTAACCCTTGAAAATGACTGTCTCACCGGCTGCCCTGAATATCCTTCCGTTGCATGAAGCCTGAACAGTAACTGTATCAAGCTTTGCGGATGCCATCTGCGTAGCAAGGAATCTGTCCCAGATAAGCGAATAGAGCTTGTACTGATCGTTTGTGAGTGAAGACCTGATGCTCTCGGGATCCATGTCGAAATGCGTAGGTCTGATAGCTTCGTGCGCGTCCTGCGCTGAATTCTTGTTCTTATATTCGCGCTTATACTTTGAGCAGTATTCGTCGCCGAATCTCTTCTTGATGAGGTCCTTACATGCTGCAACGGCCTCTTCTGAGATCCTGACGGAGTCTGTTCTGATATATGAAACGAGAGCCGTCTGTCCTGCTCCTGAGATCTCAACACCTTCATAGAGCTGCTGGGCAATGGACATTGTCTTCTTGGATGAGAAGCCGAGTCTCTTGGAAGCTTCCTGCTGGAGGGTTGAAGTCGTAAACGGGGGATAAGGATTTCTCTCCTTCTTGCCCTTCTTGACGGAATCAACGACCAACGGTCCGCTTCCGACGTCCTTTAAGACGCGCTTTGCGTCTGCCTCGTTCTTAAGTTCATCCTTAACGGCTTTGCCGTTCTCCATGAATCCGAAGTAACCGAGAAGGAACTTATCAGCTGCCTTGCCGGGTGTGGCAAGAGCCTTAATGAGCCAATATTCTTCAGGAATGAAGCTGTCGATCTCAGCGTCACGGTCCATTACGATCTTTGTCGCGACTGACTGAACACGTCCTGCTGAAAGACCCTTTCTGACCTTCTGCCAGAGAAGAGGACTCAATTCATAACCCACTAGTCTGTCGAGGACACGTCTTGCCTGCTGAGCATTTGCAAGATTCATGTCGATAGTTCTGGGATTCTTGATGGCTTCCTGAACGGCAGACTTAGTGATCTCGTTAAAAGTTATCCTGCACTTTGATTCAGGATCGATCTTGAGTACCTTGGCAAGATGCCAAGCAATTGCTTCACCCTCGCGGTCAGGGTCGGTTGCAAGATAGATCTCGTCGCATCCTGCAGACAGCTCCTTGAGATCCCTTACGACCTTCTCCTTTCCCTTCATGGTAATATAAAGAGGCTTGAAGCCGTTCTTAACGTCGACGCCGAGATTGTTTGAAGGCAGATCCCTGATGTGTCCCAAAGACGCTGTGATCTGATAGTCACTTCCGAGGTATCTGCTGATCGTCTTCGACTTGGCCGGAGACTCTACGATTACTAGTTTTTTACCCATTTCGCACTTCCTATATAATAAATAAATATATTCATCATTATACAAAGCTATCGAAATGTCAACGCATATTTTCCGTTTTCAAGGACAACCCTTCCGGCCATCTGAAGGCAGATCAAAAGCTCGCTGATCCTGTAAAACGGCAGGCCCAAAATCCTGCAAAGATTATCAATATCCAGAGGCTTAACCGTCAGTTCGTCTTCTATCAGGGTCTTCCATTCATCGTCTGTGACTTCGTCAGGAGTTTTGTCAGCCTTGAGCCTGATAAGGCTTATCTTATCCCGTTTGGAATCACTATTTACCGTAATCCCTGTCTGTTCTTTTGAATCCATAAGATCAGGGAACTCGAGTCTTCTCCTTAAGATTGCCTGCGAGACCGAATCTATCACGTTGTCTGACGAAAAGAGGACACAGCAGCCGTCTTCCAAAAGCCTTAATCCTCCTTCGGCATTCTCAAAGTAGATGTTGTTTGGAAGGACAAAGACTTCCTTACCCTGTGCGGCTGCAAACGATGCAGTATGGAGGGTCCCTGATACCGCGCCTGCTTCCATGACCAGCGTACAGTCAGCCAGTCCTGCTATCAGCCTGTTTCTCGAAGGAAAGTATTGTCTCAGCGGCTGCTGGCCGGGCGGCATCTCTGATACTATCAGTCCCCTGCCGGCTATGTTTCTGTACAGCTCCTTGTTCTCGTTCGGATATACGTTATCAGGTCCGCCTGCAAGTATTGCGATCGTACTCCCAGTTCCTTCCAAAGCTGCTTCGTGTGCCTTCCTGTCGATCCCGAGAGCCATTCCCGAGATTATGGTTATGCCTTTTCTTGAAAACTCCCTGCTGAAGCTGTCAGTCGCATACAGGGCATAACTGCTCGCATTTCTTGAACCTACCACGGCTATGGCGCCCTGATGTGAACACTGCTTCAGAAGCTCAGTATGTCCTTTGCAATAGATCACCTTCGGCATTCCCGTCTGCACCCTGAAGTTAAGCGGATAGAGCTGATCGAGCGTTGATATGACCTTTATCCCGTTTTGTTCCCCGATCCTCATGTATTCTTCACAGGCTTTCTCCACTTTGCCTTTCGATCCCATCCAGTCACTGATCTTCTTTTCGCTCCGTGAACTGATCTCCATGCCCCTTATCTTTGACTCCGGCCGGGATGCCATATCGTACAGGTCTCTATGTGTCTTTATCTCTTTTCTTTCAAACAGCTCCCGGATCACCTTGTAATCAACTCCTGTATTCATCATGACTGCCGTATAGTAAAAATCCTTCATCTCGCCATCCGAATAAAACATGGAAAACCTCCTTAAAGTTCGTGTGCCCTGAAAACAGCTGCTTCAGCCACGTCAGACTTAATGACGTCAGTTCTTCCCTCATAATCCGCAATGGTCCTTGCAAGCCTTAATGTCTTCTGGTATCCGCGTGCAGAAAACATGCCCTTGGATGCCAGTTCGGAACAGTAAGAAAGGATCTGTTTGGACAGTCTCATGGAATCGGCGAGATCTGCTGAAGCAATGTTTGAATTGAATGTCTTCCCGCCGTATCTTTCGTGCTGGGATACCCAGCATCTTGCGATCTTTTCCTTTATCTTCGGGCTCTCAGCCGATTCGATTCCGGCATACATCAGAGCCATGTCGTCCTTGCCGATCGAACGCATCTCACTAAAAATGTCTATTCTTTCGAGAAACGGCCCCGACAGCTTTGTAAGATATCTCTTCCTCATGCCCGCAGAACATCTGCACCTGGATCCTGGTTCATAGAACATACCGCATTTACAGGGATTGCCCGCACCGATGAAGATCAGATCAGCCGGATAAGTATAAGTTATGCCGTTCCTGAAGAGCCTTACTTCACGTTCTTCCAGGGGCTTTCTCATGAGTTCCAGTATCTGGGATGGAAACTCCATGATCTCATCTGCGAACAGAACACCGTGGTTTGCCAAAGCCATCTCACCGGGCGTCATGCTTATTGTGTTGCCCAACAGCTGCCCTGAAGTGATCTCCGGGCTGATGCATCTTACAGGCCGCTCTGAACTTATCCTGGTTGAAGGGCCTTCAAGAGCTTCATAGAGAGCATATACGTCTCCCGTTTCAGATGCATCAAGCGGAGGAAGGATGCCTGACAAGATCTTCGCCGCCATGGTCTTTCCTGAGCCGGGGCTCCCCAAGAGCAGCATATTATGAAAGCCTGCGGCTGAAAGGATAATCGCTCTTTTGGTCTTCTCCTGACCCTTGAGCATTGAGATATCGGGGCTGCCATCCTGCCCGGCAGTATCTTCAACGAGTAAGAGCTTTTCGGGATTGTACCCTGCAAAACCGAATACGGAGCACGCTTCTGCAAGGTCTTTTACACACTGTCCTTCAAATCCCGTGCACCTGGCGCTATCCCTTTCTTCTTCAGGTATCAGGATATATGAGAAGCCCTCTCTCCCGGCCTTGTTAAGCCTCAAAGCGGCTCCCGGTGTTCCCTTGACGCTTCCGTCAAGACTTAACTCACCTTCGGCATAGAGCTTCCGTTTAGGATCGTACGGTATCTGGCCGGATGCAAAGAGAATCCCGATGGCCATTGCCAGGTCAAAACCTGAGCCTGACTTCTTCATGTATGCAGGGCTGATGCTTATCGTCACATGGCCCTTGGGCATGTTGAATCCCGACGATCTCAATGCCGTCAGTATCCTGCCGTGTGACTCCCTGATCGACGAGTCACAAAGACCGATCACCGAGAAAGTCGGTATTCCCGGAGTCACAGATACCTCGAGTTCAGTGATTATGCAGTCAGTTCCTCTTGCAAAGCCTGAATACACTCTTGCTACAGACGGTTTTACAGCCATAACGGACCTCCTTTGTGATACTCGTTTAGAATACGACTCAAAAAGGCCCGAATTACCCGACAAAAACCTACAAAAACCGACAAAGCAAGTGTGATATAATGCTCGGGTAATAATTTAAAAGAGGTACCTATTTATGAAATTGGGAATCGTTGGTCTTCCGAACGTTGGCAAGAGCACATTATTCAATGCGATCACCAGAGCAGGCGCAGAAGCTGCAAATTATCCCTTCTGCACCATCGAACCGAACGTAGGAGTTGTTGCTGTCCCTGATGAGAGACTCGACAAATTAGCAGAAATATACAATCCCGAAAAGTACACTCCCGCTGTAGTCGAATTCGTTGACATTGCAGGTCTCGTTGCAGGCGCTTCCAAGGGCGAAGGTTTAGGCAACAAGTTCCTCTCCAACATCAGGGAGTGCGATGCTATCGTTCACGTCGTAAGATGCTTTGACGATCCCAATGTCGTTCACGTAAACGGCAATGCAGATCCTGCAAGAGACATCGAGACGATCGACATCGAGCTTATCCTTTCCGACCTCGAGATCATGGAAAAGAGAGTCGAAAGAACAAAGAAGATGGCCAGAGCCGACAAGAAGATACAGGCCGAGCTCGAGTGCTACGAGAAGATCGTTGCTGCCCTTGCCGAAGGCAAGAGCGCAAGGTCTATCGAGTTCACTGATGATGAGCTTGAATTCACCGGCGACCTCCAGCTTATCTCCATGAAGCCTGTTCTTTACTGTGCAAACATCAAGGAAGACGACATCAAGAACCCTGATATTCCTTATGTTAAAACTGTTGAGGAGATCGCAAAGAAGGAAGGTTCCGGCGTAGTTGTCATCTCTGCAAAGATCGAGGAAGAATTAGGCCAGTTAGATCCCGAAGACCGTCAGGTATTCTTGGATGACCTTGGAATCGAAAGTGCAGGCTTGGATAAGATGATCCAGGCTTCATACACCCTCCTCGGACTCATCTCATTCCTTACCGCAGGCCCCAAGGAAGTCCGCGCATGGACGATCAAGAACGGGACAAAGGCTCCTCAGGCTGCAGGCAAGATCCATTCAGACTTTGAAAGAGGATTCATCCGCGCAGAAGTCGTTGCTTATGACGACCTCATTGCATGCGGTTCATATAATGCTGCAAAGGAAAAGGGTCTTGTAAGATCAGAAGGCAAGGAATACGTCATGCATGACGGAGACGTCGTTGTCTTCAGATTCAACGTATAAGGAATTTATCTCTTTTTCCAGGATTCCTCGGCGATACTCTCTATACCGCTGATAATAAAAGCAATGCCCGCGAAACGGATCACCGTTAAGGTACCGTTGAACGGGTTTATTAATAACGCCACACCGGCGACAAATAGTGCGACCGAAAGCATCAGCATGATGTACCAGAGCGGATCCTTGGCAGAAGGCACGAGCGTGCTGTGCCTGAACTTGACTATGCCGTCAATGATGAAGTAAACACCGATGGTAAAAGAAAGCAGCTGCATGACAAGATTAGGTCTGAACACGAATATTATTCCGAGCACGGAAATGATGACCGAATAAACCAGAACGATCTCAGCACCTGCAGCATTGCCGTATCCTGCTTCCTTGAAATGCTTGATCGAGATCATGTAGTCGACAGCGCCTGCGATACCTGCAACGACAAGGACTATGCCCCAAAGCAAACCGATTATCCCTGATACAGCTTCCGGAAACAGGAAAAAGAAAATGCCTGCCAAGGCAGTCAGAAAACCGCTGATATAGGTTGGTACTCTTGCAATCTGCTTACTCATCTGACACCTCTTCCTTTACAGGCTCTTCGGCTTTCTTTAAAGCCGTTTCAGAAAGTATCTTGGACAGTCTTACCGTAAGGACAAAAGTTGCTACAAACACTGTAAGTATAAGGAATTCCGAGATCAGGATAAAGACCATCGGAACGCCTTTAAGAGCAGCAGCCAAAAAGAGTATCAGAACCGTACCGGAAACATATACCGCTGCCACAGCCCTGAAATAGTTCTTAAGCTTTCCCGAAAACAGCGGCCTTTTGGAAAATATAAGACAGATCAGCATTATCACTGAAAGAGCCGTAAAGCATGAAGCTGTAATTATGGCTCCTGTGTTCATATCCTGATACCTCTTGAATGAAGCTGTTCGTTGATGAGAGTCTGGACCTTGTCGTTAAGACTGTCCATGTCCCATGAATTATCGATCGAGAAGTCACCTAACGCGCAATACTCATCATCAGTCATCTGCATGTCGATCCTTCTCTTCGCTTCCTCTTTATCAAGTCCGCGCTTGGCAAGCCTTGCGAGCCTGACTTCCTCATCACAGGTAACAACCCAGATCTGATTGCACATGTCAGTGAACTTCTTTACCGGGATCGGAACATCAAGGACAACACATTTAGTGCCCTTCTCCCTTTCCTTCTGAACGCGGTCTTCCATCTCCTCAAACACGTATTGGTGAATGATGGAGCTTAACTCATCAAGCTTTTTCTTATCAGAGAAAACGATTGAAGAGACAGCCTTGCGGTTCATTACGCCCGAAGCGTTAACCGCTCTTGAGCCGAACCTCTCCGCGATCGCAGGGATCGCCTTTCCACCGGGTTCGGTAACGTTCCTGGATATCTCGTCAGCATCAAGTACCAGAAGGCCCTTATCTCTTAAGATCCCGCTGACAGTGCTCTTTCCGCTTCCTATTCCGCCTGTAATTCCCAATATGAACATTATTTCGCGCTAAGCCAGTCCTTTCCGGTTCCGACTTCGGCAACGAGCGGAACTGAAAGCTCTGCGGCTGCCTCCATCTCTCTTTTAAGAATCTCGGATGCTTTTTCCGCATCCTTCTCAAGACATTCAACTATGAGTTCATCGTGAACCTGCATTACGAGCTTTGCGTCAGGCAGCTCTTTCTCAAGTGCAGCATTTACTCTGTTCATAGCGATCTTTATTATGTCTGCAGCTGTGCCCTGGATAGGAGTGTTCATTGCTGCTCTAAGACCAAAATTCCTGACATTTCTGTTCTGGCTCTTGAGCTCGGAGAGGTTTCTCCTTCTGCCGAACATCGTTTCGACAAAACCGTTCTTCTCGCCGCTTTCCTTAAGGCCGTTAAGGTATTTCATGATGCCCGGGAACTGATTCTCGTATTCCTTAATGAGCGTTCCTGCCTCTTTATAGCCAATACCGAGATCGGTTGCGAGACCGTAATCGGAAATGCCGTATATGATGCTGAAATTGACGGTCTTGGCGATCGAACGCATCTTATGGGTAACTGCGTCCTCATTGACACCGAAGACCTTTGAAGCCGTCCTCCTGTGGATGTCCTCGCCTTCGTTAAATGCGGAGCACATTATCTCGTCTCCGGAGAGCGAGGCAAGGAGCCTTAACTCGATCTGCGAATAGTCGGCATCGACCAGAACATGGCCGTCAGCAGCCGTAAATGCGGCTCTGAGCCTGGATCCCTCATCAGACCTTACAGGAATGTTCTGAAGGTTTGGCTCGGTGGAAGAAAGCCTTCCGGTGTTCGTCATGGCCTGGGTAAATGTCGTATGTATGCGTCCGTCATTCCTGATGGAACGTACAAGTCCCGCAGCATATGTCGAATCGAGCTTGGAAAGCTCTCTGTACTTGATTATCTCATCGATGACAGGATTGAATTCCTTGAGGCGGTTCAATTCATCGATGCCTGTAGAATAAGCTCCGTTCTTGCCCTTTTTGCCGTGAGGAAGGTTAAGTCCCTTCTCGCCATAGAGGACATCGCCCAGCTGCTTGGGTGAATTGATGTTGAAATGCATTCCCGTCATGTCGAAGATGCGTGCTTCAATGTCTTCGAGCCTGTTCGTGTATTCCGCGTGGAGGTCATCGAGTCTTTCACGGGAAACATGCATTCCTGCGCGCTCGATCCTGTCCAATGTGATCACCAGAGGGAACTCGATATCAAAGAGGAGCTTTCTGATCTTCTCCTCCTTTTCGAGCTTATGTGAAAGGATCCTTGCGACCGCGGTAATGCAGCAGAGGCGCTTTCCTTCCTTCTTGAGTTCTTCTTCAACGTTTACAGAAGATGAGAGCTCATCGAAAAGCGAAAGCTGAACGGCCTTGGTCTTTTCATCAACGACAGGATAAAGTGATCCGGTCGTGTATTCATAGAGCCTCTCCAAGTCTGATTTGCCTTCGATGAGGTTCATTACGTATCCGCAGATCTCGATATCGAAAACAGAACTGACGGAAGGAAGCGGATTACTGATCTGCTTTGATCTGTCCTTGTATCCGTATGCAGCGGGAACTATGCTTCCGCTTGAAAATACCTTCAAAGCCTCTTCTTCGGTCATGCAGAACAGTTTGGCGTTATCGAAATCAAGAACGAGCACGTATTTGCCGCTTGATGTCGTTACAAAATCAACACCTGCAGCCAACTCGCCCTTGGGAAGATCACAAGTTCCCATAACGACAGAAAATCCGTCATTTAAAAGAGCGTTAAGCTTATCCATTATGGATTTAGAAGCATCATCCATCTCCTGTGCGGGAGCTGCTGCCTCACTTCTTTGCATGCCGTCTAATCCGAGCTTCTTTATGAGCATCTTTAAAGACAATGCTGAAAGCCTGTTATAAAGTGCCTGTGGATCGGAAGAATCACCCGGGAAAACAGTCTTATCAAGGCCGAACGGAACGGGAGCTTCCCTGTCGATCGTGCAGAGCTTGATGTTCATCGCCAAAAGATCGCCAGCTGCGGAGATCCTCTGGCTTAACGCAGGTGAAAGCTTATCGGCATTTGCCATTACGCCGTCACATGAACCGTAATCCGCAATGAGCTTGAACGCAGTCTTCTCGCCTACTTTTTCAACACCCTTGATGTTATCCGAGTTATCACCCATCAGCGCCTTAACCTGAACGAACACCTCAGGCTTAACGCCGTATGTAGTCTCAAATCTTTCCCTGTCGTAAAGGACTCTCGGCTCCTTGTCCTTGCCGGACTGGGGCATTACGACTGATACCTTGTCGGAAATGAGCTGGAAATCGTCGTGGTCGCC
>SVJC01000065.1 GCA_015069215.1 Oscillospiraceae bacterium
CCATTAATGATGCGGACCGTAAAAAGGCCAGCCATATCAGCTATTTCAATTTCATGGGAAAGAACTATACGATCATGTTGTATCCCAAGAGCGGAAACATAGTTTCCAGTGCTCTTAAGAACAATGCTGTATTCGTGTTCCTGCTCCTTACTCTCAACATACTCGTACCGCTCCTTTTGGTCAGGCTCATAAACAAGTCATTTACGAACAGGCTTTGGAAGCTTGATAAGGTCTTCGAGAGCGGAAATGACAACGTCGGACTTGTTACCGTCAACGATGTCGAGGGAACCGATGAGATAGCGCATCTCATGAACGGATACAATGATCTGGTAATGCGTAACAGAAAGCTTATCAAGACTATTTATGAGGATAAGCTGGTCTACCAGGAGACTGAGATCGAAAAGCAGCAGGCAGAACTTCTGGCAATGAGAATGCAGATCAATCCCCACTTCCTTTTTAACTGCCTTGAAAACGTCAGGATGCACAGCGTTATCAAGGGCGAGACGGAGACGGCCGCGATGATCGAGCGACTTGCCGCGCTTGAACGTGACGTCGTCGAGTGGAACCAGGACGTTATCCCGCTTCATAAGGAGATGGGATTCATCAAGAACTATCTGAAGCTCCAGCAGTACAGATACGGAGAGAGGTTCTCGTTTTCGATAAATGTTTCTGATGAAGTAAGCGACGCATCCATCCCGAAGCTCACGCTGGCGACATTTGTTGAGAACGCATGCGTTCATGGTGCGGAGAAAAAGACCAGGGACGTTGTTATCATGATCAGCGCACATGCTGCAGGAGACAAGCTGATCCTCGAAGTAGAGGACACCGGAGCAGGTATGGACACAGCAAGCGCAGAACGACTTCAGAAGAGGATGAACGAATGCACATTTGCCGACCTTAAGAGAAATAAGCATATAGGAATACTCAATGCATGCCTCAGGACCAAGCTTATTGCAGGAGACGATGTTGAATTCGTTTTCGAGAGTGAGGAGAAGATAGGTACTTATATAAAGATCACGATGCCGCTGAAGCACTTTGAATCTCAGCAGCATGAAGGAGGAGAAGCTAATGAGCAGAGTACAGATACTACTGGCTGATGACGAACCTTTCATTCTTAAGGGACTGCAGATGCTTATCGACTGGGAACTGTACGGCTGTGAGATCGCGGCCACTGCTTCCAACGGACTTGAAGCTTACAATATAATCCAAAGCCAAAAGATAGACCTGGCTATCGTTGATATCAGGATGCCTGAACTTACCGGCCTTGAACTTATCAGCAGGGTCAAGGAGGAAGGCACTGCCGATACTGATTTTGTGGTACTCAGCGGTTTCTCTGATTTTGAGTATGCGCAGACAGCACTGAGGCTCGGTGTGGTCGATTACCTGTTAAAGCCGGTAAGCCAGAAACAGCTAGTCTCTCTTCTTCGCAAGATCGGCGTCAAAAAGGATGCTGACAACGTCATGCAGGAACATACCGAGAAATTAAGGCGCGCCTGCCTGGTTCAGTATATCCTTGCCATATTGAACGGAAAATCCAACCAGCACCAGATCGATTATGTGCGCGAGAATCTCGCTGTAGGCGGGGACTTGAATTTTATACATATCACGCTCGAAAACGTTGCGAGCCTCGAGGAAATGACCGACGAGGAAGTCGCCGAGATCAAAAAGAAGATAATCGAGAACTGCAGTGAGTACCTTGGAAAATACAGTGACCATCTGCTTCCGGAAGCCGAAGGTTTTGAGGAAGATTATGAGATAGGATTCCTTTACAGCTCGGAAATGGCTAAAGAAGCGGGAAAGACGGACCGTGAATTCCTGGAGGAATTCAGAAAAGCTGCGATGAGAAATATCCCGATCGAAGTCGTCCTTCTTGTCGGAAGGACAGTCAGCGAGACTGAAAAACTCGCCACCTCATATTCCGCTGCATGCGAGCTCCGCTATTTCAGGAGCTTCCAGAAGGGCGGAGGAGTCTATTCCTACGATGACGAAATGTATGTTCCGCATTCGCAGGCCAAGATGATGATACATAAAGATGCGGCTGACGATCTGGTCAATGCGGTCATCAAGCACGATCATGACGAGATATGCGGGTGCGTTGACAAGCTTTTCGAGAATATGGAAAACGCACACTTCAACAGATTCATTAATCTTAATGTCAATTATTTCCTGTTCAGGATGATCCATCTTGCCGTAGAGATAGATGAGACAGTAGAACAGGATAATATCCTTCTATATATAAGCGATGACGTTTTTGTGCCTGGAAAGAATTTCAAGGAGCATTTCAAGAATTTCGCGCTCGAATATTCGGATTACCTTACCCAGCTTAAGAAGAATTCCGGTCACAGAGGCTTAAAAGACGTTGAAAGATATATCCAGGAACACTACGCAGAGAACCTTACATTAAGAGATCTTGGTAAGATGTACTACATCAACAGCTCTTATCTGGGACAGCTCTTCCATAAAAAATACGGTATATCTTTTAAAGATTACCTGAATAACTGCAGGATCAATGCCGCTGCCGAAATGCTCCTCAAGAGTGACCGGAAAGTTGCAGATATTGCTGCCGAAGTCGGTTATAAGGACATAGATTACTTTGTTTCAAAGTTTATTGAGATAAACGGCTGTACCCCGACAAAGTACAGACGGAACATTTAATTGTGCAACTTTCTATATTTTGTCGGGAGTCTGACTTGAATTTGTCGGAGCTTTACACAAAAGCAACTCTGTATAATCACTACAACGGACAAAATATAGAAAGGAAGGTCCAATTATGAAGAAGACAAAAATTGCAGCAGTCGCATTGGCTTCTTTGATGTCAGTTTCTGCTATGGCAGGCTGCACAAAGACACCCGGCGCTACTACAGGCACAGCTGCTTCCGGAGAAACCGCCGGAGGTTCCCAGATCAAGGAGTTCAGCGCGTTCTTTGCTGTACCTGCTCCCACAGAGATCAACAAGGACAATGAGATCCAGAAGATCATTGCTGAGAAGATCGGCGCAAAGTGCAACGAGACATGGCTTACAGGTCAGAAGGAGGCTGAGGCTGTCGGCGTATTCATCGCTTCCGGTGAGTATCCCGATTTCATCAACGGCGGTAACGCTATGACCTCTCTTTATGAGGCTGGTGCTCTTGTTGCTTGGGATGACTACATTGATAAGTATCCGAACATCAAGGAGTTCTTCTCTGAATATGAGTGGAGCCAGTTCAGACAGGCAGACGGAAAGATCTACTGGATGAATCCTTTCGAGAACATCCATGGCGAAGATAAGACCACCACACAGAATGGTGAGGCTTTCTGGATCCAGGCAAGAGTTCTTGAGTGGGCAAAGTATCCTAAGATTGAGACACTCGATGACTACTTCAAGCTCCTCGAGGACTACAACAAGGCTAACCCTACAACACACGACGGTAAGAAGAACATTCCTTACACGATCCTTTGCGAAGGCTGGCGTTATTTCTGCATCGAGAACGCTCCTGAGTTCCTCGATGGTTATCCGAACGACGGTTCCGTAATCGTTGACGTTAACACAAAGAAGATTGTTGACTACAACACAACTCCTACTGCTAAGAGATACTTCAAGAAGCTCAACGAAGAGTATCAGAAGGGTATCATCGATACACAGTCCTTCACACAGACATACGAAGAGTACATCTCCAAGCTCTCAACCGGTGTTGTTCTCGGTATGTGCGACCAGTGGTGGGACTTCCAGCAGATCAACGACATCTTCAAGACACAGGGTACAGAGCAATATGGTTACAACTACATTCCTCTCGGTCTGACGATCGATAAGGGTATGGAGAACCAGTGGTACACATCCGGCGGTACACTCAACGTTTCTTCCGGTATCGCTATCACAAAGAGCTGCAAGGACATCGACGGCGCTTTCAAGTTCATCAATGATCTCCTTTCACAGGAAATCCATGACCTCAGATTCTGGGGCGTTAAGGATGTTGACTATAAGGTTGACGAAAATGGTCTCTTCTACAGAACTGAAGAAATGAGAAAGAACGTTGCTGATCCTACTTACAAGGCTAAGCACATCTGCAACTATTCTTACTTTCCTCAGTGGTCTGGAACATCCAGAGACGGTAAGAACGCTATGATGCCTCAGGAGCAGCTCTCTGAATTCAAGGATTCACTCCCTGAGCCCGTTAAGAAGGTTTTCGAGAACTACAAAGTTGATACTTATGTACAGCTCCTCGGTTCCGTTAATAAGGCCGGCGTCTGGTATCCTATGTATTCTTACTCCAACAACATGAAGACAAACACAGCTGGTGGTACAGCTTGGAATAAGATGGGTGAGTGCAAGCATGAATGGCTTCCTAAGGTAGTTATGTCCAAGACTTTCGACAAGACTTGGGATGAGTACATGAAGGCATATGCAGAGTGCAAGCCTGAGGACTTCCTTGCAGAGATGCAGAAAGAACTCGACAAGCGTATTTCTGATTACGAGAAGGTAACCAAGAAGTAATCAGGATCTCCAGATCCAATAGAATGTCGTCGCTTACGGCATTATCTGAAAAGTAACAGGGTAGGCGGCCATAAGACATCAGTCGATGGCCGCCTATTCTTTTCAAAACACCCAAAATTACTTACTCATAATCTCTTTTCCGAGGTAAATATGGCAACTAATTCAGTTAATATTGAGGAGCTTAAGCCTCATAAGAAAGTCAAATTCTGGGCTGAAGCAAAGAGACAGCCATTTCTCCTAATCTCCTCAGCACTTTTACTTTTATATGGAATAATCTTCTACTACCTTCCGGTAATCGGCTGGATCACGGCTTTTCAGGACTACAAGCCTGCAAAAGGACTGTTTGAACAGAGATGGGTAGGTTTTGAGAAGTTCGTTAAATTATTCGAAAACAAGACGTTCTTCCTCGCATTCAGAAATACGCTGTGCATGGGAATCATCAATCTGGTTTTCCACTTTGTTACGGCTATTGTGTTTGCGCTTCTTCTTAACGAAGTACGTGTATATATAGTCAAGAAATTCGTTCAGACGATTTCTTACATGCCTCACTTCCTTTCATGGATCATCGTTACTGCTATCGTTCGAGACATTCTTTCTGCCGATGGTATCGTTAATGAGTTCCTGATGAACGTATGCGGACGACAGATGCCGATAGACTTTTTTGCCGTCAAAGGGTACTTCTGGTGGATAATCGCTTTCTCCAATGTCTGGAAAGAAACGGGATGGAACGCGATCATCTATCTTGCAGCTATTACCGCCATTGATCCCAGCCTCTATGAAGCTGCAGACATGGACGGTGCAAGCAGGTTCCAGAAGATAAGATTTATCACTCTGCCTTCGCTTCGTCCTACGATCATGATCCTCTTGCTCATCAATATCGGTAACGTCTTGAACGCAGGTTTCGAACTCCAGTATATTCTCGGTAATGACGTTATCTCTGATGTTTCAAAGATCCTCGATGTATTCATTCTTGACTGGGGTATCAGCCAGTTCGACTTCTCTCTCGGTACTGCGGCAGGTATATTCAAGAGCGTTATAGCCCTGATACTTGTCTGCCTTGGCAACTGGACTGCCAAGAAGACCGGTGATGAACGCTTATTCTAAGGGAGGAGACTGGATATGAAAGCTAAAAGAAAATTGCATTTAGGTGATATTTGTTTCGAGATCTTTCTGGTCTTGTTTATTCTGATCTTCGTGTTCGTCACACTGTATCCGCTTATCAATACTCTCGCTATCTCATTTAACGACGGTTTCGATACGGTTACGCACCGGATCCATTTCATTCCGCATCAGTTCACTACTGATAACTACAGAGCAGTGTTTGCTAAGGAAGGATACAGATGGGGTGCAGTCAATACCGTACTGAGAACAGTTTTAGGAACATTGATCTCACTCGTTGTTAACGCTGTACTCGCATTTGTCATCAGCAGAAAGAGATTCCTCTTTAAGAAGAGCTTCTCTTTGTTCTGGGTCATCACCATGTATGTTAACGGCGGTCTCATCCCGACATTTATCGTTTACCAGAAGCTTCATCTTACGAATAACTTCCTGGTATACATCATTCCGGGTGCAGTCAGTGCATTCAACATGCTCGTTATCCGTAACTTCATGAATGGTATACCCGAATCTCTTGAAGAATCAGCACAGATTGACGGTGCAGGTTATTTCAAGATCTTTTACAGCATCATCTCACCTTTGTGCAAGCCGGTTTATGCGACTATCGCACTGTTCGTGGCAGTCTATCAGTGGAACTCATGGTTCGATGCAATGCTCTACAACAAGATGCATGATGAATTGACGGTTCTTCAGTATGAGCTCATGAAGCAGCTCCAGACTGCAATGAAATCTGCGGGAAGCGTTGAAGGTCTTAAGTACGGCGGTTCTACGATCACTCCTACTTCAATCAGAGCTGCTGCAACGATCTGCACGATGCTTCCAATCCTTTTCATATACCCGTTCCTTCAGAGGTATTTCGTTACCGGTCTTACGATCGGCGGTGTAAAAGAATAAGAATAATAACGTCCTTTGTGTTTCAACGGTTTATGTTTCAGGCGCCCCGGGAGGGACGCCTGAAACATTTAAAAAGATAGAAATATCACTATTCTTGGGGTATCATTAACGATAGTCTAAAACAGGAGTCTTCCATGAACATATTCAGATATGACAGTCCATTGATGCAGATCCTTTCAAGGGCGGCAGATCTTATCTGGGTAAACCTGCTGGTTTTGGTATGCAGTATACCTGTCTTTACCATCGGAGCGTCACTAAGCGCGATGGAGAACATTATCTATAAGATCCTGCATAATGAGGACATCAGGGTAACAAGAGAGTTTTTCAAGGCATTTGCAAAGAACTTTAAACAGGCGACGGTCATCTGGCTTATCATCATGGTGATCGAAAGTGTGCTTGTTTATGATGTCTATTATTCCAGACAGATAGGGACGGCTTTTTCAGAAGCCATGAAGACTGTAGCCATAGTTATGTTTGTTCTGGTCTACGCGGTGATGTTGTATGCTTTTCCGCTTCAGTCGCATTATTACAACAAGACGAAAGATATTTTCAAAAATGCCGCCATCCTTTGTGTCGTTCATCCTGTCAGGACGGTCCTGATGCTCGTTACCCAGGCAGCTTTATTTGCAGTCGGTTTTCTCATAGTTATCGATTACAGGTTTATACCACTTCTTGTTTCTTTCGGAATATCTTTGCCGTGGTATCTGTGCTCATGCCTGCACATGCCCGTGTTTGACAAGCTGGACGGAATCGACAGAAACGGAAATAAGATAGCGCCTGACCAGTACAGAAAAGAAGAATCCGTTTTCGGCAATGAGCCTGAGGAAACGAATCCTGATGCTTTTGATGAAGAATCGAATGACAGTGAAGAAGAGGAGAAGACTTAAGAAGGGACTGCTCCTTCCGAAGTGAACTTCATCACGTCTTTGTCTCCGCTGCTGTATGGCTTCCAAAGCGGCATCTGTGTTCCGTCATTGTCAAGGCAGTTCGGATCATGTGTCTTAACAAATGATGCAAGATAATTAGCCATCTGCCTTGAAAGATCGAAATGCCTGCCGCGCATGGGTCTCCAACACTTAATGACATTGTCGAACCAGAACCAGAGATCGACTGAATGGAAGTTGCCAGGATTATCTTCGCCCGGAATGTCAGTGCCGAACTCATAGACATATATGGGACCGGCACCCGAAGCTACTGCTTTTGAACAGGATTCCTTAACTGACTTCTCAACGATATGGATACCATCGAAAAGGAATTCGTCTGTCGTGTATCCGGCCATGACGGGAATACCGTTGATCTTGTTTTCCTCAAAGCTTATAAGCGCATCCGTCTTAAAGTTTACGCCGTCCTGAACGGGTGCAAATCTCGGGTGGTTCTGAGCCCACTCATCATACTTGTCCCTGATAAAGAACGCATCGAGTTTGCGTGCTTCTTCTATGCTGTTTACTCCGAGGAAGTTTAAAAATTCCTTGCCTTTTGCCTCGGCTTTTTCAAGCGTAACAGGGAGGAGGATGTCATCACCGTCGCCGGGAAAACGGATCATGCCGCTCATGATAACAGCGCCCTTGATGAGACCGAAATTATCTTCGTTTGTTATCTGGTTCAGTACACTTCCGCCGCCGGCTGACTGGCCCGCAATGGTAATGTTGTCAGGGTCTCCGCCGAATGCTGAGATATTGTCTTTTACCCATCTTAATCCGGCCTGCTGATCCAAAAGACCAAAGTTCGCGGGAGCATCCGGAGATTCAGCCGTGAGATTCGGGTGAGCTAAGAAGCCTAAAGCCGCAAGCCTGTAGTTTACGCTTACGACAACAATGCCGCGGCGTGCAAGTCTCTCGCCGTTGAATTCCATCTCGGCGGTGTAACCCCACTGGAATCCGCCGCCGAATATCCAGAAGAGAACAGGGAGTTTCTCGTCTGTTGTTTTGGCAGGAGTCCAGACATTAAGATACAGACAGTCTTCGCTCATGGGAATATCGGGAACGACGTGCCACTCCTTGCAGTAGATGTCTGTTCCTACCGCAGGCTGATCCTGAACGGAGATCGGCCCGAAATTATATGCTTCCAAAGTGCCTTCCCAGTCTTCGCAGGGGTGAGGAGCTTTCCATCTGAGATCACCTACCGGGGGCTGTGCAAACGGGATGCCTTTATAAACCGTGATCCTAGGATCGTTTCCCGGCAGTCCTCTGACTTTGCCGTTCCTGATTATTGTCTGTCTAAGCATGTCTTAATCCTCCTCGAGTTCGAATCCTGCGAAATCAGGATTGCCGTTTCCGTTGAAAGTGAAGTAAAGACTGTTAACGCCGTCAGGAAGCTTTACTTCGCCCGTTACTTCAGTCCAGTAGTTATAGTTTTCGACGGGGAACGTACCAAGGACTTCACCGCCTATTTCTGTCCTTACTTCGTAAACACCGTTGCCGTAACCTCTGACCCTGATCCTTGTAACTTTGCTGTTCCTGCAGTCGAAGAACTTGAAACCTGCTGTGGATGAACTTGTCATGTTGGTGATATAACCGCTTCCGGTATTCTGGTCGGCATCCGCTTCGTCCTGGGTGATCCTCGGGAACTCCGAGCCCAGGAACATTCCCGCGCCCCAGTTGCCGCCGGTGTACATCTTCTCCGTGTCTGTAAAGAGGTTGCAGGCGATGTAGGAATCGTACCATCCGGATCCTTCGAGAGGACCGCCGTTGAGGCCGCAGGAAGTCATCTGTGCCTGGTTGATCGTGCCGTCATCGTTGAAGGTGAGCGGCTCTGCGCAGCCCTGTCTTGAGAACACCGTTCCGTTGGTGTGACGGTGATAGAAGATATACCATTTGCCGTTTATCTCTTCCATGCTTCCGTGATTGTTGGAAGTGTAGTAGACGGGCTTTTCGGCGGGCTTGTATGTATCGATGTGGAGATCGCAGTTGCTTACTACGACGCCCTTGTAGGTGAACTCGCCCTCGGGACTGTCAGATGTTGCATAGCAGAGCTCATGCAGAACAACTGAAGAATAGATGAAATAGTAGATGCCGTTTCTCTTTCTGATGGAAGAAGCTTCGAAGAATTCGTGACCCTCGTATCCGCTTCCTGCGGAGTATGGCTGTGAGGGCATGATGAATCTGGGTCCCTTGATTATCGTAAGCATGTCTTTATCAAGTACGGTGTGCATAGGGCCGTGCCTTGATTTGTCGCCGATAGGGCAGAAGCCGGTGTAAAGATGTGTTACGCCGTTTTCGGTGATGACGCCCGGATCGAACTGCGGATCGTCGCCTTCTTTCTTTCCGAGAAGCGTTCCGTCACTGTAGTGGACGAAGCCGTAGAACTCGTATTTTCCGGCAGGCGTATCACATACTGCAACTGATACGACATTGACCTTATCCAGAACATAATACAGATAGTATCTTCCGTCAGGTCCGATGGTAACGTCGGGAGCATAGAGAGCCATGTGTCCGTCTTCATTAAGAGGATCCTGTGTCCTCTTGTAGATGATGCCTTCGTATCTCCAGTTGCCTAAGTCGTCAACGGGAGCTGACCAGCAGACGTAGTCGTTCAGGCAGAAAACGTGGCCGTTGAAGCAGTCGTGAGAACCGTAAACATAGACACGTCCGTCAAATACGTAGGGCTCGCCGTCGGGAACGTATTCCCAGGACGGAAGGTAAGGGTTAAATGCCTGTTTCTTCATAAGAGTCTTTCTCCCTGTTTGTATTTTGCATTGCTTTGATCCTGTATTGCCGGGGAGACAGGCCGGTGAATTTTCGGAACTGTCTGCAGAAGTGTTCGGTGTTCCTGTATCCGCATTGTTCTCCGACTGAACTTATCGTGTCGGCAGAATACAAGAGCTTGTCCTGTGCGAGCTTTATCCTGCATCTGATCACGTCGTTCATGCATGATATGCCGAATGTGTTTTTGTAAAGGAGCTGCAGATGGGCAGGGCTGATGCTGAGGGAATCGGACATCATGGCAACTGTCCACGGATTCTCCGGATGCAGGGTAATCGCTTTCCTCAGATTCTGGAGCTGCGGAAGATATGTTGATTCATGGCGGGATGCCACGTCTCTTGAAAGCTTTGATACAAGGGCATGGAAAAGGTCGCGGATAACCGGATTGGACGGGTTGCTGTTGACCTGTGCTTCCCATGAGATGAGCTTCATAAGGTTATGTATATAGTCAGGATCCGAAGGCTTGAACGGAATTCCTTTGAGGGGGAAGTCTGAGATCATGCTCTCATCCGTCCTGAAATGGATCCAGTCATTCGTGTAAGGTTCACCCTCGGGTGAGTAATAGAACTTATGGGTGTTCTGAGGGAAAAGGATGATCGTATCGGCAGGACACAGGACCATTCCTTCATCAGAAGGAAAGTAGACCGGACTGCGGGCGAAAACAAGGAGCCACCAGTCAAAATCGGCATGAACGGTCGAGGTATCAAATCTGATCCCGTTTTTGTGGGTGTAACTGTAGCCTGAATACAATATATCAATCATTTGAGATGAACCGCACCTTGTTTTCCGTTCGTTTGACTTATTATATTTGTTATAATAGCACCATAGAAGTGTATAGCGAATAGAAAAAGAGGATAAATCAATTTTCCCGTACGAAAAATCATTGCCTGACATGTGTTCAGGGTGTTAATTTTCAAAGTGGAATAAAAGAACGGTAACGGAGGATCACTCATGGCAGAAAAAACAAAGATGATTATCGAGAAGGACTTCAAGATCGCGGACATCGATGACAGACTTTACAGTTCTTTTATAGAGCATCTGGGACGCGCCGTCTATGACGGAATCTATGAGCCCGGTCATCCGCAGGCTGATGAGAACGGCTTCAGAAAAGACGTTATCGATCTCGTAAAAGAGCTCGGCGTTACAACAGTAAGATATCCCGGCGGAAACTTCGCATCCAATTATTTCTGGGAAGATACGGTCGGTCCCAAGGACCAGCGCAAGAAGAGACTTGATCTTGCGTGGAGGACACTTGAACCGAATGAGGTCGGAATAAACGAATTCTCCAAGTGGGCAAAGCAGGCAGGGTCATCTGTCATGATGGCTGTAAACCTCGGTTCCAGAGGCGTTCCTGACGCACTTAATCTCCTCGAATACTGCAACCTTGATACTGACAGCTACTATGCTTCTCTGAGAAAACAGCACGGCGATAAAGAGCCTTACGGCATCAAGCTCTGGTGCCTCGGCAATGAGATGGACGGTCCCTGGCAGGTAGGTCAGAAGACCGCTGTCGAATACGGCCACATTGCTGCTGAGACGGCAAAGGCAATGAAGATGATGGACGAGTCGATAGAGCTCGTCGCATGCGGAAGCTCAGGTGTCGGAATGCCTACTTTCGGCGAATGGGAAGCACAGGTCCTTGACCAGGCTTATGATTACGTTGATTACATCTCACTGCATCAGTATTTCGAGAACCGCGCGGGTGATACGGCAGACTTTTTCGCAAGCCTTGATGACGTTGATGAGTTCATCAATGCTGTCATCGCGACATGTGATTACATCAAGGGAAAGAAGCACAGCAAGAAGACGGTCAACCTCTCATTTGACGAATGGAACTGCTGGTATCACCAGTCTGCCGAAGACAGCGAGACGATGGAGAAGAAGCCCTGGGGACTTCACCCTCATCTTCTTGAGGATCACTACACATATGAGGATGCGATCGCTGACGGTCTCGCTCTGATCAAGTTCATCAAGCACGCAGACAGAGTTAAGATCGCATGCCTTGCTCAGCTTGTAAACGTTATCGCGCCCATCATGACTGAACACGGCGGCGCGGCATGGAGACAGACGATCTTCTATCCTTTCTATCACGCATCGAAGTACGGAAGAGGTGCTGCTTTAAAGCCCGTTATGAAGACCGGTACGCACAAGACTTCCAAGCACGAGGAAGTAACCGACGTTGAGGCTGTTCCGGTTTACAACGAAGAAAAGGGTCAGCTCACGATCTTTGCAGTCAACCGTCTTATTGATGAATCCGTTCCTTTCGAGGTCGATTTAAGAGGCTTCGAAGGCTATAAGGTCGTTGACTATCAGGCTCTTGAAAGCACCGACATGCTCGCTGTCAATTCAGCTGAAGAAGAGAAGGTAAAGCCGGTCTCAAAGACCGATTACGAAGTTACGGAAAACGGCTTTACGGCAACGCTCAAGCCTGCTTCCTGGAACGTATTCATACTTGCAAGATCTTAAGTTTTCATTCTACTTATAAATGTCGCTTCTGAGGCGACCACGGCAAACAGAATCCTCCCTATAATGAGGTCGTAAGCAACAGCTTAAACGACACGAATAGGGAGGATATTAACATGAAAAAGAATCTTACTGAACTGGTGTTCATCCTTGACAGATCAGGCAGCATGTCAGGCCTTGAGTCGGATACGATCGGAGGCTTCAACGCAATGATCGAAAAGCAGAAGAAACTGGACGGTGAATGCCTTGTGTCCTGCGTGCTCTTCAGCGACAAGCAGAAAGTGATCTACGACAGGGTGCCTTTATCCGAAGTAAAGCCCATGACTGATGACGATTACACGGTCGGAGGATGCACTGCTCTGATCGATGCATTGGGAAACGGGATAAAGCACATCGGAAACATCCACAAGTACATCAGGGAAGAAGACGTTCCCGAGCATACGATCTTCGTCATCACCACGGACGGCATGGAGAATGCGAGCAGGATCTATTCGGCGGAAAAGGTCAGGAAAATGGTTAGCAAGAAGACCGAAAAGTACGGATGGGAATTCCTTTATCTCGCAGCCAATATCGATGCGGTAGAGACCGGTGAGAACATCGGGATCAAGAAGGGGCGAGCTGCTAATTACAAGTGCGACGGAATGGGAACCGGACTTCTTTTCGAGACCGTGGGCGCTGCTATCGGAAGCATGAGGAGCTGCGCAAAGATCAGTGACGACTGGGCTGAGGAACTCGAAGAAGACAACAAAAAGAGATAAGGATTATTGGCCTTTCTGCCTCCATAATGAATGCCCCTCTTGTAATGGATTGTGCTATGATAGCAGTATTGAAATTCATTACAGGAGGGGTTTTGTATGGGTTTTGAAGCAGAAGTTGCGGAATACATTCCCGTGCTTTACGAAACGTTTTGGTCTTTTATACCGCCTAT
>SVJC01000066.1 GCA_015069215.1 Oscillospiraceae bacterium
GAAGGTATCTGCATAGCATCAGGTACGCACGATGAGCTGCTTCAGACATGCCCGGAATATAAGAAACTCTGGGATGCGTCAGTCAGCGCAAGCACATGGAAGATCAAGGGGGTGTGACGATATGCTTAGTATATTGCACAGAATAATCAATAAGACCGGCAAGTATAAAACAAGGATAAGAGCTTCATACATAACGGCGTTTTTTAAGGGAATAATGATGAAGGTCCCGCTCATACTCTGCTTCCTTTGCATCAGTTACTTCATGAAGGGACAGATGGATAAGACCAAGTGTGTTTACTTTGGTATTGCCGTATTGGCAAGCGTAATACTTGAAGCCGTTTTCGAACATATTTCTAATGTACTGCAGTCTGCTACCGGATATATGGTATTTGCAGATATGAGGCTTAAGCTTGGTGATCACCTGCGTAAGCTGCCGATGGGTTATTTCACTGAAGGAAACATCGGAAAGATCAGTTCCGTCCTTGCAACCGACATGGTCTTTATCGAAGAGAACTGTATGGGTGTCTTGTCTGAGCTCGTTACGTTCATTATTTCTCAGGGACTCATGGTAGTAATGATGTTCGTGATGGATTACAGGATGGGTATATTGTCACTGATGGTAGTCATAGCATTTATCATCGTCGGAAACCTGATGCTCAGGACCAACATGGAGCACTCACATCTGAAGCAGGAAGCGGCAGAGTCACTTACCGAAGAAGTGCTTGATTTTGCAGAAGGAATGGGCATCATAAAATCCTATAACCTGCTCGGAGACAGATCAAAGAAGCTTACTGATGAATTTGCCAGAAGCTGCAAAGAAAGTATTGCTTATGAAATGGATTACACACCATGGTCAAGAGCTCTTTATCTTACCTTTGGTATCGGCACTGCTGCAGCACTTGCAATGAGCGCTCTGCTTTATACGACAGGAACGATATCCGCAGAATACATGGTAGGAATGGCGCTGTTCCTTTTCGATCTGTTCGTAGCTATAAAGAGCTACTACGGCCAGATGGCAAGACTTACGGTTACATCAGCAAGCCTTGACCGTATCGAAGAAGTTTTTGATGCGGAAGAGCTTAATGATGAAGGCAAGAAAGATCTTGCTTCCGCAGCAGCTTCTGCCAATGAGATCGAATACGATAATGTCGGATTTGCTTATGCGGAAAAAGACGTTCTTTCAAATGTTTCATTCGAGATAAAGAAGGGTGAGATGACGGCTCTTGTTGGCCCTTCCGGCGGCGGTAAATCCACCATTGCATCACTTCTTGCAAGATTTTGGGATGTTAAGAGCGGCAGGATACTTGTCAGGGGAGAGGATATAAGAAACGTTTCGTTGGGTTCTCTTATGGATCAGATAAGCATGGTATTCCAGAGGGTATATCTGTTCCAGGATACCGTGTACAACAACATCGCGATCGGGCGTCCCGATGCAACACGTGAAGAAGTCGAAGCAGCTGCAAGGAAAGCCAGATGTTATGACTTCATAATGCAGCTTCCAGAAGGCTTTGACACTGTTATCGGTGAAGGCGGCGCATCGCTGTCAGGCGGTGAGCAGCAGAGAATATCAATCGCAAGATGCATATTGAAAGATTCACCGATCGTTATCCTCGACGAGGCGACAGCAAGCGTTGACGCTGATAACGAAAGGGCCATTCAGGAGGCGATATCGGAGCTCTGCAAGGATAAGACTCTGCTTGTAATCGCACACAGGCTCAGAACGATCAGAGATGCTGATCAGATCCTTGTCGTTTCAGACGGACAGATAAAAGAGCGAGGTGATCACGCTTCTCTCATGGCACAGAACGGCACATATGCACACATGGTAGCACTGCAGGAAGCATGACATGAAGTACGGTTTTATGGCACGGGTGATGCCTTTGATACTTGATAAGACCGTTTACGGTAGTATTGAGGCTGAAGGCATCACGATAACGAAAGAACTGAAAAGATCGTTCCGTAATGAGTACCGCGCGGTCGTTGAAAGGACGCCGGGACTTGCGAAGGACAATGAGCTTTTGAGTACGCTTGTCATTGGATGTTATCTGATATCTTTTCACAAGGCTGCTCCGGAGATCGTGACTGAAAAGGTTTTCGAGAAGATCATCATTTCTCTGTGCGATGAAATGAAGCGCAGGAATAAGGAGAATGACAGTATCTTTTCGGAGAAGACGATCCGGATGAAAAAGAACGCGGCTTTGAGATCACAGGATTCAGAGTATGAGATGGACTGGGTATCCACGTTCAGACAGAACAGCAAAGACAATTACGAATTCACATATACGAAATGCGGACTATGTGAACTCGGGAAGAGAGAAAACTGTTTATATCTGATCAAGTACCTGTGCATGACCGATTACACCAGCTATGACATAGGAGGTGCAAGGCTCGTGCGTGAGCACACGATTGCCGGCGGTGACGGGTACTGTGATTTCAATGTTTTCAGAAAGGAAAGATAAGATATGGTGATTACGGCTCTTGTTGAAGGTTTGATATGGTCCGTATTGTGGATAATCTATGTATACGTGTTTGTCACGAAATATCCCTGGGAGATGATGCACGATTACCCGGAGGACATTCAGAAAGCTTCAACCTTGCCTGAGCCGACTGCCAAACAGAAGAAATCTTCAAAGATATTCGGACTCATAGGTTCGATCGTTATCTTCGGAACACTGATTGCTTTTGGTCTGATACAGTACCATGGAAATAAGCCGTCTTATCTTGTGCTTCTGCTTTTCACATTCATAATCGGCATGGTATGGAACACCGTTGACCTGCTCGTTATGGACTGGCTGATAATATGCAAGATAACGCCGAAGTGGGTAGTGATACAGGGTACGGAAGGCTGCAAAGGTTATCACGATTACTTGTATCACTTCAAAGGCTTTCTGATCGGCTGCATCTATACGCTCGTCATGAGCCTTGTGATATCCGGTATCGATTATCTGCTTCTGACATTTGTCGTGAAATAAACGGGCATTACAAACATTAGGATTTGCATCATAACTGTTGACTTTGAAACCCTTAGAAGATATATTAGTTAGCGACTGCTAACTAATATATCTTTTTATAGCGGAGATTTCCAAAATGGCAAAGAAAGAAATAGTAAATACTTCATCAATGGGAATTGAAACATGGACATTTCAACACCTTACGGAGAATTAGTCAGAGATTTTCTCAGTACTCATAAGTATCAGGAGGCAGATGTAGATGGAGCGCATTTTCACTATCTGCTCTGCGGAAAAGGCAGCACGACGCTCGTCCTGCTTGTCGGAGGCATGGGGCTGTCTTATATGTACATGCCGTACATTAAGGCCTTGGAATCCGATTACCGTATACTTACTTTTGACTATCCTTACGAGTGTACGGACAACAGAAAACTTGCCGACGGCATCTCTGCACTCCTCAGATTCCTTAACATAGACAAGGGAATATTTATCGGCAGTTCATACGGCGGTTATGTTGCCCAGATCTTTGCAAGAAAGTATAAATATCAGACAGCCGGTATTTGTCTGTTTTCGACGGCGGGGCTTTCCGAAAAAACAATATCACAGCTGAAAGCCAGATATGAGAAGATAGCTCCCAAGTTTTTCTGGGTATTAAAACACGTACCGTATTCATGGCTTAAGCCTTCCATGATACGTATGTGTATGCGCCATGCCGAAAATGTTTCGAAAGAAGAGTATGCGTACATTAAGAATATGTTCCGCTATATCTACATCGACTATACGCGCGAACTGGATATCCATATGACCGAGCTGCTGTTTGATCTTGGGAACCAGATGCCCTGTAACGCGGATGAGTTTGCATATCTGAAGGACCGTGTATTGCTGATCCTCCCTGAAAACGATGACAGTTTTACCCCTGAGATGCAAAAGGACCTGACGGATCTTATGCCTGAATGCACCATTGTTGAAGGCATTGACAGCGGTCACATATCAACCATGATCGAAGTCGACAGATATGTTGATGAGATCAGACGGTTTGTTGGAAAGGAACCTGATAATGGATAAAAGCGAAGCGAAAGCCATTCTGGAAAGATCTAAAGTATCCTGTGCCATCAGGGACATGATCATTTCGTATGAAGGTGCTGATAATGCAGATGCGATCTGGGACAGAGCAGCAGAAATGTTGGCTGATACAATGAACCGTTATCCTCCTTTTCCTGACAAAGAATACAGGCATGTAAAAGGAATATTCAATGCATCTGTTCTGTATCTTTCACTGAAGGAATATAACCCTGCCGGTGCTCTTAAGATCATTGAGGAAGGGATGGCATCGCATGCGAAAAAGACTGCGCGTACATTCCAGAGAATGGTTAAGATTCCGTTCGGAAGAACGATATTCCTCAAAGGGTTTGCCAAGGGTGCAAAGAGCATGTTCGGTGAACAGGCGGGATTCGGTCAGGTTTTTCACAATGCGGACTGCAATGAGCTCCGTTTCGATGTGATCAAATGCCCTTATGTCAGATATACCACGGAACTCGGATGCCCTGAGATAGCGCATATCTTCTGTGATAACGACATATATGCTTACGGCAGTCTGAAGGGCATCACTTTTGAACGCACTCAGACGCTCGGCACAGGCGGTAATAAGTGCGATTTCCATCTGTATAAATCAGCTCATGAGGGTTAAAGATGAACCACTATGTTGTCTTAGGCATCTTTGGGATAATAAGCGGTATTGCGGCATCACTTGCGGATGTTCCGCTGGCAAGACCCGGTAAGGCCAAGCCAGGGGAGGGGCTGCCTTTAAACGGAATCTGTCCGTGGTGGGCTGACGTTACTGACAGACGTTTTATTGTCTCATTCTGGCTGTCGTTCTTAGGCCAGCCAGGAGCATATGTCACGATGTGGCTTCTGGCAGATCTGATATCAGCACAGAATAACGCTTTAGCCCTTGGATTGAGGATCGATACTTTTATTGCCTGCTATACGGGGCTTGTCTGTCACGCTGTCTTTTGCATCAAGCCGGTCTTGTACAGGAGACTCTGCAAAAAGATGTCTGATGACGAGAGTCTTAAAGTTATGAATTCGATTGACCCGTTCATGAAAGTTCCGATGCTTATAGGAGCTTTGACGCTTTGGCTTGGGAGTACTGTTATCGTGGCAGCTGCGATCCTGACAGGTGCTCTTAATGTGCCTAAGATATGTCTGCTGCTTAATCCCGTCGGTGCTCTTCTTATTTTATTTCCTCTCAAAAAACTGGGTGTCAAAATTTCTGGCGTTCTTGGAGCGGGCTTTATATTGTTGTCGGTTTTACTGATCATTGCAGGTGTTCTATAATGTGCTTATGGAACGATGAATGGGAAGTAAGCTGACGTGAGCATGATAGTCTTCGAAGATGAATATGTGATAGTGGTGCCGACTTTTAAAGAAGTGGTACCGCACAAGCATCCTTTTCTGCATATCTTCTTTCTGGGTGACGGCGGCAGATGTGATGAAGCCGCTGTGGTTGGAAGCGGTATGGTCCACACCATGCAGGGACCGGACAAATGCAGGCTCTTCCTGATGATAGATCCGACAAGCGATCTTGCAGATTATCTTAATTCCAGTGTGATCAAAGGAAACAGCCCTGAACAGATTAAACTTGAGGTGCCGCTCATTATCGATGGAGATGACGATCTTTCAATAAGCAATTCCGTAAAAAAGTGTTTGAAAGACAACGGCTATTGCATGCCGAAAACTGCCGGTGATGAGATCGAAGATTACAGAGTCGTAAGACTTATCCGTGAGATAAGGGATTATAAGCATCTCGATGACAAAATAGATAAGATCGCATCTGAATACGGATTATCAGAAAGCAGGCTCTCACATGTTTTCAAGGAATATGCGGGAATATCGCTCAAAGGATATCTGACCATCGCGCAGCTGAAGTATGCATATAAACTCGTAACTGAAGGGGCAAGTAAAACGCATGCCGCGCTTGAGGCAGGATTTGCCACGCCTGCCCATCTCGCATATATTTGCAAGACACAGATGGGTATTTCCATAACTGATGTTTTTAAATAGTTTCATCCCATAGCGGATTTTTGAAAGCGGATCTTCTTTGAGTTCTTTAAGATTTGCGCAGAAGAACTTAAAAGGAGAACGTTATGGAAGAAAGATATCTCAAAAAGACCGCCATGCTCGATTATGACGATCCTTCCATTACCGAATTGGTAGAACAAAAAGGATGGAGATCGCTTTCTGAATTTGAGCGGATACAGAGCATCTATTATTTCGTCAGGGATGAGATCAAATTCGGATACAACGTTGACGATAATATCCCGGCATCAAGAGTTCTGAGAGACGGTTATGGCCAGTGCAACGCAAAAGGAACGCTCTTTATGGCGTTCCTCAGAGCATGCGGCATTCCCTGCAGAGTACACGGTTTCACGATAGATAAGAAGCTTCAGAGAGGCGCGATGACCGGATTTGTTTACCGTAACGCACCTGATAATGTTTTTCACAGTTGGGTTGAGGTTTTCTTTGAAGGCCGCTGGTACGAACTTGAAGGTTTTATTCTTGATAAGGATTACATAACGAGTCTTCAAAAGATCAACAGCAGCTGCACTGGTGCTTTCTGCGGATACGGTGTTGCCGTCAAGGATTTCAGGAATCCTGTCATAGATTTCAACCGCAATAACACATATATCCAAAGCGAAGGGATCAATCAGGATTTCGGCGTTTACGACTGTCCTGATGACATGTTAAAGGAACACCGTCAGGAACTTTCTGCCGTGAAAAGATTTGCATATATGCATTATGGAAGACATCTAATGAACCGCAATGTGAAGAAGGTGAGGGAAGCATAATGAAGTTCATGTATTTTTTCGACAACAACCTTAAGCGTTTTACAATGTACGGCAAAAGGATGCTTCATTCTGCCGCAACGGGTTATTACAAAGCAGGAATAAGAGCGTTAAAGCAGGACGATGTCAACGTCTGGTTCTATACCAAAGGAGATCAGACGATCGCCGTTGATTTAGGACATTTGGATTTCTTTACGCAGAATCCTGTGCTTAACATAAAGTCACCGATAAGACTTAAGGATATAATCGAGAATTCGACTGTTGAGGTCGTGTGTACCGGCCACAGCGGAATATGGGATTATACACCGAGGATATTTGCTCACATAGATGAATCGGCTAAGAGTTCCATTGGCAGGCCTTTTGATCCTTCAGCACCGAAGAGCATTAGAAAATAGAATAAATTCAAGTGTTTTTGATTGACAAGGCTAACTGCTGGTGATAAAGTTAGCAACGGCTAACATATACGTTGATTTTACCCCGCACTGCGCGGGGTAAAAATATGAAATGCGGTTAGCGAGTGCTATCTGCAAACCGGATTCTGCTTAAAGGAGAGGAAAGATGAGTTCAGAAACAACTGCAAATAACAATAAGTTAAAGCCCAAGGATTTTATTACCGTGGGTATCTTCACGGCGATCATTTTCGTGGTCGAATTCGCGTGTGGAATGCTCGGATACATCCATCCGTTCATCGTTGCGTCTTATGTCATTATGATTCCTTTGGTGGGTGCGATCCCCATGATGCTCTTTTACACAAAGGTTCAGAAGTTCGGCATGATCACCATCATGTCCGTTCTCATCGCTATCATCATGTTCGTAACGGGAATGGGTTTCCTCGGAGCGCCGCTCATTATTCTGGCAGGCGTTATTGCTGACCTGATCGCGAAATCCGGTAAATACAAGAGCTTCAAGAAGACAATGTTCAGCTACGGCGTATTCAGCCTGTGGATCTGCGCAAACTATTTTCCTGTCGTCATCACGGCTGAGGATTACAGAAAGAACCTGATCGACGGAGGATATTCCGCAGAATACTGCAATAATCTGTTCCTCGCGATCAACTATAAGACGATCGGCATACTTCTCGTGCTTTGCTTTGTTTTCGGATTGATCGGAGCTGTAATCGGCAAGGCCGTCGTTAAGAAACACTTCGAGAAGGCCGGCATCGTCTGATGAAGCTCGATCCGCGCACAAAGCTCTACATGATACTGATCGTCTCGGCGGTCGTCATGATGAGTGCCACAACGCCTTTTCTGTGGGCGGTCAGGATCTTGATGACCCTGATCCCTATAATCCTGCTCGTTATCGAAAAGAAATATACTAGCGCGTTCGGTTTTACGTTCTTATACACAGCGGCGCTCGTAATGACATTCTGTTTCCTGTCGGAGAGCTCATCGTCGTTCTTTAAGACGTTTGTGACAGGATACAGCGGCATCGTGGTGCAGTTCATGCCGTGCCTGATAACCGCGTGGTATGTGGTCAGGACTACGAAGATAGACGAGTTCATGTCAGCCATGCAGAAGATGCATGTGCCTGACGGGATTACGATTTCTCTGGCCGTTGTCATGAGATTCTTTCCGACGATCAAGGAAGAGTATTCGTCGATCAGCGATGCAATGAAGATGCGCGGGATATCATTAGGAGGCGGCAGTGCCGCAAAGATGATCGAATACCGTATGATCCCACTATTGTTCTCCTGCGTGAACATCGGAGATGAGCTTTCCGCTGCAGCCATCACGAGAGGCCTCGGCGGCAAGGTAAGGAGGACCAGCGTTGAGGAGCTGAAGCTCCGCGTATCTGACTGGCTCCTGATAGCCGCATTTACGGCAGCTGCAGTCGTATTCATATTGTTCAAGTATTTCTTATGAGTGAGACTGTAATCGAATTGGAACATGTCAGCTTTAAGTACAAGGGTTCTGAGGAAGGACTCTTAAATGACACATCGCTGACGGTAACCAAGGGTGAAACTTTACTTCTGACGGGTGCTTCAGGTTCAGGAAAGACAACGATATTAAGACTGATAAACGGGCTTATCCCCCATTACTATCAGGGTGATGTTGAGGGAAAGGTTACCGTGGCAGGAAAAGTGATAGCTGACACCGAGCTTTATGAGCTCGCGGGGATCGTCGGCACTGTTTTTCAGAACCCGAGAAGCCAGTTCTTCTCAATAGACACAGACGGTGAGATCGTTTTCGGACCTGAGAACATAGGGCTTGATCCTAAAGAGATCCAGAAGAGAAAAGAAGATGTCGTAGAGGAGATGCATATCGGAAAGCTTCTCGGAAGAAGCCTTTTCGAGCTGTCAGGCGGGGAGAAGCAGAGCATAGCATGTGCTTCCGTATCCGCACTCCTGCCCGAGATAATCCTTTTGGATGAACCGTCTTCCAATCTTGATCAGAGCGTGATTAAAAAGCTTGCCGGGCAGATCAGGATGTGGAAGGATGAGGGGAAGACCATCGTCATATCCGAGCACAGGCTCTGGTATCTCAAAAACTTGGTTGACCGTGTAATCTACATGGATCACGGTAACATCGCACACGAGTGGAACGGTAAAGAGTTCGCGTCTTTCGGAAAAGAAAAGATTAAAGAACTCAAACTAAGACCGCTGGAGGTGGCTGACATCCTTTCGCCTGCATGCAGTGGGGATTGTGATTGCGAAGGCAACTGCAAGATCGATCTTACCGTACCGGATCCCGCAGGCGGCATTACTTTAAAGAATTTCTATTTTTCTTATCACAGAAATCCCTATCTGTTCTGGAAGAAGAGCTTTGATGAAAACGACAAGAACCTGAGCCTTTGCATCCCCAGGCTCGTGCTCCCCAAGGGTGCCGTCATCGGCGTTGTCGGCAAAAACGGCACGGGCAAATCCACTTTCCTTAAATGCTTATGCGGTCTCGAAAAGGACTGCAAGGGCATCATTGAGTGTGATTATGCAGAGTACAGGGGAAGAAAGCGCCTCGGATTCTGTTACATGGTCATGCAGGACGTAAACCACCAGTTGTTCACTGACAGCGTTGAGTCCGAAGTACTGCTTTCGATGAAAGAAGAGGACAAGGAGCGCTGCGATAAGATTCTGGACAGTCTGGGTATACTTGAATTCAAGGATAAGCATCCGATGGCCCTTTCGGGCGGTCAGAAGCAGAGAGTTGCGATCGCTTCGGCCATGGCGGCAGATGCAAAGCTGATGCTGTTCGATGAACCAACGTCCGGACTTGATTATTCTCACATGGAAAAAGTCGGGGAACTTTTGAAAGAACTTGCTTCTACGGGCGATACCGTACTGGTTGCGACCCATGATCCGGAGCTCATAGAGCTCTGCTGCGATTATGTGTTATGCATTGAGAACGGCAAACTAGGTTACATGAAGAAGGTTCAGCAGTAATTCAGACAAAAAAACGGGCACCCGGCGTACCAACCGGGTGCCTGTTTTCCAAAGGGGTTATTTATGAAAGAGCGGCACCGAGGGCTTTGCAGTCTTCAAGCGCTTTTTCATCAGGTTCGCCGTTGCAGATGACAAAATCACAGGCCATCTGCGCTCCGTCCTTGACGCACTGGTCGTTCCAGTTTCTCATCCATTCGCCGTCGCCCCAGCCGTATGAACCGAAGAGAGCGATCTTCTTGCCTGAGAGCTTGCTCTCAATGGCGGTAAACATCGGCTCAAATTCGGAGTCTTCGAGCTGCTCGTTACCCATTGAAGGGCAACCGAATGCCACTGCGTCAAATTCATCCATCTTGGCGGGAGTGAAAGCTGAAGGTGAGACGATCTCAAACTCTGCGCCTTTACCTTTGATTCCGTCTGCCACTGCTTCTGCCATCTTCTCCGTGTTGCCGGTCCCGCTCCAGAAAACTACTGCTACTTTACTCATATATGTTTCCTTTCATATTGTTTTTTATGAATACATCAAGCAACTACGGCGAGCCGCTCGATAGTATTTCCGTTTTTAAGCGCATCCAAATAACATGATGTGCACACTCTGTATTTCTCGAAAAGCTTTTCGCACTTGTTCTTGTCACCATAGACTTTCCACATGCCGACACATTTGCAGTTTTTGCCTTTGTGCCTGATGAATCCGATCACGTCTTCTATGGGGTATCCGAGGAATGCTCCGATCTCGTGAGGGAATCCTTCTTTACCGAGACGGCCGATGAGTTCCTTCAGGCAGGAACTCATGTTGTCAGGCCTGTAACCGCAATCTATAAGAAGTTCTCTTGTCTTCTCAGACCCGAGATCTGATTTGAGAAGTGAAGGCCTGAAAACATAGATCAGAGCATGACCGTCGACTTTTCTCAAGGGAAGCGCAAATATCCCTTTGCCGTTTAGGAGTCTGTTTAGCCGGCGAAGGTCATAGTTAAGTTCTTTCTCGGAATCGTATCTGCATGAGAATAGGCCGGCAGTCTTTACGCCGGCAAGTGTGGGTGCACAAAATCGAACGATCATGCTGTCTGACATCTGAGCGCCTCCTTCCGAAAAGCAGTTAGCTACGGCTAACCCAAAAGATTATCCTACTTGCCAGCGTTCTTGTCAATGGCTGAAAAATGCCTGTTTTGCGCTTGACATGCGGATTAGCATTGTGTTATAAATTTGTAGTTAGCTGACGCTAACTGTTGAATGAATCATGTAATCCTTTCCGCAATGGAAATGATGAAACTCCGTTGCGGCAAAGGATTACGAACGAAAGGAAACACTATGTTTGAATTGACGATCGAGAAAGTTATCGGAAGAGAGATCCTGGATTCACGCGGAAACCCCACGGTTGAAGCTGAAGTTACACTGGTTGACGGCACCGTTGCAAGGGGAACCGCACCGAGCGGAGCATCCACGGGCGAGTTTGAAGCGCTTGAGCTCCGTGACGGCGACAAATCCAGATACCTTGGCAAGGGCGTATGCCGGGCTGTAGAGAACATCAATACGGAGATAATCAACGCGATCGTCGGCATGGATGCCGCTGACATATATGCAGTAGACAAGGCAATGATCGACCTTGATGGAACCAAGGATAAGTCAAGACTCGGAGCAAACGCCATCCTCGCGGTATCCATTGCAGTTGCAAGAGCTGCTGCAACTTCGCTCGACATTCCTCTCTACAGATTCCTTGGCGGCGTGAACGGCAACAGACTGCCTGTCCCCATGATGAACATCTTAAACGGCGGTGCTCACGCAGACAGCGCAGTCGATACACAGGAGTTCATGATAATGCCGGTAGGCGCTCCTTCCTTCAAGGAAGCTTTGAGATGGTGTGCTGAAGTTTTCCATTCACTCAAGAAGCTACTTAAGGAAATTGGCGACGTAACTGCGGTAGGTGACGAAGGCGGTTTTGCACCCAACAGCTTAAAGAGTGATGAGGAAGCGATCGAGAAGATCCTGGAAGCTATTAAGGCAGCAGGATATGAACCCGGCAAGGATTTCATGATCGCCATGGATGCAGCTTCATCAGAATGGAAGAGCGAGAAGGGCAAGGGATTCTACAAGCAGCCTAAGTCAGGTAAGGAATTCACATCAGATGAGCTTATTGCCCACTGGGAATCCCTTGTGGATAAGTATCCCATCATCTCGATCGAGGACGGTCTTGACGAGGAAGATTGGGAAGGCTGGCAGAAGATGACGTCAAAGATCGGAAGCAAAGTCCAGCTCGTAGGAGATGATCTCTTCGTAACCAACACTGAAAGACTTTCCAAGGGCATTGCTGCCGGAGCGGGCAACTCAATCCTTATCAAGCTTAACCAGATTGGATCTGTCTCCGAGACTTTAGAGGCGATCAAGATGGCTCATAAGGCAGGATATACCGCTATCGCATCGCACCGTTCAGGTGAGACCGCAGATACGACGATCGCAGATCTGGCCGTGGCTCTGAATACCTGCCAGATAAAGACGGGTGCTCCGAGCAGGAGTGAGAGAGTTGCCAAGTATAACCAGCTCCTCAGGATAGAAGAACAGCTGGGCAACAGCGCTGTCTATCCGGGAATGAAGGCATTCAACATTAAGAAGTAATTACCAACAGATTCCCTCCATATTCCACGTTACTGCTCCGGGCCGGCATAACCCGGAGCAGTGTTTTTTGGTAGTTTTAAGAACAGCGGTATAATTAAACTGTCATGAAATATGCAGTCATATCAGATGTTCACGGAAACTATCCGGCCTTGAAGGACGTGTTGGAAGATGCCGGTAAGCAGGGAATCTCGGATTACCTGTTTGCGGGTGACTACTGCCTGAGCGGTCCCTGGCCGAATGAATGCATAGATGAGATCAAATCAATACCCTCAAAACACATCATCAGGGGAAATGAGGAAAGGTATCTGGAAAACCTCATCGGGACTGACCAGTCTTTGTGGACAGACGGTCAGATGCAGATCTCATATTGGTCATATAGAAACGTGAGACGCGAAAACCTCGATTACATTTTGGGATTGCCGCACAGGACTGATCTTGAGTGTAACGGCGTAAAGATCCACATGTCTCATCATTCAACCGATTTCATCGGAGAATACCCGTTCAGTAAATGGAATTCTCCTGATCTTGCGAGAAGATTATCTGACACCGGCAGGCCGGCTGAG
>SVJC01000067.1 GCA_015069215.1 Oscillospiraceae bacterium
AGCTCCTGTTCCCTGAGATCGATTACGATAAGATCGACAAGATCCGTGGTATGGATATCATCATCGTTACTACAGCCGGGACAGACGAAGAGGCATTCGAGCTCCTTAAGCTTATGGGCATGCCTTTCCGCAAATAATTGGAGGAGAAATAAAACATGGCAAAGAAGTCAATGATTCTTAAGTCCCAGAGAACACCTAAGTTCTCCACGCAGCAGCACAACCGCTGCAAGCTCTGCGGAAGGCCTCACGCTTACATCCGCAAGTACGGGATTTGCCGTCTCTGCTTCCGTGACCTCGCATACAAGGGCGAGATCCCGGGTGTTAAAAAAGCAAGCTGGTAATGACGGTCTCTTTCATAAGAATTGCAACTGTCCATATAAACAGGAGGAAGAAAAATGCAGATTACAGACGCAATCGCTGATATGCTTACGAGAATTCGTAACGCAGGCTCTGCCGGCCACGCAACTGTAGATATTCCGCAGTCGAATCTCAAGAAGTCGATTGCAAAGATCCTTTTGGATGAAGGTTATATCGAAAGTTATGAGCTCGTAGAGGGCAACACCCAGGGAATCATCAGAGTTACTCTGAAGTATTCCGGCAAGAAGCACGTTATTTCCGGCATCAAGAGAATTTCCAAGCCGGGTCTCCGTACTTATGCCGATAAGGCCAGCCTGCCCCGCGTTCTCAATGGTCTCGGTATCGCGATCATCTCTACATCCAAGGGCGTTATGACCGACAAGGAAGCTAGAAAGCTCGGTGTCGGCGGCGAAGTCCTTGCATATATTTGGTAACTTTTAGGCAATATACAACTCTGAAAAGCACTGTCTGCGGCGACATACTGCAGGCAGGGGCACAATCTTAAGAGCAGGAGGAAAATATATATGTCAAGAATTGGTAGAATGCCGATTACTATTCCTGCAGGCGTTGATGTTAAGATCGACGGGCAGCATGTATCGGTAAAGAAGGACAAGACTGAGATGAACCTCGACGTACATCCCAGCATTTCCGTAAAGATGGAAGGTTCCGAGATCATCGTAGAGCGTCACTCTGACGATAAGGATCACAGAGCACTCCACGGACTTACAAGAGCACTCATCCACAACATGGTGGTTGGTGTTACAGAAGGTTTCACAAAGACCCTCGAGATCAACGGTGTCGGTTACAGAGCTTCCAAGCAGGGCAACAAGGTTACATTCAACCTTGGTTATTCCCACCCTATCGAAATGGTAGAGCCTGAGGGAATCACGATCGACGTCAAGGACAACCAGATCTTTGTCAAGGGTGCAGACAAGCAGCTCGTCGGTGAGACAGCAGCTAAGATCCGCAGCCTCAGAGTTCCTGATGTTTATAAGGGCAAGGGTATCAAGTATGCCGGCGAGCACCTTATCATCAAGGAAGGCAAGACCGGTGCTAAGAAGTAAGGCAAAGGGGGTATAAAAGCATGATTGGCAGAATTGACAAGAATAAAATCCGTAAGAGAAAGCATGTCCGTGTCAGAAAGAAGATTTCCGGCACAGGTGAATGCCCCAGGCTTTGCGTCTTCAGAAGCAACGCCCACATTTACGCGCAGATAATCGACGATGAGGCCCAGACAACCCTCGCAAGCGCTTCGACACTTGACAAGGAAATCAAGGGTTCTGTTTCTGTCGGAAGCAATATCGAGGCAGCTAAGGCGGTAGGCAAGCTCATTGCAGAGCGTGCAGCAGCTAAGGACATCAAGGTTGTTGTCTTTGACCGCAGCGGTTACCTTTATCACGGAAGAGTCCAGGCACTGGCAGAGGCGGCAAGAGAAGCCGGTCTCGAATTCTAATCGGGAGGAATAATAAAGAATGGCTTACGATTCCAAGAACATTTCCAGAGAGGAAAAGAAACCGGAGTTCGAAGAGAGGGTTATCCATATCGGCCGTGTCTCCAAGACAGTTAAGGGCGGTAAGAATATGCGCTTCGCAGCTCTTGTCGTTATCGGCGACAGGAACGGTAGAGTAGGTAAGGGCATCGGTAAATCAACCGAAGTTCCGGACGCTATCAGGAAGGGCATCGAGGAAGCAAAGAAGAACATCATCAATGTTTCCCTCGTTAACGGAACGATCCCTCACGAGACAGTCGGTGAATTTGCTGCAGCTCACGTCGTTATGAAGCCTGCTGCAGGCGGTACCGGTATCATCGCAGGCGGCCCCGTACGTTCAGTATGCGAGCTCGCAGGTGTTACAGACATCCGTACAAAGTCCATCGGTTCCAACAACCCTAACAACATGGTTAACGCAACGCTTGCCGGTCTCGCAGGACTTAAGTCCATCGAGGAAGTTGCAAAGCTCCGTGGCAAGACCATTGACGAGATCAAGAAATAAGGAGGTCCCGAACAATGGCTAATTTGAAGATCACGCTCACAAAGAGCATCAACAAGGCAAGAGCTTCCGAGAAAGCTACAGTCAGAGCTCTCGGTCTCAGAAAGATCGGTCAGTCTGTTGAGAAGGCTGACAACGAGGCTACACGTGGAATGGTTAAGGCTGTTACCAACTATGTAGCTTGCGAAGAAGCTTAATGGAGGTTTAAGTAATGAAACTCAATGAAATGACTTCCTCCGGCAATCAGGTCGCATACCGCAAGGGTAGAGGACCCGGATCCGGAAACGGCAAGACCAGCGGCCGTGGCCACAAGGGCCAGAATGCACGTTCAGGCGGCGGCGTAAGACCCGGATTCGAAGGCGGCCAGATGCCTCTTTACAGACGTCTTGGTAAGAGGGGCTTCAACAACAAGCGTTTCGCTCCTCAGTACATCACAATCAACGTTTCCGAACTTGAGAAGATCGAAGGCGTAACCGAAGTTACCGCACAGGTTCTTAACGATCAGGGTATCATCTCTGTACCTAAGAACAATGACGGCATCAAGATCCTCGGACGCGGCGAGCTTACCAAGAAGCTTGACGTTAAGGTAGCTAAGTTCACAGCTTCCGCAAAAGAGAAGATCGAAAAGGCCGGAGGCACGGCAACGGAGGTTTGATAAGGCATGAGTGGTATTTTCGATACTGCAGTTAATGCTTTCAGCGTACAATCACTGCGCAAGAGACTGCTTTATACCTTCATGATCCTCGGCATTTTCATGTTGGGCGGACTGATCCCCATTCCCTGTATCAACGGTAAGGAGTTCTACAACATACTCCAGACTTGGGGACAGCTCGGCAGCATCATGGATCTCGTTTCCGGAGGCGGACTGTACCACGCATCCATCCTCTCGATGGGTGTATCACCGTACATCAACGCATCGATCATCATCCAGCTCCTTGCAGTAGTTATCCCTGCCTTGGAAGATATGTCCAAGGAAGGTGCTACCGGAAGAAAGAAGATGGACAAGATCACACGTTATTCCGCAATCGGTTTGGCTTTGGTTCAGTCTTCGCTGTTCTGCTTCTCAACAAGATCATCTCTCGTTGAGATCGTTCCGAACGCAAAGTGGCTTTCTGCCATTCTCGTAGTTGCTTCATTCACTGCAGGTGCGGCTCTGGTCGTTTTCCTCGGTGAAAAGATCAACGACGTAGGTATCGGAAACGGCGTTTCCCTGATAATCTTCGCAGGTATTGCCACACGTCTTCCCGACATGGCCAAGACGCTCTACAGCAAATCAGTAGAGATCAGCGGTTATTTCGATAACGCTGTCGTTGGCGTACTCGCAGGAATCGGCGTATTCATCCTCGTAGCTTTCGTTGCTCTCTTGATCATCGTGTTCGTTATCTACGTTCAGGATGCAGAGAGAAGGATCCCGGTCCAGTACTCAAAGAAGGTCATCGGAAGAAACCAGCGCGGCGGCAACAGGGACTACCTGCCTCTCAAGGTCAATATGTCCGGTGTTATGCCTGTAATCTTCGCTATGTCCATCCTCGCTGTTCCTTCGATCATCGTTACGATGTTCATTAAGGAACCCGGCAAGGTAGGCACATGGATCAAGGAGTCTTTCACAGGCAGCGGTTGGTACTATCTCGTATACTTCGTACTTATCTTCGCTTTCACGTTCTTCTATTCGTCGATCAACTTCCATCCGATCGAGATCGCGAACAACATCAACCAGAACGGTGGAACGATCAGCGGTATCAGAGCCGGTAAGCCTACAACCGAATTCATTAAGAAAGCGGCATTCAGGCTCAACTGGATCGAGGCTTGCTTCCTCGTACTCGTATGCATCGTCCCTACGGTAGTAGGTACGCTTACGGGATTCGAGAACGTTGTGTTTGCAGGTACTTCAGTACTGATCCTTACCAGCGTTGCAGCTGACCTGATCCGTCAGGTAGAAGGTGAACTTGAGGTCAGAAGCCCGAAGGGATTCCTTGAGGATCTTACGGTTAAGAAGTCCAAATAATAAAGCAAAAGCTTAAACTGTTAATCAAAGACTGTCTCATTACTGAGGCAGTCTTTTTTGCATTTCCGCGCATCGTTTTTTGCACGTAAACTTTTCCGTAAACAATTGGGGTGATTTTTTTACGCCAAAGTTTACAGACGTTCACATATAAACTTTTCCGTAAAGATTTGCCCCCAAAAGTTTACGCAGAAGTTTACGGCGAAGTTTGCGTGTAAACTTTAAAGTGACTTTTAACTATAATTAAAGTACCTGTGTGCATAATAAGTTGTTGAACTTTCAAGATATCCGGAAGCGGTTTAAAATGTCAGAAAAGACGGGGGGTAATATCATGAAGGTCCTTTTGGCCGAAGACGAGCATTCAATGTCAAATGCGCTCAAAGCGATTCTTTCCAAGAATAATTATTCCGTTGATGCTGTTTACGACGGTGAAGAAGCAGTATCTTACGCGCTCGCCAGTGATTACGATGTCATTATCATGGACATTATGATGCCTAAAAAGGACGGCATCGAAGCCTTGAAGGAGATCAGGGCAAAAGGCCGCACGGTCCCCGTCATCATGCTCACGGCAAAATCAGAGATAGACGACAAGGTATTGGGACTAGACTCCGGTGCCAACGATTATCTGACCAAGCCCTTTTCGAGCAGGGAACTTTTGGCAAGGCTCAGGGCTCTGACAAGGCAGCCGGCCGTTGCTGCCGACAACATGCTGCGCTGCGGAAATCTTACCCTCGACCGCAACAGCTTTGAGCTTTATACGCCTTCAGGCAGATACAGGCTTGCGGGCAAGGAATTCCAGATGATCGAGCTTCTCATGTCCAATCCGGGTGTGCTTATTTCGACGGAACGTTTCATGGACAAGATCTGGGGAATCGATTCCGAAGCTGACATCAGTGTTGTCTGGACATATCTTTCATACCTCAGGAAAAAACTTACGGCCCTTGAAGCTGACGTTCAGATAAAGGCAACGCGTAATGCAGGTTATTCTTTGGAGGAGGTTAAGCCTTGATCAAAAAGCTCCGCCTCAAATTCATACTGGTATCAATGCTGTCGGTAACGATAGTTCTTGTAATGCTGATCGGAATAATCAACGTATTGAACTACAGGAGTGTTGTTAGGAGTGCCGACAGGATCCTTACAATGCTGACGAACGGCGGCGGAAGATTCCCGGGCATCAGCAGCAGGCAGGAAACAAGGCAGACCAATCCTGACGGAAGCAGGACAAGGCCCGGAAGCTGGCGCAGGCCCCGTAATGATGACTTTTTCAACAGGATGGCCCGTACGATCACAGGTGAAGAAGGCGAAAATTCGCCAGAGCTCAGATATGAATCAAGGTTCTTCAGCGTTTCGCTCTCTAAGAACGGGGAGATAACCGCAACAAGGACTGACAGGATATCAGCGATCGATGACGAGACAGCTGCGGAAATGGGCAGGGAAATATTCAGATCCGGTAAAGAGACCGGTTTCCAGGACGATTACAGATTCAGGACAACCACAAATACAGAGGACGGCTCAATACTGATAATCTTCTACGATTGCGGAAGAGGCCTCGGTAATGCAAGATCGTTCCTTATTACCAGCATCGCGATCTCGCTGATCTGTCTGCTGCTAGTTTATATCCTGATCGCAATTGCTTCAAAGGCAGTGATCAGGCCTGCAGCGGAGGCTTATGAAAAGCAGAAGCAGTTCATTACCGATGCCGGGCACGAACTCAAGACCCCGCTCGCAATAATCAATGCGGATGCCGACGTCCTTGAACTCGAGATCGGAGACGAATCCGAAGACGGAGGAAGCAATGAGTGGCTCGATGACATCAGGAAGCAGACAAAGAGACTGACCGAGCTTACGGGCAATCTGATCTATCTTGCAAAAACAGAGGAAGGCAGCAAGGATTCTTTCACTTTCCTTGAGTTCCCCGTATCAGATGTCATAGCCCAGGAAGTTGAATCTTTTAAGGCACCTGCACAGTCAACAGGCAAGAACCTCGAAGTAAAGATAGAGGAAGGCCTTTCAATGAAGGGTGACCAGAGAGCCATCAGGCAGCTTGCGGTGATCTTACTCGACAACGCGATCAAGTACTCGCCCGAAGGCGGCACTGTCACGGTCAGGCTGAAAGCTTCCGGAAGATATATCGCATTCACCGTAGCGAACCAGACTAAGGACAAGGTGACCAAGGATAATCTAAAGCACATGTTTGACAGGTTTTACAGAGCTGATGCGTCGCGTAATTCGGGAACAGGCGGATACGGAATAGGTCTGTCCATTGCCAGGAGCGTAGTCGAAGCACATAAAGGCAAGATAACCGCAACGACAAAAGACGGCTCGCAGATTACGATGACCGCAGTATTACCCTCATGATTTCTTGACATCACAAAGTGATTTAAATAAGATTTTATCGAAGACAAAATAAGGGAGGATCTTACCATGGAAAATGAAAAATGGATCTGCGCATGCGGTCAGGAAAACGACGGCAAGTTCTGCATTCAGTGCGGTTCACCCAAGCGCGAAGCAGCACCGGCAGCAGTAGCGCCCGCTGCTCCTGTTGAAGCAGCTGCACCCGTTGCACCTGCAGTTGCTCCAATCGAACCTGCAGCACCTGTTGAAGCAGCTGCACCCGTTGCACCGGCAGTTGCTCCGATCGAGCCTGCAGCAGCTGTTGAGGCTGCCGCACCCGCCGCACCCGCAGTTGCTCCTATAGAACCCGCACCTGTAGCTCCCGTAGCTGCTGCCGCTGTCATCGCAGCTGCAACTCCTGACGAAGAGCCCGTACAGGTCATCAAGTGCCAGCCCATGCCTGAGACACCGATGGAAGACTATTCAAGTGTTCCTTCTGATCCGGAATTTGCTGATGCTGAGGCTATTCCCGTACAGCCCGTATATCAGCCCGCTCCGGCCGCTGCTCCTGTTGCACCCGTAACTGAGCAGGTTGCCGCTCCCAAGCAGGTCGGCCCCGTTAATTATCAGAACACTTCATCAAATCCTTACAGCGAGCCTGACCGTGCATCACACAATCCTTATGCACCGGCTCCTGTTGCACAGCCTCAGGCAAATTACGGCGGCGGATATGCAGCTCCCGTAGCAGCTGCATCTTCTGCAAATACAGGCACGAGCATTCTGATCCTTGGTATTGCATCAATTGTAGTAGGTTATGTTGTAGGAATAATACTTGGTGCGATTGGATGCTCACAGGCAAAGAAGCTCAAGGGCCCGAATGGAGAATTTCCTACAGGCAAAGCTAAGATCGGGTCTGTTCTTTCACTTATCGGACTTATCCTTAGCATCGCAGGAGTAGTCTTAGTAATCATAGCTTGCATTATTTGTGCTGTGTTGGGCGTATCGCTCTTCTCTCTGCTCAAAGAAGCATTAGCATCATGATCTTATAACTGGTAATCAAAGGGCTGCGGCAGACGCTGCAGCCCTTTTTCGTGCCTTGACAAATGGCAAGGCTGCATAATATAATCGTAAGGCTATTTTTATGCAATTATATATTGCGGTTCTATGCGCTGCCGCGGCACTCGCGGGTGTGCAAGCAAAATAAATGACGAGAAAAGATCTGGAGGATCACATTGTATGGCAAAGATGACATATCAGCCCAAGAAGAGGCACAGAACTTCGGTTCATGGCTTCAGAACAAGAATGGAAACATCGAACGGACGCAAGGTCCTTGCAAGGAGAAGAGCGAAGGGCAGAAAGCAGATCGCTGTCTGAAACCTGTTGCGCTGAGATTCAATTTTGAATTCTCGCGTGTGTACCGTTATGGAAAATTCGCTTCGGGGAAGTTCATTTCGGTGCATGCGATGAAGAGACACCCGGGCACTAAGCAGAGCGGAAATAAGGTGGATCCTATCCTTATCAGGATGGGATTCTGCGCGAATAAACGCGAACTCGGTGCCGTGGGAAGGAACAGGGTCAGGCGCCTGATGCGCGAATCTTTCAGGGAACTTCAGGTTATACTCCCCCAGGGCTATGATTATGTATTTACATACAAGTCCGGCAAGGAAATCCCCAAACTGTCAGATATCAGCAACGACATGGTAAAGTGCTGCAAAAGACTCAGGCTCATGGCCTGACGTCTTTCACGCAGATCGCTGAGGCGGAAGGAAACGTCTTATGATTGGCAGAGCAGTTATAGCGATGGTTCGCTGGTATCAGAAGCATGTTTCCCCGGCAATCGGGCCTCATTGTAAATATCAGCCTACCTGTTCTCAATACATGATAGATGCCGTAACTAAATACGGTGCATTTAAAGGTGTGGCCATGGGCATCTGGAGGATACTCCGGTGCAATCCCTTTTCGAAAGGCGGCTATGATCCGGTCAAGTGATCCGGACTCGCGCCTGTTTTTGGAGATAACACATAATGATTGACGTTAACATCATGCTGGCATTCTCGCCTCTTGAACCGCTTTACATAGCGTTCGGATGGCTTACGAGAGTCCTTTACAATTTCTTTGGCAACTACGGTCTCGCTATCATTATGCTGACTGTCATTGTCAGAGGATTGCTCATCCCGCTCAATATCAGTTCGCAGAAGTCAATGCTCAAGATGCAGGCGTTAAGCGGCAAGCAGGCAGAGCTTCAGCGCAAATACGGCGATGATAAAGAGAAGTATCAGGAAGCACTCATGGAGCTGCAGAAGGAGAACGGCGCAGGCGGTCTGTCCGGATGCCTTCTTCCCATTCTTCAGCTCATCTTCATCTGGCCTATCTTCCGTATTGTAAGCGGACCTTTGATGTATCTTTCACAGGTTTCCACTGACAATATCAATGCCATGATCGAACTTGGCAAGGGCATGGGCGAAAAGGTCATCGGACCTGCCGTTAACACAACAAACCACATCGGTCTCGTTAAGGCTCTTGCCGAGAATGCACAGTTCCTCAATGAGTGCGTTAAGAGAGGCTTCGTACAGATGAACCAGATCGTTGATCTGCACTTCCTCGGCATGGACCTCACATCAACACCGGCATGGAATCCCGTCGAGATCTTCAAGGATCCCAAGACAAATCTCCCTCTTCTCATTTTCCCTGTCCTCGTACTTCTTACGAGCATCATCTCAATGCAGCTCACAAAGGTAATGAAGCCCGGATACAAGGAAGAGAAGGAAGCCAAGGAGCGCGAGAAGAACAATCCGGCCAGAAAAGGCCAGACAAGCCAGGATGACGCTACGGCCAACACGATGAAGTTAATGAACTGGATGCTTCCGGGCATCATGCTCTTCACGACATTCACGATGCCTGCCGCAATGGGTCTTTACTGGGTAGTCGGTTCTATCATGGGCATTATCACCCAGATCATCGTCTACTACATGTTCACCAAGCCATACGAAAAGAAGAAGGCTGAGATCGAAGCTAAGAAAGAAGCCGTCTTTAAGAAGTCCGCAAAAGTAGCAACAGAAGGTGCAGCAAGCGGAAGCGGCAAGAAGAACAAGAAACACTAATTTGGTCCATAAGGAGGCCTCGAAACATATGTTGAAGACAGTAACCAAGACAGCAAAGACAGTTGATGAAGCAGTTGAGGCAGCTATTGCCGAACTCGGATGTGCAAAAGAACAGGCACAGATCGAGGTCATTTCAGAGGGCAGCGAAGGCGGTTTCCTCGGAGTAGGCAAGAAGGATGCCGAGGTTAAGGTCTCATTTGAAGACGGCAGTGATGCTGCAGCAGATGCTGATGATTCCGAAGATGAAGAATACTATGGCGATGACGAGAACTTCGAAGGCGATGCAGTAAGCGAGGCAGAGGATGCTGCAGCTAACTTCGTTGCAGAGGTTCTTTCAGGAATCGGCATTCACGGTAACATGGATTCCTACAGGGAAGACGATACCATCTATATTTCAGTTACAGGTTCTGACTGCGGCGCAGCTATCGGCCGTCACGGTGAGACACTTGAGGCGATCACATACATGACAAACCTCATCGCTAACAAGCACAGCGAGCAGAGAGTTCACGTTCACCTCGATGTCGGCGGTTACCGCAAGCACAGAGAGCAGATCCTCAAGAATCTTGCAGACAAGGCTGCTTCCAGAGTTAAGCGTTCCGGCCGCAAGGTAGTTATGGAACCCATGACACCTTCCGAGAGAAGGATCGTACATTCTTATCTGCAGGGTGTAAACGGCGTAACAACGCACAGCGAGGGTGAAGAGCCTTCAAGATGCGTAGTAGTAACTCCTGACGAAGCCTGATAAGACCCTATGTTTGCATATACGGATGAGCCTATCTGCGCTTGCTCTACGCCTGCGGGAATATCGGGCCTTGCCGTAATACGAATATCGGGAAAAGACTGCGGCGTTCTCACAGACAAATGCACAAAGATACTCCGTTCAAGCGGAGACTATGACAGGACTTCGGCCCTGCCCGGATATACCTGTGCATACGGTTCCGTAAACGATCCCAAGACAGGTGAGATGATCGACCGCGTAGTCATTACCCGTTTCGAAGAACCTTATTCATATACCGGAGAAGAGATGGTCGAGATCTCCTGCCACGGATCTTCCGCGGTAAAGCAGGAAATATTAAGGTGCCTTGGCATGTCCGGCATCAGGGTCGCTTATCCCGGTGAGTTTTCAAGAAGGGCATTCATAAACGGAAAGATGAGCCTTGCTTCCGCAGAAGCCGTCATGGACATGATCAATGCGGACACTGAGCGTCAGCTGCAGGCAGCAGGAAGCCTTATGTCAGGCGTCCTCGCCGAAAGGATCAAGTCCATAGAGACAAGCCTTTACGATCAGATGGCGAAGATCGAATCACTGGTTGAATTTGACCGCGATACTGACGACGGAACGGGCGACGGCAAAGAAGAGAAAGAGATCCTCGAAGCTCTTCTCAAGCAGCGCGAGGCACTCTCTGCGATCTGTTCGGGATACGGCAAGGGAAGGATACTTTCCGAGCGCATGAGAGTTGCACTCTTAGGACTCCCCAACAGCGGAAAGAGCACGCTCCTGAATACGCTTACCGGTTACGACCGTGCAATAGTCACTGAGGTTGCAGGAACGACCAGAGACACAATAGAGGTCCAGGTCGACATCAACGGTATCCCCGTAACGCTTATAGATACTGCAGGCATAAGAGAGACGGACGACATCATCGAGAGCATCGGAATAGGCAGGGCGATGGAGGCTGGCCGCGAGGCTGATCTCGTTTTCTACATGATCCCGCCGGACATGGATGCGGATGAAGTTAAAGATTGCCTTAAGGAGCTGTCAGAAGACATCGGAGGCGAAAGCATCACCGCAGTCTTCTCAAAGAGCGATGAAGGAAAGAACCCTTACGAGAAGGACATCATCGAAGTCCTTTCGCGCCTTGGCATCGAGAGGACCATATCCGTTTCCGCTGAAGAAGAACTCAACATAGATAAACTCGAAGAAATAATCACGTCTTATTACGACAGTTTGGGCGGCGGACAGTCAGAGGGACTCCTCATTACCAACAGCCGTCATTATTCAAAATTCAAAAAGGGTCTCAAGAAGCTCAACATGGCTATCGAGGCATTGGAAGGAGATCTTGGAGTGGAAATGTGCTCCTCGGCTCTGCGCGCATGCCTTGATGAGATCGGAGAGGTTACCGGCAAGACGGTATCGGCTACACTGGCTGATACGATCTTTTCACGTTTCTGTATAGGCAAGTAAATGAATCCCGAAGAAGCACTCAAACTTGAGTACAGCTTTGAAGCAGGCAGCTACGATGTCTGCGTGGTCGGAGCAGGTCACGCCGGATGCGAGGCCGCTAACGCATGTGCGAGCTTAGGCTTAAAGACCGTTCTTTTCACGCTCGCATTGGATTCGCTTGCCAATCTTCCCTGCAACCCGAGCATCGGAGGCACCTCCAAAGGCCAGCTCGTAAGAGAGGTTGATGCGTTAGGCGGAATTATCGGAAAGATGGCAGACAAGTGCGCCGTCCAGATGAGGATGCTCAACCGCTCCAAAGGCCCTGCGGTATATTCGCCCAGAGCCCAGGAAGACAGGGCGATGTATTCGATCGAGATGAAGCATTATCTCGAGAATCTCGAAAACCTTACGCTTGTACAGGCTCACATCACAGAGCTCCTGACTGACAATGAAGGCGCTGCCTGCGGCGTAATGACTGCAGGAAAAGCGGTCTACAGGGCAAAGGCTGTCGTTATCTGCTCAGGCACCTACATGGAATCCCGTACGATAAGGGGCGAAGTCATTACGGAGAGCGGTCCTGACGGACTTCCGAGATCGACCGGCCTTTCGGGTTCGCTCAAAGCATGCGGAATACCGATATTGAGATTCAAGACAGGTACGCCCGTAAGGGTCAATTCCAATTCCTGCGATTTCACGCAGATGACGAGGCAGGACGGGGAAGATGACGTTCCGCCGTTCTCGTTCGAAAACGAGATGAACGGACAGGGCATAGCTCCCGTATCCGAACAGATCCCCTGCTGGTCAGTATGGACTACGCCCGAGACGAGGAACGTCATCAGGGAAAACATGGACAGATCGCCTCTATACAGCGGCGTTATAAAGGGCGTAGGCCCCAGGTACTGTCCTTCGATAGAAGATAAGTTCATGCGCTTTGCCGACAAGGAGCGCCACCAGATATTCGTCGAGCCCATGGGCAGGCATACAAACGAAATGTACCTGCAGGGCTTTTCGACAAGCCTTCCCGAAGAAGTCCAGATAAGGATGGTAAGGTCTTTGCCCGGCCTTTCAAATGCCGTGATCCAGAGACCTGCTTACGCTATCGAATACGATCTCGTTGATCCGCTGTCCCTGAAGGCTACGCTCGAGAGCAAGATCGTAGCCTTCAGGGACAGC
>SVJC01000068.1 GCA_015069215.1 Oscillospiraceae bacterium
TGGCTCGTGCTCTCCCTGTAGAGGTTACAAACGGTACTCTCGAGGGCGACATCGTTCCCGGCGACATCACATTCTACAGACTGCAGTCTACATCTGACGGACAGATCAGAGCTTACGTTGCTCAGGGTGAGGTTCTCCCTGTTGCTACAAAGTCTTTCGGCGGCATCGGCGTTTTCGCTATCAAGGAGATGGGCAGATTCTACAGATACTTCCTTATCGAGAAGAACTTCCCTCATCACGGTGCAGTTGCATTCGGTCACTATGGAAAGGCTCTCTACAACCTCTTCACATACCTCGGAATCTGCCCTTGCGACATCGGCTACAACAAGCCCGCAGGAGACAGATACCCGACAGAGAATCCGTTTAACGCTCCGTTTAACTGATATAGGTTGGATATGTATGGTTGGGCTTGATCTGAGGGTCAAGCCCTTCCGTATGTAAAAGACTTTCAGATAAATCAAAAAGAAAAAGGTATTCAAAATGACTAACAAAGAACTCAAGATCACAGCGACAAAAGTCCGCAAGGGAATCGTTGAAGCAGTTCACAGCGCAAAGTCCGGACATCCGGGCGGATCACTGTCTGCTGCCGATATGTTCACTTATCTTTATTTCGAGGAAATGAATATCGACCCCAAGGATCCCAAGAAGGCTGACAGAGACAGATTCGTTCTCTCAAAGGGTCACACGGCTCCCGGTCTTTATTCCACACTCGCAAACAGAGGTTATTTTCCCGTTGAAGACCTCAAGACTCTCCGTAAGCTTGGCTCTTACCTCCAGGGCCACCCCTGCATGACTGAGACTCCCGGCGTTGACATGAGCACAGGCTCACTCGGCCAGGGCGTGTCAACTGCAGTCGGTATGGCTCTCGCAGCAAAGCTGAACGGCGATTCTTACAGAGTCTATGCTCTTACCGGTGACGGTGAGATCCAGGAAGGCCAGATCTGGGAAGCATTCATGTTTGCAGGCGCAAAGAAGATCGATAACCTCACAGTTATCATCGATAACAACGGACTTCAGATCGACGGTAAGATCGATGACGTTTGCTCACCTTATCCGATCGACAAGAAGCTCGAAGCATTTAACTTCAACGTTATCTGCATCGACGGTCACGATTTCGATCAGATCAGGGATGCTTTCGCAAAGGCAAAAGAGTGCAAGGGAATGCCTACGGCGATCATCATGAAGACCACAAAGGGCAAGGGCGTTTCCTACATGGAAAATCAGGCAGGATGGCACGGCAAGGCTCCTAATGACGAGGAGTATGCGCAGGCTATGAAAGAGCTTGATGAGCAGTTAGCAAAATACGAAGCAGAGGTATGATCATGGGAGATATAGTAAAAATCGCTACACGTGAAAGTTACGGTAACGCACTTGTAGAACTCGGTAAAAAGAACCCCGACGTTGTAGTTCTTGATGCCGACCTCGCAGGCGCAACAAAGACTTCCACATTCAAGAAGGCATTCCCGGATCGTCATATCGACTGCGGAATCGCTGAAGCAAATATGACAGGCATCGCTGCAGGTCTTTCAACATGCGGCAAGATCCCGTTCATTTCTTCTTTCGCAATGTTTGCAGCAGGCAGAAACTTTGAGCAGGTCAGAAACTCCATCGGTTATCCTCACCTCAACGTTAAGATCGGCGCTACACACGCAGGCATCACGGTAGGTGAAGACGGTGCTTCCCACCAGTGCTTAGAGGATGTCGCTCTTATGAGAACGATCCCCGGAATGACAGTCATCGTTCCTTCCGACGATATCGAGGCAAAGGCTGCGGTCATGGCAGCTGCCGAGACAGAGGGACCTTTCTATTTGAGATTCGGAAGAGCTGCAGTTCCGGTAATCAACGACAGACCTGACTACAAGTTCGAAGTAGGCAAGGCTGTTGTAATCAAGGACGGCACAGACATGGTCATCTTCGCTAACGGCGTCTGCGTAGCAGAAGCAATGGGCGCTGCAGAGAAACTTGCAGCTGACGGCATCAGCGCTGCAGTTGTAAACGTTCATACAGTCAAGCCTATCGACAAGGATACTATCCTTGAGTTCGCAAAGAAGACCAACAGAGTATTTACTGTTGAAGAGCACTCCGTAATCGGAGGCCTCGGAAGCGCAGTATGCGATGTTCTTTCTGAGAACTATCCCGTTAAGGTCAAGAAGATCGGCGTTTATGACAGATTCGGAAAGAGCGGCCCTGCAGGCGCGCTCATGAAGGAATTCCAGCTTGACGCTGAGGGAATCTACAATCAGATCAAAGCTGCCCTTTAATTAAATAGATACAATCTAAAAAGTGAACCCCTGAAGCAGTGCTCCAGGGGTTTATTTCATAAGCCTACGCTTTCTTCATCCGAGGTGATGACCGCGCCGTGTTTCTCGAATATCTTTTTCAGGAAGAACGAGAATATGATCGCGATTATTCCGAAACCCATGAATATCAGGATACTGAAGGTGATGATCGTCTCGAAATACCATGCAGCTGCAACGCCTGCGGAAACCACCGCGAAAAGGATGGTGGTAGGGAGGTTTGTGAGTGCAAGGAGCAGTGAATTCTTTATGGTCTGCTTAACTGTCTCGTCAAACCAGGCGATGAGCGGGAATGCATAAGATGCCGAAGCGAAGATCGCGAACAGGAAGAAGAAGGCCGGATACATTGACCACTGGTACTGCTGGGGAAGCATTGTCCTGACCATATAGATCTCAAAGCTGAAGAATGCAGTCAGTAAACAGTATACGAAAAAGAAACCTGTGGATTTAAGGAAGTTCTGCTTGTAGCAGCTGAAGAATTCCCTGAATACGGAAGGGTTCTCGCCGGCAGCGATCTTGATGGTGATCCTGTACAAAGAAGTGAGAGAAGCACCGATCGTAAGGATGGGAACGCACCCCACGAGAAAACAGAAATTAACGAGCATTAGGTTGCATAAAGCGGTAAGTATCCTCATCGGAATACTTCTTTTATCGAAAAATGAAGCCATCGATTGCCTCCGTATATATAAGTAGGATTTTCGTATAAATCAGAATGACATTATAACAAAGAAATACATCTATGGAAAAGACACGGAAATGATCGGGTGAGAGTTGCGGACAAAAGCAATATATGGTTGTTTTTATGCAAACATTACTTGACGGATAGGGTTTGTTTGTATAAAATAACGATACGTGTGGACAAGAATGTCCATAAGTAGAAAACGAAAACACACAAGGAGGAAAACTTATGAAAAAAGTTATTGCTAGCTTGCTCTCCGTAGCTATGATAGCAGCAATGGCAGGTTGTAACAAAACACCCGCTACAACTACTGCTGGTGGCGAGACAAAGGCTTCTGAGTCCAAGCCCGCAGAGACAACTACAGCTGGTGGAGAGACAACCACATCCGAGACAACCGTAAAGGAGTCTTATGGTGAGGGTCCTGTTCACATCAACATGTGGTCATTCACAAACGAAGTTCCTAATATGGCTAAGAAGTACATCTCTCTTAACCCTGACTTCGGTAAGAAGTACACAATTGATGTAACGATCATCGCTACAACAAACCAGACATATCAGCCTGCACTCGACGCAGCACTCAAGAATGGTGAAGTTGATATGTACGCAGCAGAATCAGCTTTCGTTCTTAAGTACACAAAGGGTGACGCAGCAGATTTCGCAGCAGCTTACAAGGATCTCGGAATCGATGTAGACAAGGCTGTTAAGGATGCTGAGATCGCTCAGTACACAGTTGACATCGGTACAAGAGGCGACGGAAACCTCGTTGCTCTCGGCTATCAGGCAACTGGTGGTGCTATGATCTACAGAGCTTCCATCGCTAAGGAAGTTTTCGGATCTGATGATGCAGCTACAGTAGAGAAGGAAGTTGGCGGCGGATCCGGCAACTATGATACTTTCTGGAAGGCAGCTGCTAAGCTCAAGGAAAAGGGCTATCCTATCATCTCTGGTGCTGGTGACCTCTGGCACATGGTAGAGAACTCTTCTTCTTCCGGCTGGATTGTTGACGGCAAGCTCACAATCGCTCCTGAGAGACAGGCATTCTTCGATTACTCTAAGCAGCTCGTTGATAACGGCTGGTCCAATGAGACAACTGACTGGCAGCCTTCATGGTTCGCTGATATGAAGGGTGTTTCTCAGGAAGGTAAGAACAATAAGCCTGCATTCTGCTTCTTCGGACCTGCTTGGCTTATCAACTACACTCTTGCTCCTAACTGCGGCGGCTCAAAGGCTGGCGAAGGTACATATGGTGACTGGCGTGTATGCAAGGCTCCTGCTGGATTCTTCTGGGGCGGCACATGGGTTCTCGCTTCCAAGACTGCAGCTCAGAACGCTGACAAGAAGGCTGGTGTAGCTGAGCTCATCAACTGGATCACACTTGACGCTTCTGATAAGGGTCTCCAGTACATGTGGGCTAACGGAACATTCAACGGCGAAGGCGGCACAAAGGACTGCGTCGCTTCCGGTAAGGTTATGGCTACTGCTGACGGTAAGCTCGACTTCCTCGGCGGTCAGAACATGTTCCCTGCTTTCATCGCAGCTAACGCTAACGCAACTGGTAAGAACATGACTCAGTACGATGAGGCTATCAACGGTCTCTTCCGTGAGCAGACAAACCAGTACGCTCATGGCCAGAAGTCTATCGACGACGCTATCAAGACATTCAAGTCTAACGTTGCTGATAAGCTCGGTGTCGAGAGCTGATAGTTATAAACTAAATAAATAGTTTAGACTAGCAATTTCAACGGCAGGGTAAATCCAGGTTTGCCCTGCCGTTTTTAAAAAATCTACAAGGAGGTAAGAAGATATGAGAAACAAGAAACTAGTCGATTACGGCAAGTTTGGCTACATTTTCTCAATACCTTTTATTCTGGCTTTCCTGGTATTTTCTCTTTACCCCATCCTTTACACTTTCGTTATTGGTTTTACAGATCTTAAGGGTCTTACTGCTTCAAAGATCAACATTCTTTGGTCAGAGCCTTTCAAGAACTTTGCTACAGTTCTTAAGGCAAACCTTTTCAGAAAATCATTTACCAATACAGTTGTTATTTGGATTCTTAACTTTATCCCTCAGATGGGATTGGCTCTTCTTCTTACCGCTTGGTTTACTGACAGAAGATCAAAAGTCAAGGGACAGGGTATATTCAAAATACTCTTCTACATGCCTAACATCATTACTGCTGCTACAGTAGCTATTCTCTTCACACAGATTTTCGGATATCCTTCCGGACCTATCAACACAACACTCATGAAGATGGGTCTTACCGATAAGGGTGTTGACTTCCTTCTCACACCTGGAAGAGTTAAGGGCGTAGTTGCTTTCATTCAGTTCTGGCAGTGGTATGGCTACACAATGGTAATGCTCATTTCGGGTGTTATCGGTATCAACCCTGAAATCTTCGAGGCTGCTGACCTCGATGGTGCAAACAGAGTACAGACATTCTTCCTGATCACATTACCTTGTATCAGAACGATCATGCTTTATGTCCTCGTAACATCACTTATCGGTGGTCTGAACATGTTCGATATTCCGTCACTCTATGCACAGGATCATGGTGACTCAGGCGGATACACAGTTAACATGTACATTAAGGACCAGGCTTTCGCCGGTGCTTACAGATACAACGTTGCTGCAGCTGCAAGCGTTATCATGTTTGTCATCATCGTTCTGCTTTCACTCGTTCTCTTCTACGTCATGAGAGATAAGGATGAGGCTAAGCTCAAGAAGCTTAAGAAGCAGCAGCGCAAGATGGCTAAGTCTATGAAGGCTTATTGAGGAGGGACAACACATGGCTAAAACACAATCACTTCATAAGGAGTCTATAGGCCTTAAGGTTGTCATTTACATCGTCTGCATTATTCTCTCGATCCTCAGCCTTATGCCTTTCATCATCATGTTCGTGAACGCGACGAGAAGTACATACGAGATTCAGCAGAGCGCTATCTCCCTGTATTCAGCTCATCCTATTCAGAACTTGATCAAGAACTGGAAAGTATTTAACGGAAAATCATTCGATCCTGCTACAGGTTTCGTAAACTCTCTTATCGTTTCGACCTGCACGACAATTCTCGCAGTTTACTTCTCCTGCCTTACTTCATATGCTCTCTATGCATATGAGTGGAAGCTCAGAGATGCATTCTTCGGACTTATCGTTGGTGTCATGATGATTCCTGGAACCATCACAATGATCGGTTTCTACCAGGCAGCTTACAAGGTCGGCATGACAAATAAGCTCTCAATGCTTATTCTCCCGGCTATCGCTTCGCCTAACATGGTTTTCTTCATGAGACAGTATCTGCAAGCGTCGCTATCAATGGAAATCGTCGACTCAGCACGTATCGACGGTGCCGGCGAGTTCATGACGTTCAACAGGATCGTTTTCCCGCTTATGAAACCGGCTATCGCAACACAGTGTATCTTCACTTTCGTAGGAAGCTGGAACAACCTCTTCGTTCCTTCCATCCTCCTTACAAAGAGCAACAAGTATACACTTCCTATCGAAGTCAGTTTGCTTAACGGTGATATCTACAAGACCGAGTACGGTTCAATCTACTTAGGACTTTCGATGACGGTTCTCCCGCTCCTCGTAGTCTATGCACTCCTTTCAAGATATATCGTCGAGGGTGTTGCTCTCGGTGGTGTCAAGTCTTAATAAGGACGACCAACACGGTTTTAAAAAGGGCAGTGAAGAAATTCACTGCCCTTTCTTTTATGTGTTTTTTTTGAAAGGATCAAGACCTCTTTAAGCGGCGCATCCTCTGACGGTACTGCGAAGGTGAACAGCCGTAATGTTTCTCGAAATTGCGGCTTAAAGAAGTAAGGTTGTTGAAACCGGAAGAAAGCGCGATGTCACTGATCGAAAGGTCTGTATCAGAAAGCTTTTCGACTACTGATCTGAGCTTTAAGGTTGTCTGGTAATCATAGAATGTCATGCCGGTATATTCCTTGAATATCCTGGCAAAATGGAACTTGGAATAGCCGATGTAATTTGCGGCTTCCTCCATCGTTACGCTCTCCGCATAGTGTAGCGCGAGCCATTCAAGAAGGCTTCTTAACTTGATGTATATCTCCCTCTGCTTGTCGTTGACGGGAACAGCCATACTGTCGGAAGTCTCACGCTTCTGAAGCATTGCGATAATGCCGAGGAGATGTGAAAAGATAGGCGTCTCCTTGATCGATGAAGTGTAGAAGAAATAGAGATTGCTCATCTCCATGAATCTCGCGTATACACGGTTGTAGACTTCAGGATATGTCTCAGTATTAACGATCAGCGGCTCCTTGATCAGTTCTTCAAAATCAGAGTAATCAAAGAAGCTCTTGAGGAAGTCTATCTTGAACAGATAGATAAATCTGATGCCGTCTCTTGTGCCTGAGATCTTATGGAGCATGTCAGGCGGAATGAAGAGGATCTCTTTTTCCTTGAGGACGATGGTCCTGTCCTCAAATACATATGTATAAGGACCGGAAAGAGGGATCGCAATCTCGAGGCACGAATGCCTGTGAGTAGGGTAGTCCTCTGCTTTGTTGTTGTACCATATCCTCATGTTGGAATTGGGTACGAAATCAACTTCTTCTACGTAATTGCTGACGATCCTTCCGGTAAAATTCCTGATCGGCTGCTGATAATTACCGGGAACAGTACTGTCACTTAGCTGCATAGATAAATCTGCTCCTTTATCCGATATCGTGTCTTTATGACACAAATAAGATGGAATTTGCTGCTTAACATATATAATAGCAAGATATGTATAGAATGTGGGGATGTATTATAATAAATTAATATAAAAATACGAGGTGACGCCATGAACAGAGATGCTGCAAGAAAGAGAGCAGAAGAACTCGTAAGCAAGATGACGATTGAGGAAGCTGCATCACAGCTTCGTTTTGATGCGCCGGCCATTGAAAGGCTTGGCATACCGGAATACAACTGGTGGAATGAGGGCCTTCACGGCGTAGCCAGGGCAGGAACGGCAACGAGCTTTCCGCAGGCCATAGCTCTCGGAGCAACTTTTGATGAAGAGCTCCTCGGAAAGATCGGCGAGACCGTAGCCACTGAAGGCCGTGCAAAATATAATGAAATCTCGGCAATGGGAGACAGGGACATTTATAAGGGACTTACTTTCTGGTCCCCTAACATCAATGTCTTCAGAGATCCCAGATGGGGCAGGGGACAGGAGACCTACGGCGAAGATCCGTTCCTCATCTCAAGACTTGCCATACCGTTTATCAAGGGACTTCAGGGTGACGGCGAATACATGAAGGCTGCAGCATGCGCAAAGCATTTCGCGGTGCATTCGGGACCTGAAGAAAAAAGGCATGAATTCGATGCAAAGGCAACTCCCAAGGACTTGCGCGAGACTTATTTTCCCGCATTTGAAGCATGCATAAAGGAAGCCGGAGTGGAGGCCGTAATGGGCGCTTATAACAGGACGAACGGCGAGCCCTGCTGCGGACATTCATACATCCAGGACATCATCAGGGATGAGTGGGGTTTTGAAGGACACTTCGTCTCTGACTGCTGGGCGATCAGGGATTTCCATGAGCATCACAAGGTCACGAAAAACTCCGAAGAGAGTGCGGCATTGGCGCTCAACAAAGGATGCGATCTCAACTGCGGATGCACTTATGTGCACCTCATGAAGGCTTACAACAAAGGCCTTGTAACCGAGGATGCGATCAGGAAAGCGGCAGTAAGACTGTTTACTACCCGATACCTGTTAGGCATGTTCGACAAGACAGAATACGATGGTCTTACATACCTCGATGTTGAGACAAAAGAGAGCATCGCACTTGCAAAGAGAGCATCAGACGAAGGCATCGTAATGCTCAAGAATGATGGCATCCTGCCGCTCGATAAAAACAAGGTAAAAGTCATTTCCGTGATCGGCCCCAACGCTGACGCACGACGTCCTCTGGTGGGCAACTACTACGGTACTTCATCAGAATACATCACTGCACTTGAAGGCATCAGAAAGGCCGCAGGAGATGATGTCAGGATCCTCTATTCTGAGGGCTGCGACTTAAGTCTTACAAAGCCCGATCCGCTCTCAAGAGACTACAACACGATCGCTGAAGCAGAGGCGGTAATGAGAAGATCAGATCTCGTGATCCTCTGCATCGGCCTTAACGAGACACTTGAAGGCGAAGAAGGCGACCAGGGCAACCAGTATGCATCCGGCGACAAGAAAGACCTCGCTTTCCCGAGGCCGCAGCTGAAGCTCATCGAAGCGGTGATCAAGACGGGCAAACCGTTCATAACCGTTGTAATGACAGGCTCTGCGATGGATCTTTCACGTCTTTCGGAGACGTCATCTGCCATCCTTCAGGCATGGTATCCGGGTGCCAGAGGGGGCCTGTCGATCGGCGATATCATTTTCGGAAACGTAAATCCTTCCGGAAAGCTTCCCGTTACCATTTACAGGAGCACTGAAGACCTTCCTGATTTCGAAGACTATTCGATGAAGAACAGGACATACAAATATATCGAGAAGGCACCTTTGTATCCGTTCGGATTCGGTCTCACATACGGCAGGCTCTCAATCGCAAATGCAGACATATCAGATGTTTCAGCCGCACGTGAGAACGGCTTTGACATCACCATAAGCGTTAAGAACGAAGGCGCGGTAAAGACCGGTGACGTCGTTCAGATCTATGCAAAAGCTCTCGAAGACAAGAACGAAGTCAGGAACTATAAGCTCGTCGGATTCAAGCGTATCAGTCTTGATGCGGGAGCTTCGGAAGACGTGGTGATAAGCGTTACAGCTGATGCTCTGAAGGTCGTTAAAGAGGACGGAAGCAAAGCTGTACCGGAAGGCAAGATCGCTATCTATGCGGGATTCGGCCAGCCTGATGAAAGGACAGCAGAGCTTTACGGAGCAAAGGCTGCAGAGATATTGATCTGAGGTCTTTGCGGCTCGCGTAAACTAAATCGTAAACATTTTGGGCAAAAAGTTTACGGTAAAGTTTACGTATTACAGAAAATAAAGAAAAGCGTAAACATTTCCGTTGGAAAGTTTACGCTTTTGTTTACGTTGGTTTTTGGGGTTGTTTTAGTTGCCGCCGTGGATGTTCTCGAAGCTTAATCCGAGCTTCTCGTTGTGATCGACTGCCCAGTCGACTGCCCACTCAGACTCGAAAAGTACTACCGGCTCTTCATCGCGGTCAAGAACGAGAAGTGATGTTGATGTGAGAGTCATGGACTTAGGATCAAACTCCTCAACATCGGATTTTACCCAGCGCGCAAGGCGGTAGGGAAGGCCCGTTCTGACGATGTCTACGCCGTATTCTGATTTGAGTCTGTACTCAAGGACATCGAACTGGAGGATACCGACGACGCCCATGACATAGGTCTCAGTACCGATGTCAGGCTGCTTGAAGAGCTGTACCGCGCCCTCCTGAGAGAGCTGTTCGATTCCCTTGAGGAACTGCTTTCTCTTCATGGAATCCTTGGGTTCGACACGGGCGAAATTCTCGGGTGAGAATACCGGGATCGGATCGAATTCGAACTTGCGGTTCGTTGAGATAATAGTATCGCCGATACGGAAGTTGCCCGGATCGAAGATGCCGATGATGTCGCCTGCATAGGCCTCCTCGGTAATCGCGCGGTCCTGGGCCATGAACTGCTGGGGCTGTGCGAGAGTGATCTTTTTGCCGGTCCTCATGAGGTTAACCGTCATGTTCTTCTCGTACTGTCCGGAGCAGATGCGGATGAACGCCATTCTGTCGCGGTGGGAAGGATCCATGTTTGCCTGGATCTTGAAAACGAAGCCTGAAAACATTGTGTCCTCGGGTTCGATGATGCCGTCTGTCGAATTGTGTGAAGCGGGCTCCGGTGCCATTTTCAGGAAGTGCTTGAGGAAAGGCTCTACGCCGAAGTTCGTGATGGCGGAACCGAAGAATACCGGGGTCAGTTGTCCGTGAAGGACCTTGTCCATATCGAGTTCGTCGCCTGCCATGTCGAGCAGTTCGATGTCATTCCTGAGGGTCTCGAGATGACCTGCCATGAGCATTTTATCAAGGGCGGGATCGTCGATTCCTGATACCTTCTCGGTGACCATGGAAGCACCGTGGTCGTTGTTTTCCTTGTCGAAAACGAGAACGCTCTTGGATTCTCTTTCGTAAACGCCTTCGAAATCGCCGTCAGTGCCAATCGGCCAGTTGACGGGGCAGGAACGGATGCCAAGAACCTTTTCGAGCTCGTCCATGAGATCGAAGGGATTTTTAGCGGCACGGTCCATCTTGTTTACGAAGGTGAAGATCGGAATGCCCCTTCTGCGGCAGACCTGGAAAAGCTTGATCGTCTGGGTCTCGACACCTTTCGCGCCGTCAAGGACCATGACCGCAGCGTCAGCGGCGCAGAGGGTACGGTAGGTATCCTCGGAGAAGTCCTGGTGTCCGGGGGTATCGAGGATATTGATGTGGCAGCCGTCGTATTCGAACTGCATTACTGATGATGTTACGGAGATACCACGCTTTTTCTCGATCTCCATCCAGTCTGATGTGGCATGGCGTGCGGCCTTTCTTGCCTTGACTGAGCCTGCCTGGTGGATGGCTCCGCCGTAAAGGAGGAGTTTCTCGGTTATGGTGGTCTTACCGGCGTCCGGGTGTGATATTATCGCGAACGTGCGGCGCCTTTTAATTTCTTCGACCGTAGAATAATTCATTTTGACCCTCAATATTGTATAATGGTGCATAGACTTTGGAAAAGCCAAATAATTATATATAAGTTTGAGGGGGAATACAAATGAGAAGAGGCGGCGGAGTGCTTATGCATATAAGTTCTCTTCCCGGACCGTTCGGTATCGGCGTGTTCGGTGAGGAGGCCGTGGAATTCGCAAAGAAACTGTCAGCACAGGGAATGAAGTATTGGCAGGTTCTTCCGTTTTCTTACCCCGGAATGGGGAATTCACCTTATCAGAGCTTCTCAGCTTTCGCCGGGAACTGGCTGTTCATCGACCCGAGGCGCCTTGCAGAAAGAGGACTTCTGACTCCTTCGGAGGTCCAGACCGCGGAATATAACGAGAACAAGTGGCGTATCGACTACGAATACTTGAGGAGCAACCGCGACGAACTGCTCAGGAAGGCTTTCGGACGTGCAGACAGGGATCTCCTTAAGAAGGTCGATAAGTTCCTTGAAGAGAACAAGTGGGCCGTTGACGTTGCGGCATATCAGTCCATAAAGGACGACAATTTCGGCAGGCCCTGGTGGGAATGGACCGACAGCAGGCTCAAGAACTACGACAAGAAGGCCGTTGATGAGCTTTCCGGCAATCCCAATTTCAAATATCACGCATTCGTCCAGTATCTGTTCCTTGATGAATGGACCAAGATCAAGAAAGAGATAAACGATCTGGGCATTTCGATAATCGGCGACATGCCGTTCTACGTATCCGGCGATTCTGCCGACGTTTGGGCTTCAAGAGAGCTCTTCAAGATGGCAAGCCCTTCCAAGATCAACAAGCTTCTCGCTGATTACGAGAAGGATGTTGCCAAATACCAGGCGGCAAAGGCCAAAGCCGAAAAGGCAGGCGCCTCCGAGAAGAAAGATGGCGAAGAAGAACTGACAGAACCCAGGAAACCGAAGCCGGAAGCTCTTGTTTTCGAGAGCGTGGCAGGCGTTCCGCCGGATTATTTCTGCGAGGACGGCCAGCTTTGGGGCAACCCCATCTACGACTGGAAAAAGATGAAAGCCGACAACTATTCATGGTGGATGGCGAGGATAGCTGAGAACTTCAAGCTCTACGACTATCTGAGGATCGACCATTTCAGGGCTTTCTCGTCATACTGGGAAGTCGATGCAAATGCCGAGACCGCAAGGATCGGTAAGTGGCAGAAAGGACCGGCTCTCGAGTTCTTCGCAGAGTACGACAAGGTCTTCGGCGACAGGAGCAGACTCATCGCAGAGGACTTGGGCGAGATCACTCCCGATCTCAAGGAGTTCATGGACGTGGTCGGCATTCCCGGAATGAGAGTCATGGAATTCACGTTCTATCCGGGAGACGACAGCTCGTTCATGCCGCATAACTTCAACAAGAACTGCGTGGCTTACACGGGTACGCATGACAATAACACATTGCTCGGATGGCTCTGGGATTCGAGAGAAGACGTCAGGAACTTCTGCCTGAAGT
>SVJC01000069.1 GCA_015069215.1 Oscillospiraceae bacterium
GGAGAGACGGTGCGCGATGACGAAGACCGTGCGGCCCTCCATCAGCTTATCCATTCCGCGCTGGACGATCGCCTCGGTACGGGTATCGATCGAGGACGTAGCTTCGTCGAGGATAAGGCACGGAGGATCTGCTACTGCCGCGCGGGCGATCGCGATCAACTGGCGCTGGCCCTGTGACAGGTTGGATCCGTTATTGGTAAGCATCGTATTATAGCCTTCAGGGAGACGCTCGATGAAGTCAGCGGCTCCTGCAAGAACTGCTGCGGACTTGCACTCTTCGTCTGTTGCATCGAGCTTGCCGTAGCGGATGTTATCCATAACGGTGCCGGTGAAAAGATTCGTTTCCTGGAGAACGAGGCCCAGTGAGCGGCGAAGATCCTTCTTCTTGATCTTGTTGACGTTGATGCCGTCGTACCTGATCTTGCCGTCTGCGATGTCGTAGAAACGGTTGATGAGATTGGTGATGGTCGTCTTGCCTGCACCGGTCGCGCCGACGAAAGCGACTTTCTGGCCGGGCTCGGCGAATACTGTAACATCGTAAAGGACCTGTTTCTCGGGTACGTACGCGAAGTCGACTTCGGTAAGTCTGACGTCACCTTCGAGGACTGTGTATGTGATGGTTCCGTCTGCCTGGTGAGGATGCTTCCATGCCCAGTGGCCTGTCTTGTGGTCAGCCTCGGTGACCGTTCCGTCAGGAGCGATCTCGCAGTTAACGAGGGTTACGTAGCCGTTGTCTGTCTCGGGCTCCTCGTCGATCAACGCAAAGATCCTCTCTGCGCCTGCGCCTGCCATTACGATAGCGTTCATCTGCATCGTCAGCTGGTTCAAGTTGCCCATGAACTGCTTGCACATATTGAGGAAGGGGATCATGATGGCGATTCCGAACGGAAGTCCGGAGAAGGAGACGTTCGGTGTGTTGAAGAAGATCATGCATCCGCCTGCTGCAGCAAGGAGAACATAGACAATGTTGCCGATGTTGTTGATGATCGGGGCAAGGATGTTTGCGTAAGCGTTAGCCTTGCCGCTGTCTGACATCAGCGTCTGGTTGAGCTGCTCGAAAGACTCGATGGCCTTTTCCTCGTGATTGAAGACCTTGACGACCTTCTGGCCGTTCATGGTTTCCTGAATGAAGCCCTCAGTGGCCGCGACAGCCTGCTGCTGCCTGATGAAGTACTTGGCAGAACCTGCGCCGACCTTGCCCGTGACGATTATCATCAGAACGATGCCGATGCAGAGGATCAATGTCATCCAGACGCTGTAGTAGAGCATGATCCCGAAAACCGTAACAAGCAGGATCACTGCCCTGAGGATGTTCGGTATCGCCATTGATACGAGCTGTCTCAGCGTGTCGATATCGTTGGTATAGTGGCTCATGATCTCGCCGTGCTTGTGGGTATCGAAATACCTGAGCGGCAGGCGCTGCATCTTATCGAAAAGATCTTCCCTGAGCTTTGAAAGGAAAGTCTGTGTCATGTACGCGATGACCTGGGACTGGACTACTGCCATGGCCAGAGCAACAACGTAGATAGAGATCAGCGGGATGATGTATGCGAGGACCTGAGGCCTTGCAGAGGCCCAGTCGCCCGTCTTCCATGAATTCTCGATGATGGTGATTATCTTCTGCTGGAAGATCGAAGGTACGGCTGCCGTGACGGCACCGACCAGGATGCAGGCCAGAATGAGCCATACAAGCTTCGGGAAATATTTGAGGTATATCCTGAGAACGCGCTTAAGGCTGCCGATAGATCCCTTGATCTGGGCCATCGAGGCAGGTCCCCTGTTTCTTCCGGAGCCTCTGGCGGGAGCAGCCTGGGGACCTTTGTTCTGATAAGCTTTAGCCTTGTTTTCAGACATGATGCTTACCTCCCTTCGTCTGTTCCTCGTAGATCTCGCGGTAGATGTCACATCTTGCCATGAGTTCGTCATGCTGTCCGACGTCAACGATCCTGCCGCCGTCCATGATGACGATCATGTCGCACTCCATGACGGACGCGACTCTCTGCGCGATGATGATCTTCGTTGTCTCCGGAATGTATTCGTAGAAACCGCGCCTGATGAAAGCGTCGGTCTTCATGTCGACTGCTGAAGTCGAGTCGTCCAGGATAAGGATCTTCGGCTTCTTGAGAAGGGCCCTCGCGATGCATAGACGCTGCTTCTGTCCGCCTGAGACGTTGGTTCCGCCCTGCTCGATATAGGTATCGTAACCGTCAGGCATCTGCGAAACAAACTCGTCAGCCTGGGCTATCTTGCATGCGTGGATTATCTCTTCATCGGTGGCGTTCTCGTTACCCCACTTCAGGTTTTCCTTGACGGTGCCCGAGAAAAGCTCATTCTTCTGGAGGACTACCGCTACGGCGTCTCTCAGGGTCTTAACATCGTATTCCTTTACAGGCACGCCTCCGACCCTGACCTCGCCGTCCGTGACGTCATAAAGCCTCGGGATGAGCTGGATCAAGGTGGTCTTGGATGAACCCGTACCGCCCAAGATGCCCACGGTCGCGCCGCTGTCGATGTGCAGGTCGATGTCGAAAAGCGCATCTCTTGCAGCCTTTGCGGAATATCTGAAGGCGACGTCCTGGAAATCGATCGAACCGTCAGCGACTTCCATGACGGGATTTGCGGGATTGTGGATGGAAGGCTCTTCTTCCAATACCTCAACGATCCTCTTCATGGACTCGATGGACATCGTGAGCATTACGTAGATCATTGAGATCATCATGAGCGACATCAGGACCTGCGCGCCGTATGTGAGCATTGCGGAGATCTGGCCGACGTCGATCGTCTGTCCCTGGTTGGTGATGACGAGCTTGGAGCCAACGTAAAGAATGAATACCGTGTTGAAGAAGAAACAGAGCTCCATGAGCGGGCCGTTAAGACCTACGATCCTTTCAGCCTTGATGAAGTCCTTCTTGATGTCTTCGGATGCGTTGAAGAACTTTTTGCTCTCGTAATCCTCACGCGCAAAGCCCTTGACTACGCGCATTCCGCGGACGTTCTCCTCAACGGACTCGTTCATCTTGTCGTATTTCTTGAATACCGCACGGAACGCAGGCATCGCGAAATGACCGATCAGATAAAGACCGACGCCTAAGAGCGGAACGACTACAACGAAGGTGAGAGCCAGCTGACCGCCCATGACGAAAGCCATTACGATCGCGAAAACGAGCATGAACGGCGATCTTACAGCCGTTCTAATTACCATCATGTAGGAGTTCTGGACGTTCGTGATGTCCGTGGTCATTCTCGTAACGAGAGAAGACGTTGAGAACTTATCGATGTTTCCGAAAGAAAACTTCTGGACCCTTGCAAACATGTCAGACCTGAGGTTGCCTGCAAATCCCGCGGAAGCCTTTGCCGCGAAGTTGCCGGCCAGAGCGCCGCACGCAAGCGAAAGGATCGCCGCAACGACCATTGCACCGCCTGTCTTGGCAATGTTGGAAAGATCCGCGCCGGCCTTTATGTTGTTGACCATGTCTGCGGTTATGTAAGGGATCAAGACTTCGAGAACTACTTCCCCGATTATGAAGAGCAGTGTCAGAACGGTCTCCTTCCAATACTGCCTCAAAGACTTTAACAACTTGAATATCATGCCTAATTACCCACTTTAATCCTAATAAAATTCACTAGGTATTATAGCATCTTTGAAATTATATATATGGGGTCAAATTTCACTTTTTGAAGATCAGGTCCTTGACTTCAACCGTCTTCCCGAAAAGCTTCGAATAGCTCTGTGAATCGTCATTGCACGAAGGAAGGTTTACAGACTGCCCTGTGCGGGTGTGATACTTGAATTCCTTGTCTGACAGGTTGAAGAAAGGATACTGTTTTTTGCCGTATGCGTTGCTGACGGAATCGTTCCACATGCAGTCGACGTTGCAGTACGTGATGCCCGTTCTCACGATGTTCCAGGAGTGGCTCGTCTCATTTCCGCCTGTTGCAGCAACAGCGTCACCGTCAGCGGTTCCCATGCAATAAAAGCAAGGGATCCCCGACTTCTGCATTATGTACTGGAAAGCTCTAGAATAGCCTGCGCAGACGGACTTTCCCGTGATCAGCGCGGAATAAGCGCTCTGGCTGTACTGGGCGTTGACGTCGAATTCGCAAAGGTTGTTGATCGCATCGTGGATGTAGAGTTCCTTTTCGACGGCGGTGTTGTATTGTTTAGCTCCCGAGATAATTGCGTTTGCAGCCGCATCGAACTCCCTTTTCGCATTGGCGAGGCGCTCGGGCGTTGAAGCGAACTCGTAGAAATTGAACTGCGCAGACGTGACCGCGCCGGTGACTTCGACGTACGAATAGTTAAAATCCGTCCTGACCCAGAAGAGCTCCGGGTGGTCCAAAAGTACCATGTTGAAGGCATCCTTGACGTCCTGGGTCGACATGCCGCCTGTGAGCTTGATGTTGGTCTCGCCCGCGGCAAGGCCGTCATAGATCATGGAATAGGCGTCCTGAGCTCCCGGGCCCAGCATATTGAAGTACGGATAATAGGACGGGTCGAAAACACTTGTCCCGGTATAAGCCCTCTTGGTCGAGCCCCCCTTCCCGGTCGTCTGTATGGAATACAACGACGGGTTTTTGGACAGGAAACTGCATCCCGGCATTGTCAGGACCAGCACGATAGTCATCAAAACTGCGGCTAAACGTTTCTTCATTTGGGTTCTTTACCGTAGATGGCCTTTCCGCCTGAGATTATCACGATGTTTCCGACGTCCTTTGCCGAATGATCATTGGACGAATTGACCGTCTGCCAATCGGAGTAGTGGATCGCGAAATTGACCGTGATGGTGGAACCTGCAACAAACGATCCCGAGGCAGGGAAACCGATAACTGCCACGGTATCGCTGTCAGTGCCCTTGTGGCTGCTGAAATTTCCGCTGACACCGTTAAGCTGGGTATGCTGACCGTTCGATTCCTGCATGCCCGCATAGTAGCAGTCAAATACCAGCTGCGAATTCCTGTCGTTCGTAATGAAATATCTGATCTCGAGTCCCGAGAAGCTGATGTTTTTCTTGCTCTTGTTCGTAATCTCGAGAGCGCCCGAAATGCTGTTGGCATTGGTTCCTATGCTGTCATATCTGACCTTTAGCGAAATGTCTCCGGAGGAAGCTGTTCCGCCCTTATTTCCCTGCTCAGCAGGCTGGGTCTGGGATCCGCCTCCGTTGCCGCCATTACCGCCGTTGCTGCCGCCGCTGCCGCTTCCGCCGCCGTTAACGACGGTCTTTCCGGGGTTGTCACCTGCGGGCGGCTCGGTTCCGTAAACAAGAACTCCGTCCTCATAGATGGCTGATTTCTCGCCTGATGTAACCGTTCCGGTCTGGAGGCCCTGATAAGACGGGTCGTTTGAAGGATCCCACTTGCCGTTCGCATTTCTCATGCGGACCTGGATCTCGGCCTTGCACTGCGACTGTCCGCCCGGATAGAGCGCACCGTCGTCAAACACGACAGAAAGATAATAGATGTTCTTTGCCTCATCCCATGTCTTGAGACCGTCCACTCTTCCTGACTGCATGTAGTTCGTCGTGATCTCGATGTCGGAGGCCTTTCCGCCTGCCTTTATCACTTCGGAAAGGTCGATGAAATATCTGAACTCAACGTTTGAAGCCGTTCTTGCCGGCCAACCGGTCCTGTTGTAGATCAGGGCCTTGATCTCAGTGAAATCATTGCCGGAAGCGTTGACTGAGCAATCAACTGAATACTCGTTGTCGTTGATCTTCTCGACTGCTCCGAAGTCCTTTAAGGTCTCGCCGTGGTACTTGGAATACATGTAAGCCAGGAGCCCCGTGAAGCCTGCATTGTAGTCATCCGCGACCTCGTTGGTCGTGTAGTTTGAGACTGAATCGTCGTAGCCGTCGTTCGCGTCAGGCCCTCCGACCAGCGCACCGTAGAGCGTGTGTCTGTGGCTGCCGGGCTCGTTCATGTTGTCGCACCAGGAACCCTGTGCCGTCCTGTGATGCGGATGCTGAGGGGCATTCTCCCCGAATCCCACAACGAACGACCTGCCCGCAGAACCGAGCGCGTAATCGCACTGGGTCTCGGCAAATGAGATGTATGCCTTCTGGCGTGCGCTGTCGCACTCACCGCTCCTGGCATATACGGAGGCCAGGAATCCCATGGTCGTCGCATAGCGGAGAGAACCCCAGGAATCAAGCCATGCAAGGCCCTTGGGGGTGTACTTGACGCGTTCTCCCGAGGAGGTTCCCGTGGTCCACCAGTCGAGGCTCTTTTCGATGGCGTCCTGATAGGTCTTCTCGCCCGTGAGCCTGGTCAGAAGGAGCGCTGCGCCGTAGTGGACGTCGTCCCAGCACATCGCCCAGATGTAGTCCTGGCTGCCCTTTGCGTAGCATTCCTTCGCGGTGTCCAGATATGACTTCTCGTTTGTCGCGATGTAGAGCCACGTGCCTGCCCATGCCAGCTCATCGAAAAATCCGCTGTTCGAGGTGTAGAAGCCGTTTGCGGCAGTGTAACCGGAGTCGCTCCTGGTCTCATTCGCAAACTTGAAAAGGCTCTTTGCGTGCTTTAAGCAGAGGTCGCTGTAGGCTTTGTCGCTCTTGGCGAAAACGACTGACGCCGAAGCCAAAGCAGCAGCTGCTTCGCCGACCACACAGGAACCCGGATTATCCTTTGTTACCTTGTAGCTCGGCCTGTTCATGTGCATGACCTCAGCAGGTCCCCACCATGAGTGGTCTGCGTTTCCGTCGCCCACCTGATAGTAGAAAACGTAATCCTCGGGATGGCACTTGATCAGGTAATCGGTGATCCACCTGATGTCGCCCCTGATGTATTCGAGCTGGCCTGCTTCCTTGTATGCGTCTTCATATTCATAGACGGACCATGAGAGCATGGAAGCCGTGTAAGCCATCGGAAGATTGAACTTCACGTGGTCGCCTGCATCGTAAAGACCGCCGGTAAGATCTAACCCGGCATCCTTGCCGTCATCGAGGCCGGAATCGCCGCGCCAGTTGCATCTGACCTTCTCGGGAAGGTCACCCGATCTCTGGAGTTCATAGAAAAGGACGGACTTCTGGAGGGCTTCGCCGTAGTTATATTTGCCGGTTCCCTTTACGCCTTCGTATCCGCTCCCGGTCTCCGTGAGATTGCCTGTATCAAGTTTGGATGTTCCGTAAACGCCTGCGGAAGGAGCAGTGCTTTCCGTGCTCCCTGAGGTCTCTGAGGCACCTGTCCCCGACGTTCCCGTCTGGACTACCGTGCCCATGCTTTCATTTGCTTCGGAGGCGCCTGCCGGCATTTTCTTACATGACGCCATCGGCAATATCAGCGCCAATGCCGTAAGCATTGACGCTGTCTTCTTAAAGTATCTGTTCATTATTCTTCCTTTGAGCATTATTTCTTATATCTTGTCGTTGATCTGTTCTTTATCCTGCCGGATCCCGATTTTGAGTTCTTGGCATAAGTGAGCGTAAATACGCCGCTTTTATATTTGAGTGTCGTTCCGCTCGCAAGCTTGATGGTCGTGGGGAATTTCTTGACTTTATTGAACCTGAAATTGTATTTAGGTTCAGCGATCTTGAGACCATTCTGGGTTTCGGCATAGTTAACGAACTTGACGAAAGTGGCTGAACCGTAGATGTTGAAGGTTCCGTCAGGGTTTACGTCATAGTTCACAATTACGTTCGGAGCGGCGGCAATATGGTAGTACATTGAGGAGAAATACCACTTCTTATAGCGGCCTATGCCTCCGGTATACCACGTCTTCTGAACGTAGATGTCATAAGTGTTCTGGTAATAGATTCCGTGGATCTTATCGATCGCAAGCCTTAAGGAGGCATGTTTCTTCCTGCCCTGAATGTCAAATCCTGAGAGCTTTGTCTTCTTTGATACCTTTGAATAGAGAGAGACTGCCTGACTTACGTTTCCTTCTATCAGAGCCTGTTCAGCGTCACTTACGTAAGACAGTTCCTTGGCATTCTTGTAGGTTCCCGCGAGGCCGAAAAATGCGCTGGCATTCTCAAAATCCTTTGCCTTCAGGCGTGAAACGCCCTTCAGATAGAATGCTTCCTTTCCCTTTGAGGCTGCATCCTTGTAATCTGCAGCGATCCTCAGGTAATCTGCGGCTTTGTCTGTTTCGTTCCTGGAGAGCGCATCCAATCCTGCATTATAGTAGATGGCCTTGATCTTTTCAGGGGCATCCTTGTAATTTCCGGCCTCGACGTAGTAAGAAACCGCGTCATCAAGCTTGTTGTTTGACTCGGCATCCTCACCCATAAAGTAGTAGCACTTGCGGATCTGCTCGGCGGAATCCATGTAGGTTCCAGCCGTCTTATAGTATTCCATGGCCTTGTCAAAAGCCTTGTTATCGAGTTCCTTGTCACCCTTGATCACGTAAAGTTCGAAAAGCTTTATATCCGAATCGTAGCTTCCGTTGGCCTTTTTGAATTCCTCAATGGATCCGTCGACATCACCGGATCTGCTCAGGGAAACACCTTTGTTATAGTGCAGGGCGTTCTGTGCATCAGTCAGTCTTTCCTTCGCATCTTCGAAATCGCCTGCGGCTTCGTATTCCTGAACAGCCTTGTCGTAATCACCGGTCTCAAATGCGTACTTGCCGTTCGTGTAATGCATCTTTGCGGTCGATTCGACGGCACGCTTTTTCGAATCCATGTAATCGCCAAGGGCCTCAAACTGCTGGGCTGCAGCAGCGTAATTGCCGGAATTGTAGTCGTTTATGGCCTTGTTGTACTTGCTGGTGCGCGATCCACCCTTAAGATAGAGCATTGCTCCGCCCAGACCAAGAAAGATCACCAGACCGATGCCAAGCGGAATGAGTATGAACTTCAGATTGCTCTGTGGGCCATTCGGATAGTCGCTCATTTCAAATTGTCCTCCTCCGGTGAACTCTATTCAGATAATTCCGTGTGTGCCTCCTTATGGAACGGAAAGCTACCTGTTACTGTGTTGCCTTCTCATAAGATACGACTGACTTGAACTGTTTTACTCCGGAGCTTCCGGATACGTTCTTTGTGTAAGTGACCGTGAAAACGCCCTTAACATATCTCAAAACGACCGTCTTTCCGTCGATCTGGATGATTTCAGGGAGTTTCTTCTGATTCTTGTATGTCTTTGTATAAGACTTGATCTCATGATACTGGGAATAATCGTAAGGTGAGTAATCCGAATATCTGCCGAATGCGAGCTTGATCGTGATGTCAAATCTCATCGTCTTCTCGTTATAGGTGAACGAAAGATCGAGATACTGTCCGTCCCAGATGTATTCCGAGTAGATCCTCTGTGAATAGCCGCTCTTGTCCGTGAACTTGACTTCGATATCGTTGGCTTTCGGATTCCAGCTGCCCTTTGCCCTCTCGAGAGTGAGTCTTGCATTGACAAAGGCCTTTCTTCCGCTGACATCAAAACCCCTGGCCTTGCAGATGCTCTTAAGGGTCTTGTCGATGCTGACTTTGGAATACTCCGTGGCAGCCTGTGAGATATAACCCTGGCTGTACTTGATCTCGCCTTCGCAGACATGGGCCAGCTTGCTGGCATAGCTGTAGTCCTCACCTAACTTGAAGTACTTTTCGGCTTCCTCATAATTCTTGGTCTTGAAAATGCCAAGGCCGTAATTGTAGTAGCTGGACTTATAGAGAGTTACCGAGTTGAGGAAATCACCCGAAGCCTTGAAGTGATCGGCTGCGGTGAGGTAATCGGTCTTGTAGAACGCGGTGAGTCCGTCAACGTACTTGTCACCGGCGGGATCAAACGAGCAGAGCTTTCTTGCATTGATGAGGTCATTTGCCTTGGCAAGATCCCTTATCGCATTGGTCAAGACCTGGTCTGCCTTCTGGTAATCGCCTGCCAAATACAGGTACTTGCCTGCATTCTCGTAATCCTTTGCATTAAGGCATGCCATGCCGCTGTTGTAGTAAACGGACTGGGCATAGTTCTTGGAATCCTTGTAATCGCCGATCAGAGAGAAATACTCGGCGGCCTTTTCATTTTCGCCCTTGTTGAAAGCTTCGATCGCAAGGTTGTAGTAGAGCTCATTTGCCCTGTCTTCAGCATCCTGATACTTTCCGGCCTTGTAGAAATACTTGGCAGCCGAAAGGTTGTCGCCTGCTTTGTATGCATTTTCGCCTCTGACATAGTTGATCTCGGAGATCTTGGATGAAGCATCCTGGTAACCTTCTGCGAGATTGAAATACTTTTCGGCGCCGTCAGGATTGTTCTTTGAGAGCTCTTCCTGACCCATCTTGTAATAGCAGGCCTTTATCTGAGTTGGAGCATCCTTGTAGTCGGATGCCTTGTAGAATTCCTCGATGGCTGCATCGTAATCGCCCGAGCCGCTTAAGGACATGCCCTTCTTATAGTGGCCTGCAAATTCGGACTGCTTTGCCATGTATTCGGCATCGTTGATGGTTCCTGCGGCCTTGAATTCTTCTAACGCCTTGTCGAAATCCTCCTGATCGAAAGCCTTCTTGCCGTTCTCGTAATGGAGCAGGGCTCTTGCTTCCGCGAGGAGGTCTTCGGCGTCCTCGTATTTGCCGACCTTCTCAAACTCGGCTACGGCCTTTTCGTAATTGCCCGCGTCGAGTTCTTTCTTCGCCTGCTTATACCTCCTGGAACTTGCGGTCGCCAGGAAGAATACGGCAACTCCGGCAAAAACGATAAAGAGTAAGGAAGCAATGACAATTATCGGAACCAGAGGTGACTTCTTCTTCCCGGTCAGATCGGAAAGATCTGTCGGAAGGGAAGCATCAACAGCGGGAGGCGTAAAAGTACCTTCATTCTCGAAAGAATGGTACTCGGAAGGCGCCTCGCCCTCTGAAGCGGGAACAGGCATCGGACCGGTATCCGTGCCGAAGCTTGGAGCTATGGGCTCAAGACCTGTCTCTGCCTTGTTGGCTACGGGTGCGGTCGGTGAGTCTTCCTGCGCCCAGACGGGCTCGATAGCGGCCACCGTAGGTGAAACAGGCTCAGGTGCCAAAACAGGCTCGGATACGGGAGACGGACCGGAGATGGGGGCAGAAGCCGCCTGGTCTTCCGGATCGTAAAATCTCTTGCCGCAGCCTCTGCAGAACTGCGAGCCCGGCATGCGCTTTTTACCGCACTTTGTGCAATGCGTGATATCCGCAAATCCGCACTTCTTGCAGAATACTGCGTCATCGGCCATTTCGGCCCCACATTTCAGACACGTCTTCATAATAAGCCTCCTTTATGTTTCCCCTCTTAAAGGTCACTCACAGAGCGTGATTACTGAGCTGTTGTCTGCTTCTTGTATACAACAGTTGATCTGTACTGGTCCTTGACTGAACCGGACTTCTTGTTCTTTGCGTAGGTCAGCGTGTAAGTGTTGTTCTTATATGTAAGCTTTGCTCCGCTCGGGAACTTGATGACCGTAGGGAACTTCTTCTGGTTCGTGAGGTTTACGGTCTCAGTTGTGTAGTTTCCGCCGACGATGGAAGGAGATGTGAAGCGTACGAAGCAAACTGTTACGCTCATGTTCAGTGTGCCGTCGCCGTTGTCGCTGTAGCTGATCTGAACGAACTGGTTGGTCTGCAGTGTCTTGTAATAGTACTTCTGTGTCCACTTTCTTCTGTAGAATGCGGAACGGTATGTTGTGATGTGCTTGACGTAGATGTTGTTGGACTTAGGATCCCACTTGCCCTTGACGCGCTCCATGAGGACCTTTGCAGAAGCATAGTTCCTTCTTGCCTGAACGTCGAAGCCGGAGATCTTGGTCTTTGTGGAAACCTTTGAATAGAATGTCCACGCTTCCTCGAGCTTGTTCATCGCGAGATTTGTCTCACCGTCGCAGACCTTTACGAGGTCCTGTGCGAACTTGTACTTGCCGCAGGATTCGAAATACTTCTTTGCAGTTGCGAAAGATTTGTTCGAGAGTGCTTCGATTCCCTGTGCGTATGCTGTTGAGGTCAGGAGAGTCTTTGCATCCTTGTAGTTGCCTGCAAGCTGCAGATACTCAGTAGCCTTTGCATAATCCTTGTTGTCGAGGCAGGCGCGTGCCTTGTTGTAGTAAGCTTCCTTGCCCTTTGTGGCTGCATCCTTGTAATCGCCTGCGAGCTTAAGGTAATCAGCAGCCTTGTCGTAATCCTTTTCGCCCAGTGCCTTTGTACCGAGCTGATAGTAAGCAGCCTTGACTCTTTCGGGAGCATCCTTGTAGTTGCCTGCCTCAGCGAAAAGCCTTGCAGCGTTCTCAAGGTTGCCTGCCGCGACTTCGTTCTCGGCACGCTTGTAGATGATCTCCTGAGCCTTAGCGGATGCGTTGTTGTAGTTTCCTGCGAGGAGATAGTAGTTTGTTGCCTTCTCGAGATCGTTGGCAGCAGCTGCTTCCTCAGCTATCTGGAAGTAGCACTTCTTGATCTGCTCTGCGGAATCCTTGTAGCCGTTCGTGGAATTGAAATACTCGATGGCCTTGTCGTAGTTCTTTGCTTCAGCAGCCTTGAGGCCCTGCTCGTAAAGAACGTTGTTGACCTTGTCGGATACATCCTTATACTGGCCGGCCTTCTTGTAGTAGTCGGCAGCCTTATCGAACTCATCGCTCTCAAGAGCCTTGTCGCCCTGGGCAACGAGAAGGTCAAAGATCTTGTCCTTGGAATCCTTGTAGTCGCCTGCCTTTTCAAACTCGGCAATGGCTCCGTCAGGATCGGAAGAGCTTAAAGAGACGCCCTTTGCATAGTGGCCTGCGATCTCTGATTCCTCAGCTCTCTCCTTGGCATCCTTATACTTGCCGGCTGCGGTGAATTCTTCCTTGGCCTTGTCGTATTCGCCCTTATCGAAAGCTTCCTTGCCGTTTGTATAGTGGAGCAGTGTGGTTGCTTCCTCTGCACGCTCTTTTGCGTCAGAGAAATCGCCTGCCTGCTCGAACTGTGCGGCAGCAGTGGCGTAATCGCCCTCATCGAAAGCCTTTACGGCACTCTTATATTTTCTGGAAGGTGTTGTGGCAATGAAGAATACGGCAACGCCGGCAGCAGCCATGAGGGCTACGCCGCCGATGATGACGGGGATCAAAGGGAACTTCTTTTTGTTGGGATCCGCTGCCTTAACGGGAGCCGCGGGAGCCGCGGGAGC
>SVJC01000070.1 GCA_015069215.1 Oscillospiraceae bacterium
TGATCGAGCGGGGTGCTTCCCAAGATGTTGATTCCGCCATTTATCTTTTCGTCAGAAGGCTTGAGCATCTTTTTCGCGAACGCAAGAAAAGCCTCCGATGCGCCCATCGTATAGTCGTGCATTGCGTTGGTCTGAACGTAAAAACATGGCAGCCCGGTTTTATCTTCAACGATCTTCGAAATGCCTTTGAAATCAGTTCCGTTGAGGTACGGCAAAGGCGAATTCGCAAGCGCGATGAACTTAGGCTTCATGTCTTCGGCAGCTCTTACGATGTCATCTATGAACTTACCGTCATTGCCCGTTATCGCATCAATGTCGTTGAGGCCTGAGATGTAGATGAGCGCTTCCTGCTTATACCAGCGCACCTCGTCATGTGTGTTGTAAGTTGAGTTGCAGCCGGAAGGATCGTGGATCACGAGCATGCCGCCCAGCTCATAGAGAGCGGACGCAAAACCTGAAACATCACCTGTATATACCGGAAGGATCTTATATGCTTTTTTCATTGTTTTACTCTCCACCTCCCGGTCAGATTACCGCCGTAAACTTTTGCGTAAACAAATCAGCGAAAAAGTTTACGGTTTTCTTTACAAACGGACATATGTAAACATCAGCGTAAACTTTTCGGCAAAAAAGTTTACGGAAAAGTTTACACACGAATCCGGAAAACAAAACCTCTTCAGATAACACAGCTGCACCCCAAGCCCTTTCTCGGAATGATGTCCTCGGTGTCCTTGGGCACCAGGAAAGCATCTTCCATGAGCTTTAGAAAAGCCTTTATTCCGGCGTATCCGTAGAGTCCGCCGCCTTCGATCATGTTGACGAAATATTCGGTTCCCTCAAACCACGCGGCCTTCTGTCCGATCGCCAATATCTTCTGATCGCCTTGCCCGCGCACCGGGCGTCTGCCCTTTACGTGCATGGTCGCGCAGAGCATCAGATCAGGCGCGTTTGAAACGAGCCAGTCGAAATCATTTTTCTCGTCAGGATCGATCGCATCAAGATAAATTCGCTTAAGGTTAAAACCGTGACTGATGAGAAATCTTGCAAGCGACAACGGACGAGGCACCGCAGTGTAATCAAGCGCGATCTCGTTATCTCCCAAAAGCGTTTTCAGTCCTGCCGTATTCCGTTCACATGACACTCTTCCGTTGAAGACCGGAACAGTTCCGATCTGTCCCAGTGCATCATCGATCTCATCGTAGCTGAACGTAAAAGGCATATATACCATCGGCCTTCCCGTGCGCTTGCAAAATGCGGTCGTGCCAAGAACTCCCGCGGGATAGGAGCATATCACGCTGCTGCATTTTCCGAGATCGTAATAATCTTCAAGCGTCTTGCAGGCGGCCTCATCTCTTACCGTCACACCCTGGGCTTCAAGAAGTTTTCTTATGTCATTGTCTTTTGAAAGCGGCATGTCGCAGCCCATGACGGTGACGGAACCGTCCTTTCCGCCATCGGGGATTATGTCGAACATCGCTTTTCTAAGACGCTGGTCAGGTGTCGTTCCGCGCTTCTGCATGACGGGATCCATGAATCCCCTGACGAACTTCACGTCCGGAAAGCGCTTTGAAAGTTCATCGTAGATGAAATTAATGTCGCATCCCATGAACTTGTGCACGCACACCGGGAAAACGATTACGACAGGCGGCACTTCGGGAAGTGAATTCAAAACGTCGGTAACGCCTTCTATCGTTGATTCCTCCAGGCGGCCTGCGAAGACCATGTCGTCCTCTTCGAGAATGACCGACGAAAAGCGCGAAAGCTCGCCCATCTCCGCTGCGGTCATGACAACGCCTCGCATGCAGTTGTCCGCGCAGATGTAGATCTGGTGAGCTCCAGGGATCTTAAATCCGATATGCACTATGTTCCAGGTGCCGTGCGCGGGCGCATTGAACTCAAGGCCGCCCGTAAACGGCTTGGGAAAAGAAGCATCCGCGATCCTTATCCTGTCTTCACTTGATGTTTGCATAAGTCGTCTTTACGGTAACTCCGTCGAGCCTTCCGATCTTTCCGGAAAGCTCACTTGTAAGGTCTTGGGGGGCATCGATCGCGATGCTGATGATGTTGATGCCCTTTTCGCGGTAAGGGATGCCCATGCGTCCGATGATGTACTTCGCGGCATCGTGAAGGAGCGCGTTCATCTTTTCGACGGACTCTGCGTTCTCAATGATTATCGTAATGCATGCAACTCTCGTCTCCATAAAAGTCCTCCTCAGCAGATCCTCGGGAGCAGCTCATTTCCGGGCTGCGGCAGATATGTCATGCCTCCGATCGACGTCGTCATTACGACTCTTCCCTTGTTATCTTCTGTGATCTCTCCGATTATTGCAGCGCCTTTTGCGTGCTCGGTATTCTTCAAAGCTTCAACAACCTTGTCTGCATATTCGGCGGGGCACATCATGACCATCGTTCCTTCGCACGCAAGATACAAAGGCTCAAGTCCCAGCATGCCTGTAACGCCCCTTACTTCAGGAGCAACCGGAACTGCTTCCGAATCGACCTTTACACCTACATCTGACTGGTCGCAGATCTCGTAAAGAACGGTGCCTACGCCGCCTCTCGTGGCGTCCCTGATGACATGCATTTCAGGGCAGACCTTGAGTACTGCTTCAACTGCGTCCCAGAGCGGAGCACAGTCGCTCTTAACGTCAGCTTCGATGCCGTATTCGTCACGTGCAAGAAGGATGCATGTGCCGTGTCTTCCGACGTCGCCCGTTACGATTATCTTGTCACCGGGCTTTGCGTTTGCGCCCGAAAGGTTTACGCCTTCCTCGATCACGCCTACGCCTGCAGTCGTGATGAAGACCTTGTCTACCTGGCCTTTTCCGGCAACCTTGGTATCGCCTGCGACGATCTTAACGCCTGCCTTTCTTGCAGTCTCGCCCATCGCCTCAGCGATCTTCTCAAGGTCTTCTATGGGAAAGCCTTCCTCGATGACGTAAGAACATGTGAGATACAAAGGCTTAGCGCCCATGCATGCAAGATCGTTCACTGTTCCGCAGATCGAAAGCTTGCCGATGTTTCCGCCCGGGAATTCCCAGGGTGAGACGATGAAGCCGTCTGTCGACATAGCGATACGGCCATCGGGTCTGGGCATTACCGCCGCATCATCAGCCGTGAAAAACTCGTTTCCGAGATTCTTTTTGAACATGTTCGCGATAAGCTCGGAAGTCTTTCTTCCGCCGCTTCCGTGAGCAAGTGTTATTACGTCACTCATAAGTCACCTCCGTACATAAAGAACGCCGAGCAGGCGCCTTCGCTCGATACCATGCATGCGCCGACCGGGTGATCGGGATTGCATGCCTTTCCGAAAAGCGGGCACTCCTTTGGCAGTATCTTTCCCTGCAGAACGTCGCCGCATCTGCAGGCAGTTTTGTATTCAGTCTTGAGATCAGGGATCTCAAATTTCTTTCTTGCATCGTATGCTTTGTATTCGTCTTTAAGTTCCATTCCTGACATCGGAATGGTGCCGATTCCGCGCCACTCGGCGTCGCAAGGCTGCATGAACTTATCTACGATGGCAACTGCCGCAGGGCTTCCTTCATCGGTTACTACCCTGGGGTAGCAGTTGACGAAGAAAGGCTTTCCTTCGCTGTGCTTTTTCGCTGCGATAGCAAGAGCAGTCAGGAGCTCGTCGCCGGTAAATCCCGCGATGACTCCGGAGATCCCCTTTTCGCACATGTCCTTGCAGATCTGTGTTCCGGTGATGCAGTGAACGTGGCCCGGATAAAGGAACGCGTCGCAGCTCTTTCCCATTGCTTCATAGGCACCGGGCATCGTCTTGTTCGCGGTAAGGAGCGAAAAGTTTTTAAGACCGTCTCTCATTGCAGTCTTGACCGCGATGACGTCCGAAGGCGTTGTTGTCTCAAATCCAACAGAGAGGAAAACGACCTGTTCGTCCTCGTGCATAGCAGCGTATTTGACGGCATCAGAGGGTGAATAAACGACCTTGATGTTTGCGCCTTTTGCACGTGCTCCGGCAAGCGACATCTTTGTTCCGGGAACCCTTACGAGATCGCCGAAAGTGGTTATCGTGCAGTGCTTTTCGAGAGCCAGGTAAACAGCTTCATCGATGAAGCTTACGGGCGTTACGCACACGGGGCATCCGGGTCCCGAGATCATCCTGATCTTCGGTGAAAGGATCTTTCTGATACCCTGCCTGAAGATCTCGTGCGTATGCGTGCCGCAGACTTCCATTATCCTGAAGTCAGGGCCGTCGTAGTTTTCAAGGTATGTCCTTGCATCAAAAGCTTCGCTCATTTGAGATACTCCTGCTTAAGCTTATCGGTCTCGCTCTTGTCGTCGTCCGTGATCTTTGCGATGGCCGCACCTGCGTGAACCATTACGTATTCACCGGGTTCCAGATCATCTAAGAGCTCTGCGGATACTTCGCGCTTTGCACCTGAAGCGTCAACGATGGCAACGCCGTCCTTAACGCTTATGACCTTTGCTGATAATCCTACACACATCTTTATATTCCTCCGTCCTTTAATTTATTCATTCCGTAAAATGCCTGACCGATGCTTATTCCGCCGTCGTTAGGCGGGATAAGGCCGTGTATCAGTACCTTAAATCCCCTGTTTGTGAGGGCTTTTTTCGTGATGTCCAAAAGCAGTGTGTTCTGATAGCATCCGCCGCTTAACGCAGCCGTTCTGACAGTTCCCGCATATGCCGAAGCAAACTCCGCGGCAGCCTCGCCCAGGAGTCTGTGGAACCTGTAGGCAAGCTCTCTCGGGTCTTCACCTGAAAGGCGTCTGATAACCAGATCTTTTACTATCGCATCAGTCTCAACATGTTCACCGATAAGTTCGTAATCACAACCGCAGATATGGTTTTCGCACCTCATCGCCTCATACATCAGAGCGGTCGAAGCCTCGCCTTCAAACGTGTTCTCGTACTTGATCCCGAGGATCGCGGATACCGCATCGAAAAGCCTACCGGCAGATGTCGATACGACCGCATTGAGCTTTCCGTCGTACATCGCTTTGTATGTCTTAAACGTTCCCGTCTTTATGAGGCCGAGCCTGTCGATCACTTCCTCCGCCCTGCTTCCGAAGATACCGATCAGCATCGAAACGGCGATCCTCCAGCCTTCCTTTGAAGCGATGTCTCCGCCGATCTGAAGGAACGGGCTGATAGAGCCGAGTCTCGTAAATCCCGAAGGATTGCACTTTAAGATCTCGCCGCCCCAGATCGTGCCGTCGGTTCCGTATCCGGTTCCGTCAAAAGATATGCCGATGCAGTCGCCGTGGTAATCGTTTTCGGCCATGCACGAAAGGATGTGTGCATAGTGATGCTGGACCCTTACAAGAGGGAGTCCGGACTCTTCCGCGGCAAGCGAGGAATTATAAGAAGGATGCAGATCGCAGACCGCAAGCTGCGGCTTTGTCTCAAGCAGGGTCTCCATTCTTTCGACGGATTCCGTGAGCATCGCCTTGCCTCTTAAGTCAGTGAGATCGCCGATGTAAGATGATGGATAGAACAGGTTGTTCACGCCGATGCAGAAGGTGTTCTTGAGCTCACCTCCGTACGCGATGACAGAGCCTTTGTAGTCTTCGCTCATCATGTAAGGGAGCGGTGCGTAGCCTCTGGAGCGCCTGATCATGTAAGGCTGTCCGTTGTAGAAATCCATGACGGAATCGTCCGCCCTGATCCTGATCTTTCTGTTGTGCGTAAGTATCGCATCGCAGAATCTTGCGATCTCTCTTAATGCGTCTTCATCGTCGCGGCAGATCGGAAGGCCCGAGATGTTGCCGCTCGTCATAACCAGAGTGTCAGGCATCGTGATGCCGTCATCGTAATCGAAAAGAAGACTCTGCAAAGGTGCGTACGGAAGCATTACGCCGAGGCTCGGATTGCCCGGGGCAACGCCTCTTGCGAGCGTTGAACCTTCTTTTCTCGGAAGCAAAATAATGGGTTTCTGATGGCCCTTAAGTATCTCTTCCTGAAGGTTTGTCATCTCACATTGTGCCTTCACGGAATCGATGTTTCTCATCATGACAGCGAACGGTTTTGCAGGGCGGTGCTTCAATCCGCGCAGTCTTCTGACAGCGTCTTCATCGTAAGCATTGCATGCGATATGAAAGCCTCCGATGCCCTTGATCGCAACTATTCCGCCCTCTGAGAGAAGCTTTCTCGTGTAGATTATCGCATCTCTTCCGCGGCGGTTTTCGGGGTCATTTAAGATAAACACTTCAGGACCGCAGTCGTTGCAGCAGACGGGCTGCGCATCGTATCTTCTGGTATCAGGATCGTGGTATTCCGATGCGCACTTTTCGCACATCGGGAACTCCTTCATGGAAGTCCTCTCACGGTCATAAGGAAGGCTGTCCAGTATCGTCAGCCTCGGACCGCAGCACGTGCAGTTGATGAACGGATGAAGGTATCTTCTGTTGCTCTTGTCGAAAAGCTCCGCAAGGCATTCATCGCAGATCGCGATGTCGGGCGAGACAAAGATCTCACCTGAAGTCTTGCCGCTTTCGATTATCTCGAAACTGTCGAAGATCTTGGAGTCTTCAAGCGTCCTCCTGTCGATCTTGAGGATCGCCGAACGCTTCGGGGGTTCTTCTTCGATGAGCCTTACGAATTCATCCACCTTGTCCTCATCACCTTGAGCGAAGATCTCAACATATGGGCCAAGATTAGCGACTGTTCCCGTGATGCCGCAGGCCGTGGCATGACGCGCGACAACGGGGCGCATCCCTACGCCCTGGACTATGCCGTAAACCTTAAGCCTCACCGTCTTCATTTATCTTCTCCCGCTAAGCGCAAAGAAAGGTGCGTCTATCCACTGTCCTTTAAATCCTTCAGCCAGAGGCTTTAAGCATTCGTCGGCAACGATGACATCGTAGCTGCCGTTCATTGCGAGGTCAGTAAATTCATCCTCTTCGGTTATCTTTCTGTCGCCGTCTTCTCTTATCTCATCGTGAAGAGTAAAGAACGTTGCGATATCGCACTTGATTCCTTTGTCCCTTAATGTCTTCCCGAAAACCTCATCGTGGCAGACAAGGACCTTTCCGGAAGGGATCTTGTCAGCAAATTCCAAAGCGGCACTGCTGAATATCTCATATGGTTTTCCAAGGAGCTTTGCTGCTTCGATCCCTGACGCGGAGCAAGCCGTGATCTTCGTGTTTTCACCGATGTTCTTATAGTCATCCAAAGTGTTGTCTTCATAACCGTCGCCGAAAGTCAGCGGAGTCTTTCCGAGCGTGATCTTTTCAAGTGTGCCCCCATCCGCAGAGAAGGTCTCGAAAAGCGCTTTGTAGGCTCTTGCTTCACCCTCGTCGTACAGCTGCATTCCGTCGGTCGGAATGGCAAGAACGGGAATGCTTGTCTCGTTTTCGATCATGCGCTTCAAGGCCTTGTAGTCGGTCGCGATCGTTGCGGGAACCGGAGTTCCGATGAGCGCCACGAAAGACGCATCTATCTTTTCGCATGCCTTCGCGATCTTTGAGACAAGGAGCTTATCACGGCCAAGGATAGCGTCCATGTCGCGGAGTCCTGCAGAGAAGACCGCAGAGCGCACATCGTGCCACCTGGGCTCGTCAAAGCCGCAGATGTTGCCCGTGCAGCCGCCTGCATCGATGATGACTGTCATGCCGCCTAAACCATAGAGAACGGATACCGCACCTGACTGGTCAGGAGCGAAAGGCGTCAGAACTTTCCGAAGACCCTTCATCAGCGCACCTCCTTCATGGTTTTTGTAATCTTGTTCATCAGGTCCCTGATCCCCTGGAATCCGAACGGCTGGATGTCACTGTTCCAGGCGACATTCGGGATGTCCGGGCAGTAATATGCTGCGTCCTTTCCGAGGCTGATGTGTGCACGGGACGCGGACACATCGTAGTAGAGCATCGTCGGATCCATGTTGCAGAAAACCTTTGTGTCAGGAGACAGTTCAGAAAGCTTTGCAACATACTTGAACTTTTCAGGCGCCAGGGTCGCATAGATCTCGTCAACCTTGAAGCCGTATCTTGAAAGTGACAATGCGAGTTCAAACGGGTCAGCGTTAATACATTCACCGATGTTAAAAGTCAGATCCGGGAACTGTTCCTTCAGGGAATTGACCGCAGCCATCGCTTCAGCTTCTTCAGCCGAAGTGTCTATTTCGATCCCGACGGCATTCGCTAAAGAACGGTACATGAGAGATGTCCTCTCCACGTCGTGGATCCTTGTAAGCTCAATGTAAGGGATGCCCAGACGCTGGCTCATGTCGTGCGCAGATGCCCTTGCTTCGGGGTTTGTAACAATGTTAAAGTTCGCAGACGCCATCCGGAGGAACTCTTCGTAAGTGCTGCCCGTTGCGATCTGCCTGATGTGCTTCACTCCGGCTTTCGTGAGATATCTTTGAAGTTCTCCGTCCTCAAGCGGGGCGAAATTTCCGATTATGTTTACGCTCTTGGGATCTTTTTCCAGTGGTTCGAGGAGTGAATACAGAGTCTGTCTGACATGAACCATCGGGGGCCTTCTTCCCTCTCTGGTCAGCGCATACATGTAGCAGGGCCTGACCCTGGTCCCGTCGCCGAGCGCATTTTCGCATGCCATGCAGACCCTCTCCATGTCGGTTCCGAGTAGCGCGTCAACACAGGTTATGCATATCATGACGACCTTGGGCTTTCTGCCTTTTTGTCCGTCCAGGAAGGACACGACCTCACATACCGCCTCGGGTATCCTCTTGAGGTGTCTTCCGGTGACGAGATCTGTCTCGTCCATCATGAGATAGAAAAAACGGTCCTTGTACTGCGGCATGGAGCTTACGATCGAGGTGTTCCTTCCGCAGCATCCGGGTGAAACGATCAGCATGACCGATTCGGGCACGGCAAGACCGGCCCTCTTAACGCCGAATCCTTCGGCTCCGGGAGAGTTATATGCAAGCGTCGCGGGCGAGCTGTAAACAAGGCCGTGACCGCTCAAGAGCTCAGGCGGAATGTTATCCTTGCCGAGCTTTGCTATCTCCGATACTGTGTATCTGACTGCCTTTCCTGCCATCTCTTAACCCTCGCCGAGAAGTTTTTTCGCAAGACCGATAAACTTCTGTGATGCCTCGCAGTCAGGTCTTCCCTCGACTGCCGTATGTCCCATGTCCTCGCACTCGTTGATGTCATCAGATCTCGGGATCTCGGCTATTACGTCAATGCCGTGTTCCTTTGCGAACGCATAGACCTTTTCCGTCTCGCCGGGTACGTTCCTGTGGTTCAATATGATGCCGCCTACATGGGCATATCCTCTGTCCTCAAAGTTCTTAACAGCCTGGCAGATGTTGTTTGCAGCGTAGAGCGCCATCTTTTCGCCTGATGTGACGATTAAGACCTGCTCTGCATAACCTTCCCTGATGGGAGCCGCAAAGCCTCCGCAGACAACGTCTCCGAGGACGTCATAGAGGACAACGTCGGGCTTTCTCTTTTCGAAAAGCTCAAGTTCGTCCAAAAGATTGAATGTGGCGATTATGCCTCTGCCTGCGCATCCCAAACCCGGTGTGGGGCCGCCTGTCTCAATGCAGAGTATCCCTCCGAAGCCTTCGGCGGAGATCTCTTCCGCGGATGTGGGCTCGCCGCCTTCCCTAAGGATCTCGATAACGGGCTTTAAAGGCTTTCCGCCAAGTAGATTGATGGTTGAATCAGCCTTCGGATCGCAGCCGATCTGGATAACGCTCTTGCCGAGCGTCGCAAAAGCGGCTGCAAGGTTTGATGTCACGGTGGATTTGCCTATTCCGCCTTTGCCGTAAACTGCGATCTTAAGCATAAAAATACTCCTTTGCCCATGACGGACGAAGGAGCGCCTAAAGAACTTCTTACCGAAAGTTATTTACGACTATTCCCGCTCGGAAACCACCTTGCCGTCAGAGTCTTATTTATCTGATCTCATTCTAATGTGCGCGCGTATTAGTGTCAAACGGTTTCCGTCATTTGTCGGAAAAGGTGATAAAAAGGCCACGTTATTGCCGTAACAGAAGTCCTCATCAACTGCAATAGCCCTTGTTTTTTGGCTTTTCGCATTGCAAAACTAAAAATTATTGATAAAATCATTTCGGTTGGAGACATAATTCCAACCTGCATTTTAAGGAGGATTTATATATGCCAGGAAAAACACAGGGAATCGTAAGTATGGTATGCGGACTTGTTTCCATCTTCGGAAGCTATTCTTTCGGTGTTACTATCGCAGTAGCTATCGTTGGTCTCATTATGAGCAAGAAAGCTACAGATGCAGGTTATACCGGAACACCCGCTAAGGTTGGTAAGATCACTTCCATCATCGGTCTGATCCTTTCGATCATCATGCTCATTGTTGGTATCGTTCTCGCAGTAGCTGCTGCAGCTATTCAGAGATAATCTGAAAGAAGATAAAAATCCAACAAAGTACCCCGAAAGTCACTCACTTTCGGGGTGCTTTTTTATTATATTTTTTAATGTGATTGTTAAACAATTTGCAGTAACTAACTGTATAATTACTTTGTTAATGACATATAAGGGGTTTATACTGATGAGACGTTTTGAATTCATTTTCTATGTTTTCTTTTATGAGGTAGTATTCGGTTTCTCGGTATACGGTTTCGGTTATTTCTCATCGATGCCGTTCACCCTGCTCTGGTCGATCATTCTCGGAGCACCTGCAGTCATCCTTCTCATGAATATAAAGGGAAAGCTCCTTCCCCTGGTTGACGGACTTCTCCGCATTCTTTATGCGATCCCGTTCCTCGTTGAGTACTTCATTTACATGCAGTTCAAGGAGCTCTACGATCTTAACACCATCATGAACGGTGCCGGCGGCGCCCTTACAGGCTTCGCTTCCACGATCAGGGGGCTTATCTTCAGCCCTCTCGGACTTTGGCACCTGTTCCTTTATTCGATCCCTCTTTCAATCCTCGTTGCAGATCTCATCAGAAAGAAGTACGACTACAACCAGCCTGATAAGCAGGTCAAGGTCGCAACAGCCATCGCGATCCCCGTCTGCCTTCTCTTCAACATAATCATCATCGCATGCATCCCTTCCGCAAGGACCATCGTAGGCGCAGAGTACAGCTACGGTAAAGCCGTTCAGGCTTTCGGCTACATGGAAGGTACCGCATTGGACGTCAAGGCACTCCTTTTCGGTTCAGGCGGAGATTTCCAGAACGTCAAGACTCCTGTTAACCTCAGCACTTCCCAGCCCGGTGAAGGCAGCGAATCCGTTCCTTCAGGCTCTTTCCTTCCCGGTGAATCAGGTGTTGTGCCCACACCTACTCCCGTTCCCCAGCCTCAGGTAATGGACATCGATTTTACTGCTCTTTCACAGAAGGGCGGCAAGATCGCATCTCTCGCACAATATTGCGCTAATGTTGAGCCTACATACACTAATGCCATGACAGGAAAGTTCAAGGGCAAGAACCTCATCATGATCACCGCAGAGGCTTTCACGGCTGAGGCCATCGATCCTGAGCTCACACCTACACTCTACAGGCTTGCAACAAAGGGCATCCAGTTCACCGATTCCTACGTTCCCGCAACGGCCGGAACGACGGGCGGTGAGTTCTCACACATTTTCGGACTCCTCCCCACATCGGGCGGTAAGTCCTTCACCAACATGATCGACAACGGCTGCACCTACTTCACGATGGGTCAGCGTCTCAATGCCGAAGGTTATTACGGTCAGGCATTCCACAACAACGACTACAAGTACTACAGCCGTAACAAGACCCACACAAAGCTCGGCTACAGCGCAGGCTTCATGGGTATCTACAACGGCATGGAGCAGTGGGTAAACTACCACCAGTGGCCTGAGAGCGACTACGACATGTTCCAGGGTACATGCCCGCTCTTCATCAATCAGGATCACTTCAACATCTACTACATGTCCGTTTCCGGACACAGCGGATACACAAGAGCCGGTAATGCTATGTCAAAGAAGCACTGGGATGAGACAGCTTCACTTGACGGAAAGAATTCCGAAGCCGTACGCGCATACAAGGCATGCAACATGGACCTTGACCAGGGGCTCAAATATCTCGTCGACAGGCTGGAAGAGTGCGGCAAGGCTGATGACACGGTTATCTGCATCGTTGCTGACCACTTCCCCTACGGACTCGATCCGGATGCTTCACTCGGCAACATGCCCAAGCTTTCGGAACTCTACAGATATGAAGTCAAGAACTACATCCAGCGTGACCACAACCGTATCATCATCTGGAGCGGCTGCCTTGAGAAGGAAGACCCGATCGTGGTGGATACTCCTACCTCCAGCCTTGACATCCTTCCTACTCTGATGAACCTTTTCGGCATCAAGTACGACTCAAGACTCCTTCCTGGCCGTGATGTCTTCTCCAACTCAATGCCTCTGGCATTCAACCTCAACTACGACTGGAAGACTGATCTCGGCACGTATTTAAGCTCCAAGGGTGAGTTCACGCCAAAGGATGCGAATACGCAGATCCCTGAAGGCTATGTACAGCAGGTAAAGACAATCGTCAGCAACAAGATCAAATACTGTAAGAACATGGTCGGATCCGATTTCTTCCGGCAGGCCGTGGGCGATCCGAACAGGTAACACGGATATAGCTTTAACAAAACAAGGGGAGCAAAAGCTCCCCTTTTTAGTCATTCATTCATTTTCAAGCCGCGGCCAGACGCTTTTCACCCCTTCCGTATACTTTTCCGTAAACTATTTGGCAGTTAAGTTTACGCTAAAGTTTACATCCGTTCATATGTAAACTTTCCCGTAAAAAATTTGGGCCCAAATGTTTACGCTGCTGTTTACGGGCAATTCAATTTAATAACAATGG
>SVJC01000071.1 GCA_015069215.1 Oscillospiraceae bacterium
TCCAGAACACCTCAAAAAGCTTGATAAGCAGCTCAACAAGATCAACTCTTCCGATGATGAGAAAGTCATCAAGGCTGATTCCAAGGCACGCGTAAAGAAGGTCTTCGTAAAGAAGGGCAGCGATGTTGAGGACACGGTAACCGCAAACGGTGCGCTGATCCTCCTCTCCCTCGACGGCCTTATGGCGGTGGACATCGAGAGAACGGCGGACACCAGGCTTGGTGACAGCATAACAGTCGTTCTTTCCGACAAGACAAAGCTATCCGGATCGATCATCTCCGTTAACACCAACTATGTAACATGCGCCGTCTCCGACAAGAAGGCAGCTTACAAGGACAAGGTTAAGGTACTTGATGCTTCCGGCAAGGAGATCGGTTCTTCCGAGCTTTACATCCACAGCGTCCTCCCTGTAATCGCTTATGCAGGTAAAGTAAAGACAGTTTCCGTAAAGCTCAACCAGGTCGTCGAAAAGGGCGACAAGCTCCTCACTCTCACGGGCACAAAGTACTCCGGCGAGTTCAGCAACCTGATGTATAAGAGAAGCGTTTTGGAAGACCAGATGAAGGAACTTTTCGAGCTCTATCAGACAGGCATCATCTATGCTGATCACGATGGTGAGGTCGCTGGCATCAATGAAGGTGATGACGAGGAAGAAGAGGAAGATGAGGAGACAACAAAGTCCGAGAAGCTCTCTTCTGCAACAAAGAAACTCGGTAAGCTCACCGTCAGGACCGATGACGCAAATGCCAATCCCCCTGACGGCTCTGACGCTTCATCATTCATAAACTACGTTTTCGTAATGGGCGGATTTAAAACAAAGGACGGAAAGACAACCATCAATCTGAATTCCAATGTAACCAGCACTGCTGATATGCAGGCCTTTACGATCGACGATTACACCGTTGCTCCCAAGAACGTAAGCTCCGAGCAGTACAAGAATACACTCCTCGAACAGTATTCTCCCGATGTACCGATCTATTCTTACGACAGCGCCAAGAAAGAATGGACAACGTTCTCCATCGAAAAGCTGGCAATGGGCGATATCCTGGTGCTCACCATGAAAGCAGACGGAAACGCAGTCTGGCTCGTAAGATATCCTGCCCCGTCTTCCGGTCAGGGAGGCCAGGGCGGCGAAGGCGGCCAGGGTGGTCAAGGTGGTCAGGGCCAAGGCGGTCAGGGCCAGGGCGGCTTCCCGGGCGGCTGGAACGGCAGAATCCCCGGCGGCGGTAACTGGGGCTCACTGTTCGGCGGCAACCGCGGTTCATTTGGCGGATACAGTGCGGGCGCAGGCACAGGCATAAACCAGGGCACGGAGCAGGAAGAAGAGACCTACGAAATGGAAGAGACACTCATCGCATCCATCGTAAATCTCGACACGATGTCCATAACGCTTTCCGTTGACGAGCTCGACGTCATTAACATCAATTCGACCCAGGAAGTCACTGTCACACTTGATGCGGTTAAGGACAAGACCTACAAGGGCAAGATCGTTTCCATCGATACCGACGGCGTCAGAAGCGGAACCGGCAACGCCAAGTACAGCGTTAAGATCGATCTTGAGAGGACCAGCGAAATGCTCACAAACATGAGTGCTTCCGTCCGCGCTAACATCAGTACTGCTGAAGTTCTGTGCGTACCTGCTGAGGCTCTCATTGAAAAGGAAAACAAGACATACGTCTACACTTCCTACGATAAGGAGAAGGATGAGCTTTCAGGCGAAGTCGAGATCAAGACAGGAATGTCTGACGGCAAGAACGTCGAGATCTTATCCGGCCTTTCCGAAGGCGACAAGATCTGGTACAAATACGCAGACGGCCTCGTTTATAAGTTCGTAAGATAACCCGGCAAAGCTGTGACAAAAAACGGCCTCCGCTGCTTCGTGCATGGGGGCCGTTATTATTTTCAGGCTGCGCTCTTTTCGAGCTTTATGTAGTCTGTCATCATGAATCCCCAAAGGACAAGGAGCGCCATCTGCAGGAAATCATTTATGAGAAATGCTATGGTGAACGCACCGGAAAGTCCGTACATCGTCAGGTTCGCAATGTCGGAACCGAGCCAGAACAAAACGCAGATGAGTACGCACACTTTTGTGAACAGATATGTATCGTCCTTGCTCGTAGTTGAGATGTTGATGCTGGTCATCATGAAATAGAAAAGGATCAGGAAGACAGTTGCCACGAACGCAAGTCCCTGGATCAGATTGTCCTTCAGTCCGTTGTAGTGAACGAGAAGATCGAAGGCCTGCGGGATTGTGTTGAGAAGGAATCCCGCCATGAGCAGTTTGATGTGGCGTTCTTTCCAGAAGCCGACGAGGATCATGACATCAGCGACGATCCTCAGGCAGTTCGCGAAGAAATCGGCACGCCCGAGATCAAGTCCGAAAGCTCCCGATGCCTCGCCCAGGGAACCGTGCATCATTATAAGGAAGATTGCAACGGTCACGATATAAAGGATGAACACAGCCTTAAGCTTTGTGTTCTTCGAGCTGTTACTGACCCCCTCTGTCATATTATCCCTCCTGACAAAACACCGGCCTTCCGAAAATCATTTCGTGTTTATTATACTTCAAAAACGTTTTTCACGGACCGTGCTTAGAGAGACGCTAAATATGCAATTGAAAAGGACGCCGGTTGACGCCCTTCAACAACTTACTTGAACTTCACCCGCGCCGTGAAAGTGCCATCCTTCGATTCAAGCTCGAGCTTATACCCGAGGATATTCAGGTTGTTGTCAGCGATCGACAATCCCAGGCCGGTACCCTTATCGCTTCTGGAATCAGAGCCTTTGACAAAGGGCTTCTTGAGGGATTCGGCATCAGAATAAGTCTCGGAAGTCTTGTTGGCTATCGTAAGCTTTTCGGGCTCGATCACGATATCAACGGGAGAATCCTTCTCGCTGTATCTGTCACAGTTGGACAGGAGATTATCGATTGCCTGTTTGAAAAGCTTTCTGTCAGTCTTGATCTTTACCTGTCCGCCGCTGATGCTGGCCTTAAGGTCAGGAAATGCCTCAAGGCTCTCTGTCACCAAAGCCATGACGTTTATTTCTTCGGCACTGACATTTACATTGCCGGATTCACTCCTGGAAAGCGCGAGGATGTCTTCTACCATGTGGTCCATAGCGCTTATCTTCTCGCTTATCTTGCGCGAATATTCATTCGTTTTATCAGCGTCGCCCGCTACGGATTCCATGCTCTCCGCATATGCCGCAATGGCCGCCATCGGGGTCTTGAGGTCGTGCGCCATGGCCTCGGTCGTCTTTATCCTGTACTCAAAGATCTTCCAGATGGTCTTGTCCTTCTGGTACTTGATGAATGAGACGATCAAGGTCACTATGACAGCCAATATGAAAGATAAGACCAGTATGCACGTGCTTGTCACCGGAGCAAGTTCAAAGGCTGACCCGCTGTAATGGTATTCGCTGTATCCGACATACCATGGTTTGCTGTATACATCTATGGACGGGTCATCATTCGCATAATCATAACCATGAAGATCCAATGGATTGCCGCGCCCGTCGGGTATGATGTACGAATCGACATCTTTTGATGTTTTTTCAGGTGCAACCCTATAGCACATGTCGATGAAAAAAGCTGAGTAGCCGCTCTCTACTTTCTCGTATCCTTTTGTATCTTTCGGTGTGCAGTCCACATCGTATTCTTTTCCCGATTCCGTGATATGCACTACTCCCGGAATAAATGTACGGGTCTCCCAGTTAACATACGCGTTTTCGAGTTGATAAGTTCTTTCTTTGTAATGCATTTCGTTATACGCAAATAAGTAAACGAATTCATACTGGTTCTTACTCATCCACTGATTGTATTCTCTGATGTCAAATCTGCCGTCCATGTATTTGTTGACGGGATCAAGATAAGAGATGTCTTCTATGAAGAATATCTTTCTTTGCCCCTCACCCAGCAATACGGCAGCCGTATCCCCGGCTTTAATGGTCTCAGAACCGATGTGAACTTCAGCATAGTTGCTTTCGACCATCTGATAGATGGCCATTGTCAGTTTCAGTTCATCAAGAGCTTTCCCGTAATCTTCACCTTTTTGTTTCGCTTCATATAAGAGCCTTGCACGCTCTCCGACCCGGTTACGGTAAGACGCGTTGATGTCTTTCGAATTGATGTATTCGCCCATCAACTCAACCGTTATTCCTCCGATGAGCATGAATATCACGAAGGCAACAACAAACCTTGCTGCGAATATATTGCTGAACTTGGGCTTTGCTATTGCATTCTTTACCTTAGCCATACTTAACCTCCTAACTAAAGATCACACGATCTTGTAGCCACCTCCGATGACCGTCTTTATCGCTTCTCCGGGCTTGCCCAGGTTTTTCCTGAGCTTCTTGATGTGGTTGTCGACAACTCTGTCAGAGCCGTCAAAACCGATGCCCCACACGAGGTCTAACAGCCGCTCTCTTCCAAGGACCATCCCCTTGTTTTCCATAAGGACCTTGAGAAGGAAGTATTCCTTTGGTGCAAGATCTATCTTGCGTCCCTCCGCTTCAACTTCCATCCTGAGCGGATACAGCTTGATTCCGCTGCACTCGATCACTATGTCCTTCTGAAGTCCCGTGTCCGTCCTGTTTAGGAGAGCCAGGCATTTTGCGTACAGCACCTTGAGCGAAAAGGGCTTGACCATGTACTCGTCTGCGCCGATCTCGTAGCCTTTCAGGATGTTGCTCTCATTTGCGAGCGCCGTCAGGAACACGATGGGGCATTTGCTTTTCGAGCGCAGGGCCTTGCACACGTCAAAGCCGCTCGCCCCCGGGAGCATGATGTCCAGGATCGCGATGTCGTAATCGTTCGAGCCTATAAGGTTAAGTGCGGTATTGCCGTCAGAAGCGGTATCAACGTCAAACGATCCCTTGCTCTCGAAAAAGCCGGCAACAAGCGAAAGAAGCTCTTGGGCATCTTCAACTATCAGGATCCTTGCCATTTTTCTGCCTCCCAAACGCAATACTACTAACCATTATAGACTAACTATTCAAAACATTTTTCGAACTCTTCTGCCGTTCTGTTCTTAGGAAAACTGATGCTCATAAAAAGGATCACGTCGTCATCGATCTTCCTTGCGTAGTAGCAGACGTGCATGTCTCCGATACTGATAACGGTCTCAGCCTTAAGATATTCCTGTCCGCCGAGTTTGATCTTTCCCCTGCTTGTCTCTTTCTGCGTTCCTCCCGCTTCCTTAACTCCGAAACTGTTGAACGCGATGTAATCCGTAAGGAGCTTATCCTCGTTATACGCAGGATCCCCGGGCATTGCCTGCCTGCTGTTAAAGAAACTGAATTCAATGCAGATGGATGTTGATTCCTGCCAGAAGGAAGCGTCATAAGTCTGGGCTTTCAACATTGTCTTGTCCTTCTTGGTCTCTGCAAAAGAGATTCCCATGTTCTTTCTCTGAGCAAGTTCCTTTTCGGGATCCTGTGTAAATCCTTCCGGAACGTTAAACTTGATCTTCGCATATTCATTTACATAGACGCCGTCACTGAATGTACCCTTCACATAGCGCGTTCCGGCCATCGGATCGTCTCCGTCAGACTGAGAGGCTGCGCCTGTTCTTTCGAGCTTTATCACATAGATGTGCCCGAATTCTCCTGATTCGATGATCTTGTTGTTTGAGGTGCACGTAAAAGATGATCCGCTGTGTGAATAGCCTTTTTCATCCTTTATGAGACCGCAGCAGTAACCGTTTTCTTCTTTGAGAAGCAGTTCCATCGAACTCTTTTTAAGGAGCTTTCCGCCGAAGAGCGCGCGATCAAACCTGACCATGTCGGAAAGGCACGAATGTATTCCGCCGTCTCCCCTCGAATTGTTGGGGCATGCAGGATAACCTTCCTTATCTGTAAAACCGTAATTCACGAGCTCTTCAAAACCGGCGGGCTTATAAGTCATGTCGCCCAAAGCCATCGATGTCGTTTTCGTCATGCCGCACTTATCGAAAATGTTTTTCTTTACGTAGTCGCAGTATTTCATTCCCGAAAGCTTCTCGATGATGAACGCAAGAAGGCGGTAATTCGTATTGCTGTATTCGTATGAAGAGCCCGGTTCAAAAGCCAAAGGCGCCTTGTATAACGCAGCCAGGAACTGCTCATCCGTAACCTTGTCGAGATAGATGTCAGAAAGCATCTTGTCTGCCGCTTCCGCGCCCGAGATGTTTCAGAAAGGATCCGGGTTGTTGCAGTAATCGGGAATGCCCGAACTCATGTGAAGGAGATGACCTATCGTGATCTTCTTTCCTGTCTCATACTCGGGAAAATACTTGTCGATAGTATCGTCAAGCTTTAGCTTACCCTTCTCCATGAGCTGCAGGATAGCTACCGCAGTGAAGGTCTTGGAAACTGACGCGATATCGAAAACCGTATCCTGCGATTCAAGCATCTTTCCGTCTTTTTCAAACTCCTTTTCGGCATAGAGATAGACGATATCCTTGTCTGTCGCAACGACCAGAGTGCCGGTGGAAGAGTCATCAGCATATTCGTCAAGGACTGCCTTGTATTTCGCGTCGGGATTGGACCATGCTCTTTGCGTTTCCGTAAGCGTAATTCCTGAGAACGCATCCTTCGCCCCGCTGCACGCTCCGGATGCCAAAAGCATGGATAATGCCATCAGACCTGAAACTGTTTTCTTAAAAAAAGAACTCATGATGCCCCCCTGAGTGTTTAACCTGATTCTGATTATAGGGGGTGCTTGTGTTCTTCCTGTATCCAAACCATTACAATCGCAAAACCTGCAAAAACCGCGTGTTTCCGCCTATGGGACAACCTGTGTCCCATCAATGAAACAGGGCTTTTGCCCGCTTTGTGTCCTTTAAAGCCGCCCGCCCCTGACCTAAGATCGGGGTATCAAAACCGGGGAGGTAAAACCAAATGTTCAAGAAACTCAGATTCATTTTCACACTCATGCTGGCAATAGCTGCCATAGTAACGGTAGTGATGTCGATGGTAACAAATAAGACCACGCCCTACCTTGCGATAAGCTTTGCATGCTCCGCCATCGCCAACTTTTTAAATTGCAGATGGCTCAAAGAAGGTTATACTTGCAAAAAGAACTCTTCTTTGGAGGAATAACATGGATCAGCAGAAGATCGGCGAATTTTTGAAGGAACTCAGGAAAGAAAAGGGCATTACCCAGGAGCAGCTTGCAGACAAGCTCTTCGTCTCAAGACGTACGGTCTCCAGATGGGAGACCGGCAGCAACATGCCTGATCTTGACGTGCTCGTTGAACTCGCCGACCTGTATGAAGTAGATCTGAGAGACATCTTTAACGGTCAAAGGAGAGATCAAAACATGGATAAAGAATTAAAGGATACTGTAATAAAGGTAGCGGAATACAGCAATGACGAGAAGGCCAAGATGCTTAAACACTTCCACATCTTGTTCATAGCGGCACTTGTTTTCCTGACGGCAGGGATCATCGTGCTCTACATAGATTTCCTGCCACCCTTCTTATCAAGCTTCCTCACCGGCATCTGCATCGGAATAGGTTACGGCATGTCGATCGTCGGAGTCATAATGACGAGCAAATACGGCAGAAAGATACGCGACTTCAAGATGAAGCTCATCGGAAAGGAATCACAGAGCTGACGGCTTGCCGCCGGCTCTCTTTCTTTACCCTATCGATCTCACGAATTCAGCGAGCTTAGCGTCGTTGTCCCTGGAATCCTCATGCTTTTTGTCAAGCAGCGAAACGGTATTCTTCAGGTTGGGAAGAAGCTTCGTTATCGCGGTGAGGCCCTTTTGAACTTCGCCGCCCCCGCTTAAGAAAAACAGTGACGTTACTTTAGCCGCGGCTTTCCCATCTTTCAGGAACGCATTGACTGCAGGCACGCCCTTGCTGTTCCAGATCGGCGAGCCGAGGATGATCTCGTCGTAAGAATCAGGGTCAACACCGAAAGGTTTCAGCTTCGGGATATGGTTAAATGCGACCTGTCCCCCGCCCACCATTATCTGTGCGGCAAAGCTTTTCGGCATTGCCTTGACGGTCTCCAGCTTCAGAAGATCCGCGCCCAGTTCCTTGGCGATCTTTTTTGCGGCTTCTTCCGTGTTGCCTGAAAGTGAATAATATACGATAAGTCTTTTCATCTGATCTCCTCCGTCATCTCAATGCTTTCTTTGCCTTTGCGCACCATCTGAGGTATGCCCCGTAAGTCTCTATTCCAAAGGTGACCGTTAAGTAATAGCAGACATGGTCATCTATGCTTAGCTGATCTTTGAGGCTCTTCTCATACTCTTTCAGGATCGCCAGTTCCCCTTTTACCTGTTCTTCAAAGACCTCTATGTTATGGACGGTCACTTCCTTATCCTTTGCCGCCCCGCCGAAAAAGAGTTTCAGCAGTGTCTCATACCTCATCTCATTGATGCACTGTTCTTCCTTGAGCCAGGATGTCAGCGCCTTTTTCCCGGAAGCGGTGATGTGGTAAGTTATCTTTTCGCGCCCGCCGGAAGAAGCTTCGCTCCTTGTTATCAGCCCGCCGTTCTCCAACTCCTTCAATGCCGGATAGATATTTCCGAAACTCCCTTTCCAGAAAAAACTGATGGGGCCGTCCATGCGTTTCTTGATGTCATAGCCGGTCAGATCCTCGTGACTTAGAAGCCCCAGGATCACCATGTCTATCTTCTTCTCGCGTGCCATCAAAACCTCCGGATGCATCTGCCTTGATATATCATTTTGATATATCATACAACGTCTTCTGATAAATTCAAGACATCGTTTCAAAACATCCTGAAATCTTTAATTGAGGCTTTTGCGGACGAAATCACTTGAATTGACCTATTTCGTCCGTAAGTTTTGGCATTTTAAGCGCTTCAACTCAGGAAAAAGCGGACGAATTCCAATAAGAACCTCGGTTTCGTCCGTAAACTTGCAATATGAGTCTTACCAGGATAAGGATCAAAAAGGGCAGCTGCTTTGCTGCCCCTTTGATTCATTTTCTTACGCCGTCCTTGCCGACACGGCATTTGCCGATCTTTTTGTTCTTGGCCATGACGCCGGTCTTCTTGTAGAAGTAGTAGGTCTTGCCTCCGATCGTGTGCCAGCCGGTGTACCTTGGGCCGCTGGAACTCAGACAGTACTTCTTTTTGCCGATCTTGAGCCAGCCTGTCTTCATGACGCCGGTCTTCTTCTTGAAATAGTAGTATTTGCCCTTTATCTTTTTCCAGCCGTAAACCCTCGCGCCTGTCTTGCCGACATAGTACTTCTTGCCGTCAGTGGTGATAAACTTGGATTTCTGTTTCTTGTTGTTCTTATAGTAATACCACTTGCCGTTTTCCTTCTTCCATCCGTTCTTATAGGCTGCAAGCTTGACGTTGTTCATAGCCTTGACGACGGAGCTGCTCGGGAGCTTGTCATGCTGGCAATAGTAAAGGAAATTGAAGATCTCCTCCTGGAAGAGGACCATCTTGTGCTCGCCCTTCTCATAAGTCTTGGTCACAAAAGGCGTCTGGAAATTTGCAATGTAGCGCTGCATGCATGTATAAATCCCGCCGTCGTTCTCAACCTTGCTCGCAGACATGAAAAGGTGTCTTTTCGAACTGCTTGAGAAAACGAGATCTTCCTTGTTCTTGAACCAGCCCCTGCTGTCACCTGTGTATACCAGGTATGAAGGACTGATGCCTCCGATGTTGTGGATCTTATCCTTATAAAGTATTCCCGCATAAAGGGATGCGCAGCCGCCAAAGGAATAACCGGCGACCGTTATGTCGCACTTCGGATTTGCCTTGCCCGATATGCTGCCGTCACGGATCATTTCCATCACGTATTCCATCTTGGTCTTTCCATTGATCTTCTTATCCATGAAATAACCGAAATAGTCGCCTGTGCCGTATTTCTCAAGAATGGGGATGACGAACACGTAGGGCTTCAGCTGCTTGGTTGCCATCCACTTGCTTGCGTAGTAGCGGAAGCTCTCCTCAAAGGGGCCTACTCCGTTGATGCCGCTGAAAAGCACTACGACATCGTGCTTGCCTGATGAGTTGGGCTCGACAAGATAGTAATCCAGCGTCTGATCGTCGCCTAAGGATCTGCTCTTCTTGACCATGGAAGTATATGTTCGCGCAGCAGCCGCATTAACGTCTCTTTCGCCCAGATTAAAACATGGAGCGAGAACGCCCACAAAGATAACAACAGTTATAAGAAAGACTCCGATACGCTTAAAGATCCTGGGGTCCATCGTCTTATCCCTCCATAAGAAGATAGAAAACATTATAACATCCAAAACCGCCGCATGCATTTCTGCGCGTTTCAGCCCCGAAAAGTCAATGTTTCTTTGGGCTTTGGCTGTGAATTTTATACAAAAGCAGTTTTAAACATTTATACAAATCAATATTTGCACACTTCAGTGGGTATGATATTCTGATATGGTTTGTTGGAGTACAAACCAGGAGGGTGAACTGTATGTCTCTAACTAACGTTTTTGCTAAATTCAGCAGTCTATCCACCAAAAAAATGATCTTTATAGGCGCAGGTGCGTTTGCTTTAGTGGCAGCCGCCGTGATCGGCATTGTCATGGCAAGTTCCGGCTACACGGCTACAACAATGCGTCTGCTTAAGATCGAAGGGGCGGTCACCCTTGAGAATTCCAAGGGTGAGACCAAACCTGTGATCGATAACATCAGATTCCAGTCAGGTGATGCCTTGAGCACGGGAACCGACGGAACCGTCTATGCCTTCGATGGAGAGACCGCCTGAAACGACCGTTCCTTCAACGGAAGCACCGGAAACTCCGGCAAAGACAAAAGCAACTTCATCTTCAGGTACCGGATCAGAAACCACCACCGGTACAAAGGGAACTTCATCTGAATCTGCTCCCACCGGGTGATCTGGAGTCAGGTCTCAAATGATCTTCTCGCAGATAATGGTATCCATGCAATGATAGTGCGGGATACCATTACTGTTGTCTTCAAATATTGTCTCGTCTATCCTGTGAAACTTCCAATCAGGGAAGTATGAAAAGAGCTCACCTGACTTCCACATCTTCTCTTCGATGTCCCAGTCCGGCGGGAGTTCCAGGAAAGGCTTTTCAACGAAAACATTAAAGAATACGAAGCCGTTCTTCTTTGTGATCTTTCCGATCTTCTCAAAGAATGCGGCTTTGTTTTCTTCAAAGAGATACTGGATAGTTCCTGATGAGTATATAATGTCAAACTGTTCGTCAGTTACGAAAGTGTTTATGTCATCAACATAGGTTTTTACATCAACGTCTTTTTCTTCAGCCAGGAGCTTTGTCTTCCTGATGCCGTTTTCAGTCAGGTCAAAAGCATATACGTCGTAACCTTTCGACGCCATATAGACGGCATCCTTGCCTTCACCGCAGCCGATGTCAAGGACCTTCTTACCCTTTGACGGAGGGCAGAGCTTTATCAGTTCATCGCAAAAACCTGCAGGTTCGGTTCCCCAGTAGTAACCGCCGCCTTCATACCACTTCTCGTAATTCGTTCTTATGTTGCTCATTCTTCCCTTAAAGCTTTCATTGCTTCTGTGTAGTCATTCTTTTTTACAAGGATCCTTACGGTTCCAGGGCCTGTCTCTCCATACCTTCCGACGCCTGCTCCCCTTGCAAGATCAGACACATGCGGGATCTGGCGGTCTATGTCAAACCTGATGCCGTTTTCCCTGAGCTTTTCCGTCTTCTTTCTGAAGACATCATCTTCTTTCCCGCAATAGATCTCTTTTTTAGCTCCAAACATTTTCGGGTCCCTTTCATCAAAGATCCGCCATCACAGATCAAACTCGGCTGCCAGGCAGCAAGTCTTCACTACGGAACCGTCTTCATCATTCAAAAGTGAGAAATCCTTAACGATCCTGTAGTGACCTTTCGAAAGCACTGCAAAACCTTCGAGCCGGACATCATCAGAGGCGGTGTCAGAGATGGTCAGGCCATCCTCATTAGGTTTTGCAAATTCTTCTGCAGGGCCCAAAAATTTACCTTCCATTGTAAAGACCGGACCGCCTTCCTCCTTGAACGGAACTTCGTACCATGTGTCTCCGGAAAGGAATTCCAAAGTGTAAGCGTTGCCATATATAAAGGTTTTTTCGCTCTTATTCTCAATGCTGACCTTTATGGTGTTTTCCGCGATGACTTCAGCCTTCATGTAGACTTTGATCTCATCGTGATTTGTCAGTTGGGCGGTCGACCTGGTCTGGTAAGGACTTTTCGCCTTGCAGGATGAGGACAACAGCAGAACTGCGGCTAGAACAAAGGATATCGCAAAGCGTTTAAGTGTTGATCTGCTTTTCATGTCAATATCTCACCTTTAATATCATTTAATGGTTTCCCAAAGCTTTTCGAGTTCAGATGCCTTCAGATATTTTATCGCGAATTCTATAGAATCCATACCTGTCTTTCCCAATGAATCGTGAAGCATCAGACTGTCACTTATGTTGATAAACCGCAGATTCCTTACGTCATTGTCGGGCGCTGAATCAAATCTTTCCGCTCTCTGCTTTGCTTCCTTCAGATACGAGGAAGCCTTTTTCTTTGAGCCTGTCTTAAGTTCAATGTATGAGAGCGCGCTTAAGAAAAAACAGTCGTATTTATCGAGAACGTTC
>SVJC01000072.1 GCA_015069215.1 Oscillospiraceae bacterium
GCACAGTTCACCGATATCGCGATCCTCGTAGTTGCTGCAGACGACGGCGTCATGCCTCAGACCATCGAGGCAATCAACCACGCCAAGGCTGCCAACACGGAGATCATCGTTGCCATCAACAAGATCGATAAGCCGGGAGCAAATCCGGATAAGGTTAAGCAGGAACTCACAAACTACGACCTCATCTGCGAAGAGTGGGGCGGAAACACCATCATGGTCCCCATCTCCGCAAAGAAGGGCATCGGCATCGATGACCTGCTCGAAAACGTTCTGCTTACTGCAGACATCATGGAGCTCAAGGCTGATCCTACCGGTCAGGCAAAGGGTGCCGTTATCGAGGCTCAGCTCGACAAGAACAGAGGTCCAGTCGCTTCAGTCCTCGTACAGCGCGGTACGCTCAAGCAGGGCGACACCGTTGTCTGCGGACCTATCATGGGCAACATCAGAGCCATGTACGACGATAAGGGCAACCCGATCAAGAAGGCAGGTCCTTCAGTACCTGTCGAGATCTTGGGTCTCCCTGAAGTTCCTGAGGCAGGCGAACTGCTCTATGCCGTAACAGACGATAAGACAGCACGTCAGCTCGTTGAGAAGAGAAAGATCAAGCAGCGTGAAGAGCAGCTCCACAGATCGTCCAAGATGAGCCTTGAGACACTTGCAGCACAGATGGCAGCAGGCGATGTCAAGGATCTCAACATCATCATCAAGGCAGACGACAGAGGTTCCGTCGAGGCTGTCCAGCAGTCTCTCGAAAAGCTCTCGAACGACGAGGTCAAGGTCAAGGTCGTACACGGCGGTGTCGGTGCGATCAACGAATCCGATATCGTTCTTGCTGACGTTTCCAATGCTATCATCATCGGCTTCAACGTACGTCCTAACCAGATGATCATCGACAAGGCCAAGGAAGCAGGCGTTGACATCAGACTCTACAGCGTCATCTACAACGCTATCGAGGATGTCGAGAACGCTATGAAGGGTATGCTTGCACCTAAGATCGAAGAGGTCATCACGGGTCACGCTGAGATCAGACAGCTGTTCAAGGTCAGCGGTATCGGTACCATCGGAGGCTGCTATGTCACTGACGGTAAGATCACCCGCGGTACAAAGGTCAGAGTCATCAGAGACGGTGTCGTTGCTTATACAGGTGAGCTTGGTTCACTCCAGCACGAGAAGGATTCCGTAAAAGAAGCCCTTGCAGGACACGAGTGCGGTCTTACTGTCGAGAAGTACAACGACATCAAGATCGGTGACATAATCGAAGCATTCGGTAATATCGAGGTTGCAAGAGACTAAGAGATGAAGAGAAGAAGACCTGAAATAGTCGGTGACGAGATGCAGAAAGTCATCTCGACGATCATATCGACGAGGCTGAAGGACCCCAGGGTTCCTTTCATGACCTCGGTCACCGGCGTCAAGATGAGTTCGGATCTGTCGCATGCCACTGTTTTCATTTCCGTATATGGCGATGAAAAGACCAAGAAGGATGCGATGGATGCGCTTGAGCACGCTAAGGGTTTCATCCGCTACGAGGCGGTGCAGGAGATCAAGCTCAGGATAGCTCCGGAGCTTCATTTCAAGCTCGACAATACGCTTGACGAAGCGGCACGCATGGACGCTCTCATCAGCAAGACCATAGCTGATGACGAGAGAAGACGCGCTGAAAGAGAAAAGCGTGAGCAGGATGCTGCAAGCGAAGAGGAAGCCGGTAACGAAAATGATCGATAAGTATCAGGCGGATTCCGAACGTATAGCGGCACAGCTCATCGAAATGGCTGATCAGCTGAAGAAAGAGGATGGCGTCTGCCTTATCTTCCTTCACAAGAGCGTTGACGGAGACTGCGTGGGTTCTGCCTGCGGTCTTTGCGTTGCGCTCCGCAGGATAGGCGTTGAGGCCTATGTCGCGATGCCTGAAGAACTTCCCGAGAACATGAACTTCTTAGGCGTGAATCATCTTCTTTTCGATGTCACTGCTGATACTGACGCAACAAAGGCATTCAAGGAAAACGGAACGGTCTTTGACAGAAAGTTCACAAGGGCCGTTGCCGTTGACATCTCCGAATCCGAAAGAATGGGTGCATGCGGCGAGTATTTCGACAAGTGCCCCAACAAGATAATCATAGATCACCATGCATCGGTCAGCACACGCGCAGACAACATGTGGATCGACCCTGAAGCATCTTCCGCATGTGAGCTCGTCTACTATGTGGTCTGCTCAATGGCAAAGCTTCTCGGAAGGCCCGTAAATGCCCTTGCCGACCAGCTTTGCGCGGGCTGTCTGATCGCAGGAATGGTTACAGATACCGGTAGGTTCACATACAAGAATACGAATCCCGAGACACTTGTTTCCGCAGGTGAACTGATGTCTCTCGGCGGCGATATCTCGGCTGTCTGCTATAACCTTTTTGATCTCAAGAAAAAGTCCAAATTCAGGCTCTCCGCGGCAGCGCGTTCCAACGCTGAATTCCTCTGCGGCGGAAAGTTCGCGATCAGCGTTGTCCCTTATTCGATGTTCAAGGAGTACGGCGCGGATTCTGACGGCGTGGATGACGTTGTTTCGGCATTGAGGGATGTTGACGGCGTTGAGATCGCGATCGTTTTGAGAGAGCTCGAAAACGGTGAGATCAGGGCTAACGTAAGATCAAACGACGGCTTTAATTCCGCAGGGTTTGCCGGACTTTACGGCGGCGGCGGACATTTGCGCGCAGCCGGATTCTCAGTAAGAGGCAGAAAGATAGATGCCCTTGCCGATGAGGTCAAGGCACGCGTTGAAAAACTCATATGATCTTTGACGGAGTCATCCTCGTAGACAAACCTGAGGGCTGGACGTCTTTCAAGACTGACGGCGCCATAAAGAAACTGACCGGCTCGAGAAAGGCCGGTCATTTAGGTACGCTCGATCCTTTTGCAACAGGCCTTTTGCCCGTGTTCTGCGGCAAGGGATTAAAGTATCTTCGTTTCTGCGAAGGCTATGATAAAGAGTACAAATGCCGCGCGGTCTTCGGCATCGCGACGGATACCGGAGACTTAACGGGAGAGGTCATTTCAGAGAACTATCCTTCAGAAGATGAGATGTCCGTATTGATCGCTTCAGACTTTGCCAAGGTCCGTGAAGCATTCGATGAGATATCAAGGAGCACCGAACAGAAACCGCCTTCATATTCGGCAAAGAAGATCGGCGGCGTAAAGGCTTATGACCTTGCCAGAAAAGGCGAGGAGATAGATCTTCCTCCCGCGAAGATAAAGATCCACAGTCTCGTGATCGATAAGATCGAACCGCTCGAAAAGGGCTTTGCAGTTGAATTTACGTGTGCCTGTTCCAAGGGTACTTACATAAGGACGATCTGCACTGACTGCGGTGAGATGCTGGGGTACGGGGCGTATGCACAGACCCTGAGAAGAACGAAGAACGGACCTTTCAGTGTTGAAAATGCATATACACCTGATCAGCTTTTCGAAATGGCTGAAAAAGAGGATTATTCATTCCTTCAGAGTTCTTCTGCTGCGATCTCACACATACCCGAAGTTGTCCTTAACAGCCGTCAGGCAAAGGATCTCGGCTTCGGAAGGAAGATCGCTTTTGAAGGTGTGGAAGTTACTGATGAGAGAACATATTACCGTGCTGTCTTTGAAGGAAAGACCTTAGCTGTCGTTTATCCCGCAGTTGAGGAAGGGAAGACGGTAATGCGCATAGAAAGGCTTTTCGCGAATGATTAAATGCTGCTCGAAATACAGTCTTGATAATCTCCCTTTTATACCGGGCGGACGCGTAATGGCGCTCGGTATGTTTGACGGCCTTCATCAGGGGCATATCGACATAATCAAGAGCGCGGTGAGACTCGCCGAAAATACAGGGATACTAACATGCGTACAGACATTCAGGAACTTCGGCAAGAATGGTGAAGAACGCCTCCTTTACACAATGGATGAACGCATCAAGATGCTTGAAGCATTGGGCGTTGACGAGATGCTTGTTCTTAATTTCCCGCAGGTAAAGGACATGACGCCTGAGGAATACTGCGAGCAGATATTAAAGACACGTTCAGGCGCCGCGGCACTCTTTATCGGATACGATTACCGTTTCGGAAAAGGCGCGTCCGGTGATGCAGTACTCCTCAAGGAATTTGCATCAAGGGAGAAGATCAGCCTCCGCGTGGTCAGTGACAGGATCCTTGAAGGCACTGACAGAAGGATATCGACCACATGGCTCAGAGAGGCCCTCTCTGACGGCGACGTGGAGCTCGCAGCAAGGCTTTGCGGCGGCAGGGCTTACTCATATTCAGGAAGGGTATGTCACGGAAAACAGGCGGGACGCCTCATGGGTTTCCCCACGGCAAATCTTGAGATACCTGAGGACAAATTCGTTGTAAGGCGCGGCGTTTACTGCGCACGCATCACTCTCGGAAACCGCACGCTCTACGGTGTCACCAACGTCGGAAGAAGACCGACTGTTGAAGACGCCGTTAATGACGTGGCTGAGACGTTTATCTTCGATTTCGATGAGGACATCTACGGAGCTTCGATCAAGGTTGAGCTCATGAAGTTTTTGAGGCCCGAGCAGCCGTTCTCCGGTGTGGAGGAGCTTACCCGCGCGGTCGAAGCGAACAAGGCACAGGCGAGAGAATTTTTCGGAATTTGAAAAGGGGCTGTCTCACAAGTGATCTGTTCACTTCAAGAGGCAGCCCCTCATTTTTCAAAACAAATCGGGAATGTCCCGGCTGCGGACGATGCCCGGGTAAAAAACAACGTAAACTTTAGCGTAAACTTTTGTGCTCAAAAAGTTTACGTTTGAGTTTATTTTTTTGAAAAGTAAAGTTTTTCGTAAACATTTCGGCCGGTTTTGTTTACGAAAATGTTTACGCAACAACAAAAGCTGATCCGGCGTTCCGCGCCGGGCGTGAAGATGTGCCTCCAAGCAAAATGAGACAACTCCTTGTTTTTTATCCTACGTTGTTGACCGTTCCTATGAATATCGGATTCATTGTTGAGGCATCCACGATCACGTAAGCATATGGTCTGTTGCAGATAACTTCCTTTTGTTCCTCCATCGGCATCGCGCCCTTAACGTCGAGCGTTATGCCTGTGGCGGCAGCTGCCTTGGTTCCTTTGCGGTCGACCTCGATGTGAGTCTTATGGATTATGTGAGAGACATAGAGCCTGCCTGCGGAAGGATCGGCAATTCCGGTAAGATCTGCCTTGCTGTCATTGAAAGCGTCCTTTACGCCGAGATCCATCAGATATTCGTTGAGTTCGGCGCTGTAATCGGATTTGAATTCGGGCATCACTGTGTAAACCTTTGTGCGTGTGCGGCTATTGATGAATTTCTTGTAGTCATCGTAAGTAAAATTCTTTATGAAATCGTTGGCATTAGCCTTCTCGTCAGTAGGAAGGATCGCGATGAAAGCGTATTCTTCACCCATATAATATTTGATGAATCCGGTTGCCTTATCAGTACTGTAGTAGTCGTTTTCCGTGCCCGTCAGCATTTTCGTTTTCTTTTCGCCCTCAGTACCCTTAAATTTCATGTCTCTGATCTGTTCTTCTCTGTAACCGGTTGCCCATTCAGCTTCAAAACGGATCGCATTGACCAATACCATTACCGTATTCGGGTCAAAAGGAGAGTCAAACAGCGTAGGGATCATGTGGTTTGTCTTGTCATCGACCCACTTATTGACTGAATTGTGAGTGTCAGGTCCGAAAGGTACTGAATTGAATTCAGCATCAAAAGTCTTCTTGATGTATTTGGTGTATTCGGAATTGATCTTGCCGCCGAGTCTTCCGCTGTCGCTCCAGATCGCGTTGGCACAGATGAACTTGAGTTTCTTGGAAGCGTTGATCCTTTTCATCAGCTCGGAAGCAAAAGCCTGCTGCTCCAGAGGATCCGTATTGCTTGCGAAAAGTTCATGAAGCTCCTTCAGCGTCTCGCCCTTGGAACCTGCCGCGACCATGTCGAGCGCCATCATTATCGATGCAGGGGAGATCATTATGTTGCATTTCTCATTGGCATTTGCAGCTATCTCAGCCATCATCTTGAAGCTGTATCTGTCATATTCTGCGTTGAGTTTTTCTTCGTCGAATTTCTTGCCATCAACCTCGTTCAGCTTGAGCTCTGTCTTGAGCTGCGGGTCATTCTTGAGGGGCTCGGTATTTACAGGCCTCTGATTTGCGCATCCTGTAAACATCAGCATAGCTGAAAGTGCAGCAGTCATTGCTTTTTTACCGATAAGCTTTTTCATTTCCCAAGATCCTCCAAATTGTTGCTATGCCATATATACAGAACAGGAATGGTTTTTGTTGCACTGATGTGAAAAACGGATCAGGCTTTGTTTAAGTTTTATTCTAAATCCTTCTTACAAAAAACATCAAAGGTCGCTGTTTATTATCTGTGGTAATTTTGCGGCATAACATACTTTGATAGTCAAAGTACTTTACACGGGATAATTCATAATGCTATTATCACGCTAACGGATGGGATAGTCCGAAAAGGGGAAGATAATATGGATCTAGATGATTTTGGCTTACTCAGTATCTTTATCATTGTTCCTTATGCGGTAGCACTTCAGATACTGCTTATCACGTTTATCAGCAAGTATGTAAATGCCCGCAGGGAGATCAACAGGATCAAGCAGGATATTCAAAATGAGCATGCTGTCGCCGCGGGCCGCGTTTATCACGCAGAGACTCACGTTCCGGCAGCCCCGGCAGCTCCCGCAGCTCCTGAAGTTCAGAACGCACCTGTTTTCCGGCCTGTACCGCAAACTGTTCAGGTATCCGCGGTTCAATCTCAGGTAATGCCTCAGGCAGAGCCTTCCCCGGTTCAAAAGAAGAGAACGAAGATCAGCAGTACGAGCATTACTTTCGGTGTAGGCGTATTGCTTCTCACCATCGTAGGCGCGTCATTCCTTTCCGTTTCGTGGAGCTTCATGCGCGACGCGATGAGAGCATTGACTCTGTTCGCGGCAGTAGCCGTGGTATATTTCCTGTCATTCCTTTCAGGAAAGGTCTTAAAGCTCAAACAGACCGGATTTGCATTTTATACGCTTGCGAGTTTCTTAGGACCGATAGTTATAGTCGGAGTGGGAATGTTCACCCTGTTCGGAAAAGGATTCTCTTACAGGTTCGGAACCGGATGGATCGTTTCCGCGGTTGCGGCAGGCGTAATGGTTTTGTCGGCGGCCCTGGGCAAGCTGATCTATAAGTCGCATTTTTATACGGGGATCACATATTTTTCGTTTTCGTGGCTCATCGTCTTCATAGCGGGACAGATCGGAGAGTATTCGAACCGCTGCTATCCTCTTGAAGCCATTTTCATAGCGGTCGCAGTTCTTGCCATCATCCTGCGTGTCATCGCCATGCTTTCCAAAGACAATGTCAAGCTTTCTTTCGCGATCTACGCGGAAGTGATCGCTTATGCAGCGCCTTTGATGATGCTCATCGCAATTTTGGCCGAACAGGATTTTGACAGCGTATACATTCTTGCAGGAAGCATCCTTACCAATATCGAACTCATACTTCATGCAAAGTTCTCACCGAAGAGGGAATGGCTCAAGTATGTTATTCCGTTGGCATTTTTCGGCATTTACGGGTGCCTGGCGATGGATATTAAGTATCCGCAGCAAATATGGCCGCTGTTCGTAATGTTCATAGCGCTTTTCCTGGTCTATTTCTTCCTGAAGATAAATACGCTCGTATCTGAAATGCTCTTTACGGTATTCTTCGCATTTACGGTGCTTATTTATGACGTTGCCGGACCGATGCGCTTCTGGCCCGTAGCAGCCGCGATGGGGATCTCTTGCATTGCATCCTCGGTATCTGCATACTTCGCGAAAAACAAAGCACGGGGCGGCATAAACGCTTTCATGGCAAGCAGCTGGTTCTTCTTTATGTCGCTGGCGCTTTTGGCTGGCCTGATGGGCGGAAAGTCATATGAGAATTACTTCATTTACGTCATACCGGCTCCGCTCGTAGCGGCATTTGTCATGAATCTTATCAGACGCCTTGTAAATGACGATCAAAGGCTCAGGATAGCCGCCGAAAACCTCATCTGGACAGCTCTTTTCCAGGGTACGTTAGCCCTTGGTGCTGCCGAAGAATACTGGAGCACTGTTACCATAGAAAACACTCTTGTCAGGCTCTGGGCTAACGGCATTCTCCTGTTCCTGGCAGGTGTCCTGCTCGGATATACCTATTATCTGAACGCAAAGAAAAAGGACGGATTAAGCATCAGCTCATTGATTATGACTGCGGTTGCTCTCAATGCTCCTTTGTATCTTGCCCTGATCCCCGCGATCTGGGGAGATCTTCCCAGGGCTGAAGTCAAGCACGGCTACCAGATCGCATATTGCGTGATGTGTTCCGTCATGGCGGGCGTTCTGATCCTGATACGCTTTGTTCCGAAGTTTTCGCAGGGAAAGAACGCTCTCTATTCCAAGCCCTTGAAGCATATCGTGAGCGGCCTTCTTGTCTTCTGGGCAATAGCAGAGGCATTTGTCTGGGAGAACACATGGATGCTGTGCCTTTTGCTTTTGGTATTACCGGTACTGTATTTCTGCGGAAACAGGTTTTTCGCGCTCATCCCTATGGTGTTGTTCGAATCCGCTTTGGGCGAATTCCTGACGGACATTGTCAAGATACAGGATAAGAACCTTTATAACTTCGTATTCATTATCCTGATCCTTGCCCAATTCGGTCTTGGAAGGCTCTTTTTCAGCAAAAGGGTCTTCTCATCGAAAGGCATTGATTATCTTGCATTTGTTCCTTTGGTCCTGCTTTTCGGACTCAAGTCCGCGGATTACAACAGCATGATCATTTTCCTGACGATCGCCCTGATGATCTTCAATTTCATCGGAAGAACGAAGACACCTGCAAAGATCGTCGGAACCATTGCTTCCGTCCCTGTGGTGATCGCGGTCATCAACCAGCCGTTCATCGAGCTTTCAGATGTTTACATGCTTGAGATCTATCTTGCGGTCATTATTTTGGATGCTGCGATAATCAGGTTCCTCGTAAAGCCTGCGGATGAGAAAGTGCAGAAATACTGCTGGTTTGCACTGATAAGCGCTTCGGTGATCATTGAAGGGATCTCCGCGGCAGCCACGGAGGAGACATTCGACCTGATCGTTACCGGTGTGGCGGCAGTTGCTATTTTCTTATTTTCTTTTATACAAAAAAGCAGGCTTTGGTTTATACTTGGAGTTGTGTCGATAATCGGCATAGCGATCTACCTGTCGGCGACGTTCTGGTCGTCCATGGCATGGCTGCTGTATCTGCTTATCGCGGGCATCATCATGATCGTGATCGCGGCCGGAAACGAGTGGCGTAAGCGCCATTCCGGTGACGGCAAGAGACTGTTTAAAGAATGGAAATGGTAAAGCTATGAACAGCGTCCTTACGAGCCTGGCATTCATGTACGTTACACTTATGCCGGTCATATTTGCGGGAGTCTTTAACATGATCTTCTGCAAGCTTCCCATCCTCGGGTTTCTTAAAAAGCCGATGGATGCAGGGAAGAACTTCACGGACGGCAAGCGTATCTTCGGCGACAACAAGACCTGGAAGGGTTTTGCAGGTTACCTGATCCTGGGAACGCTGATGACTCTCATCTGGGGCTTTATCTGCAAGGCTGCTCCCGCGCTCCAAAGTCACGATTTCTTCTATCTCGAGCACGAAAACACGGTCACGTTCAATCTCCTGACCGGACTTCTCATCGGATTTGCCTATGCTCTTTTCGAGCTCCCTAACAGCTTCCTTAAAAGGCGCCTCGGGATCGAGCCCGGAAAGACCATGAAGGGCTGGCAGAAAGCCTTGTTCGTTTTCCTTGATCAGGCTGATTCGATCTTCGGATGCGTTCTGGTCGTATGTATCTTCCATCCGCTCCCGGTATGGTTCTATTTCCTCTATGTGGTCGTCGGAGCGGTGACGCACATTATCTTCAACATGCTTCTTTACTTCGCGCATCTGCGCAAGAATATGTTCTAAAAGGATGCTTTTATGATCTACAGGATTAGCTTAGGATCCGAACAGCAAAAGAATGAATCAGGCAACAAAGCCGGCAATCTCGTAGAGATGAAAAAAGCCGGATTCAATGTCCCTGACGGAATCGTTCTCGATGCGGAGGAATACCGTTCGTTCGTTAACAAAAACGGGATCGCGGATAAGATATCTGAGCTGATGGGTAAGCTCACCGCCGAGAATGCGCAGGCAACGGGCGAAGCGGTTGAAGCTCTTTTCGCGGGCCTTAAGGCTGATGAAGAGACGGTATCGAAGATCGCTTCCATGACCGACGGTTCCAAATCCTATGCAGTTCGTTCTTCCGCAACGAAAGAGGACCTGGCTGAATTCTCCTTTGCAGGACAGTATAAGACATTCCTCAATACGAAAGGCGCTGAGGCGATTGCCGAAAAGGTCATCGACTGCTACCGTTCGATGTTTGATAAAACGGGCATCAGCTATATAGCTGCCAATAAGATCGATCCCGATGATCTTGCGATGGCGGTCGTCGTTCAGGAGATGGTCGATTCCGAATTAAGCGGCATCTGCTTCACGGTCAATCCCGTAACAGGCAACGATAAGAGAATGCTCATCGAAGTCATCGAGGGCCTGGGCGAGAACATCGTAAGCGGCAAGGTCAATCCCGAGCAGTACGAGTACGACAGATATGAGATGAAGGCTGTAACAACAAAGGAAAAAGGCCTTCTCGATAGTGCAATGCTAGAAAAGATGGGAAAGGTCTTTTCTGACATCCAGATCCATTTCGGATATCCCTGCGACATCGAATTCGCCGTAGAGAACAATGAGCTCTATATCCTGCAGGCAAGGAGCATCACCAAGATAAATTACGGTGACCTCAAGGATATCTGGACGACCGCAGACTTCAAGGACGGCGGCGTATCAGCATCCGTCTGCACTCCTTATATGTGGAGCCTTTACGAATACATCTGGGAGCATTCTTTAAGAAAGTTCATCCTTGATTCGAAGATCCTCACCGAAAAGGATCTTGAAAGAAAGCTCGGCGAGATGTATTACGGCAGACCTTACTGGAATCTTTCCGTAGTCAAGCTCGCGATGAGCCAGGTCGTCGGATACAGGGAAAGGGAGTTCGACCAGGAGTACGGCATCAGACGCACATACGAAGGCGACGGACATGTTACGAGAGCAACTCCCGGAGCTCTTATCCACATAGCGCGCATGGCTCTTGCCCAGAAGAAGATCCTCAAGGAGAGAAGGGAGAACGCTGAGACATTGAAGGGCGATCTTCTGAAAACCTATGAGGAATACAAGAAGAATTACGACAACCATACGATCGATGACATCAAATCACGCTTCATGAGCCTGACCCACGATATCTATCTGCACAGCGAGACGACATATTTCTGGCAGATATTCATCAACACGATCCATCAGTCGCTCTATAAGGACGGACTTCTTAAGTATGTTTCAGAGAGCGAATACTTAACGCTCCTGGGAAGCATCGACAACATTTCACACATGCTGCCTTTCTATGAAATGTGGGATCTTTCAAGGAAGATCTTAAATGACGGCAGCGCACTTTCTTATTGGAAGAACACATCCGCAGAAGAGATCGCGGTAAATATAGACGGTGGTGAATATTTAATCCCGGAGATGAAGGCCATCGTCGACAAGTTCGGATATCACTCCGACAAGGAGCTTGACGTCACTTATCCGTGCTACTACGAAGACCCGCTGCCGCTCATCGTTTCCGTAAAGGACATGCTTCCGCTCACGGGTGATTTCGGTCCCGAGAAGGACAGGAAGGAAGGCAAGCTCAAGAGCGATGCGATCTTTGCTTCACTTAAGAATAAGCTCAGTCCTTCGAAATACAACAAGATCAGGAAAAAGGTTGACGGCATGCGCCGCATGCTCTGGTGGCGCGAGGAATTCAGAGACGTATCGACGAGATTCTATTATCTGATCCGCGTCTATACGGTTGAGCTTTCCAAAAAGCTCGTCAGCGAGAAGGTCCTCGAAAAGGAAGAAGACATCTGGATGCTCAAGGTCGGAAACGTCTGGGATTATCTTAACGGAAAACTCTCTGTTGACGGTCTTCGCGAGATCATCGGAAAGAACAGGAGATACTACGATTCGTTCCGCAATTTCATGAGCGAGAACGAGATAGGCGAGATCTTCAGTAATGCGTCTTCCGCTTCATCTGCAGCAGGCGAAGACGCTATCAGGGGGATCGGCGCAAACAACGGAACAGTCACGGGTACTGCAAGGGTTATCTAT
>SVJC01000073.1 GCA_015069215.1 Oscillospiraceae bacterium
CGATTTCCTTTATGCCTTTGAGCGTAAGATTCCTGAGTAAGCTGCAATTTTCAAAAGCATACGTGCCGATCGTAGCATTGGTTCCGGTAATGGAAACGCTTCTAAGTGAAATGCAATAACCAAATGAATCTGAGCCGATCGTTTTTGCACCATAGATCGTAACGCTGTCCAGATCTTCACAATCATAAAATGCTTGATAACCGATTGTTGTAACAGTTTTAGGAATGACGATCTTCGTCAATTTATCACAATTTGCAAAAGCTTCGTCTCCTATCGTTTTCAAACCATTTGAAAGCGTTACGGTCTTAAGATTAGCTAAATCCGCAAAAGCTCCGGAGCCGATTGCGGTTGCGGACTTCGGGATAACTATTCCCGTTAAGCGGTCGCAATTATAGAAAGCTTCATCACCGATCTCTTTTATTCCGTTGCTGATCGCAACTGACGTAAGAGCAGGGCAGTTAGCAAAAGCGCCGCTTCCGATCTTGGTAACGGTTCCGGAAATTGATACACTTGTGAGGTTATAGTAAGTATTGAAAGCGTTAACACCGATAGAAGTGACATTCTTAGCGATGACAACCTTTAAGATACTGAATCGTAATGAATACCAAGGGTAAGAGTCGGACGACGAATAACTTGGCATTGCCGCTTTAGCCTTGGGATTATCAGGACTGATCGTAAGGACTCCCTTAGCGGCATCAAAAGACCATCTCAGCTTGTCAAAAGTTTCCCATGCAGCTTTCGAAGACTTACTGTCAGAATCAGAGGGGATCTCAGCATCAGCAGTCTTTTCTTCTTCACCGGACTCAGCAGGCTCGGAAGGTTCAGATTCAGCCGGTTCCTTGCTTTCGGGCTCAGAAGGCATAGCCGGTTCTGATTCTGAAGGTCCCGTCTCAGCAGGTTCGGAAGGTTCAGATTCCTTAGTCTCGGCAGGCTCTTTCTCTTCGGGCTCAGAAGGATCTGCTTCCTTTGACGTCTCGGCAGGCTCCTTCTCTTCTTCAGGCTCTGCCGCCTTTGTCTCGGCAGGCTTCTTTTCTTCGGGTTTCTTTTCATCTTTTTCCTTGGGTTCGGTGGTCTCTACTGCAGCCTGTTCTTCAGGTGTATTCTCAGCCTCATCCGCAAGTACTAAAGAAGACATCATACCGAATGTCATTGCCATGGCAACGACGATGGCCAATATGCGTCTCAGCTTCATACAGATCATTCCTCCCTGCTGATATAAAAAATCAAAATAAATTATAAACTGCCAAACCTGCAAGGAGAATTGATAAAAAGCAAATGTTATGTGTCAGTTTTTATTCAATTGTCACACAGCATCATTTGATTCCGTTTTCTTTGAGCCATTCTGTTACATCCTTGGGCATCGAAGCGCCGCCTGAATAGTGGATCGATAATCCCTTTCCGATCACGGAATCCGGGGCAAGCTTTGCGATTGCCGTGATGCTCTGCCCGAAACGGCCTCCGCCATGTGAGCAGAACGGTATTACTGTCTTGCCTGAGAGATCGTACTTTTCAAGGAAAGATGCGATAGGCATCGGGATCGAAGCCCACCAGTTCGGATATCCGAGAAGGATGGTGTCATATTTATCCAGGTTTTCGGGCAGATCAAGGATCTCAGGCCTTTCCTGCTTGTGCTGGGCTTCCTGTGCCTGCATGAGGACGGTACTGTAATCATCGGAATACGGATGAACGAGCCTGATCTCAAACATGTCCGCGCCGGTCTGTTTCTGTATCTCCTGAGCGATCCCCTTTGTGTTTCCGCTCCATGAATAGAATACTATCAGCACTTTGCCTGAGGTTTTTGAGACGGCGGCCTTTTCCGCTGCGGTCACAGTCCCGGAAACTCCGCTGCCGGCATTTCTTACCAGACGGATGCCGAGGGGTTGAAGCTCTTCATGTCAGTCTGCCCTGCAGCGCGGTATGCGCTTCTCATGTTCTTTGCGAAGTCATTCCAGCCTCCGCCCCTGTAAACGTGTCTTGTGCCGGAAGAAGCACCGGCGGGGTCAGCGGACTTTTCAGAAGGATAGGAACCGTAGTAATCCCAGCACCATTCATTGACGTTGCCGTGGCAGTCGTAAAGACCCCAGGCATTGGGCTTAAAGCTTCCGACTTCGACCGTCGTCTGACGGTATTCACCAGGCCTTGCCTCCAGTACGGAATCGTTGAAATAGTTCTCTTCGATCTCATACGGATAATGGCCGTAGAAATTTGCTTCCGTTGCATCAAGAGACTTCTCCGAATTAAACGGTGTCACGGTACCTGCACGGCAGGCATATTCCCACTCGGCTTCGGTAGGAAGGCGGTAACCGTTCGCAGATCTGTCCCACGTGACACCTTCATCTGTCACTTTATAAGCAGGAGTAAGGCCTGCATCAAGACTTTTCTTATTTGCGAAATTAACCGCATCCAGCCAGGTGATGTTCTCGACAGGGAGCCTGTCTCCTTTGAAGTTGCTCGGATTGGTCCCCATCAGGCGATTATATTCTTCCTGTGTCGTCTCATAAGGATCGATGAAGAAAGGCGATACGGTAACTTCGTGCTGCATCTCGTCTTCTATACGCCAGTTCTCCGACGCGGGACTTCCCATCTTAAATGTGCCGCCCGGAACCTCTATATATCCGTCAGAAGGACTGCCCTTTTCGTTTGATGTTTTTTGTGATGTTGCTGTTGTCATGACTGATCCCTCCGTCTGCGAAGGCAGGGTGCTGCCCGGAAACGTATCTTTTCCCGTTCTGATGTTTGCACATACGGCTCCTGCAAGGACCGCTCCCGCAATGAAGAACACCGGCAGGGAAATGTCTTTTGCCGCTTTTTCTTTTGCACCGGCTGCCTTGATAAGTCTTGCTGTGTTCGCTCCTAAGAAAGCGAAAAAGAACAGCACCGCAATGTTTTCGAGAAACACGATGATCCCGGCCTTATCGTAATCGAACATCGCAAAAGGCGTTCTGAAAAAGATATACCCCGGAATGCCGTTCCTCAGGAAAAAGCAAAGTCCCGTGCCCGCTATGCTGAGAAATATCACGTTAAGTACGATCTTAACCGCTTTGGACGGCTTAACTTTAGCTGTCATGGCGGGCAGGTGAAGTCCCAGGTGATATCCCATCAGGATGAAGGACCAGAATGACATGGCCAGGTGAAACTGCCTTGCGAACGCTATCGGAAGAAGCCCGTACATGAAAGGCACTGCGTGTGAACTCATGGCCATGCCGCACACCGCGGTAAGTGCTATTGAAGCCAAGAGCAGCGTGTTCACAATGGTCGAGACGACACGGTAAGCCGTATATCTGCCCTTGAAAAGTGATGAGTACCACTTTCTGTTGAGTATGTTGTGAACGATCAGCAATACCGTCATCAATATGCCAAACCACTCATGAAGCGCTTCACCAGTGACCTGAAATGCCATCAGGCAGAGCAGAAGGGCGGTCATGGAAATATCGACTGCCAGCCTGATCCGGTTGTTCTTCTTGTCTGCCACGATGCGCTCTCCCTTTTATATCAATTAAGGCCTTCTATCCACGAACGGATCGAATCTTCAGATGCTCCCGCACCGAATCTCTTTCCCTTCTGCCAGTCGCCGGTTCCGGCTCTTTCGGCAAGGTTCTTGTCGCTTCTGCCGACTCCGCTGCTTGCAGACGTGCAGAACGGGATCATCTTTATGCCGTCAAACTTATAGCTCTCTACGAAAGTATCCAGGATCCTGGGCTCTTCTCCCCACCAGATCGGATAACCGATGTAGACCGTCTTGTAACCGCTTAAGTCAACTGCTCCGCTTGCGATCTCCGGGCGTGACTTTTTATCGTTCTGCTCTTTCGTCGTACGGCTGTTCTTGTCGTTCCAGTTCAGATCGGCATCGCTGTAAGGCTTGGCGGGCTTTATCTCATAAAGGTCACCGTTCGTGATGGAAGCTATCTTCTCAGCAACGTCTTTAGTTGTTCCGGTAGCCGAGAAATATACGACCAGAACATCTTTTCCTGCCTTTGTCTCTTCGGCGGTTGTGCCTTCAGTTGAAGCTTCGGTCTCATTTTGAGTTGCGGCCGTCGTTTCCGCTGCCTGCGTTGTCGCGGCGGTTGTTGTTTCCTGTGCTGCCGTGGTCACGGCAGCGCTCCCTGAGCATGCCGTAAGGCTGAACATGACTGCCAATGTGATCGATGTTAATAACTTTTTCATTGTCTTTTCTCCTTATTCGGGTCTCTTGTTCTGTGCCATGACTCCTGCGAGTTCGTGCGGCACGTACGGTTCTTCGAGGTAAGTTATCTCTTCTTTTGTAAGAACGAGTTCAACTGCTTTTGCTGCGCCTTCTATGTGATGCATCTTCGTTGCTCCGACAACGGGCGATGTAACTTTTGTAAGGAGCCAGGCAAGTGATACTTCGGTCATTGATACGCCTCGCTTTTCCGCGATCTCGGCGACACGGCTGATTATCACGTTGTCCTGCTGTTCTGTCTTTTCGTATTTGAACTTTGCGTATTTATCCTCTTCGGCACGCTTTGTCCCGCCTTCTCCCGGAAGCCTTGACAGCCTACCGCTCGCCAATGCGCTGTACGGGGTGAGTGCGATGTTTTCCTCTTTGCAGTAAGGCACCATCTCACGCTCCTCTTCACGGAAGATCAGGTTGTAATGTCCCTGGATCGATACGAACTTCGCAAAGCCTTCCTTCTCAGCAAGCGCATTTGCCTTGGCGATCTGCCATGCGAAACAGTTGGAAATACCGATATATCTTGTCTTGCCAGCTTTGACCGCGTTGTTCAGGCCTTCGAGTATCTCATGTATCGGAGTGTTCCAGTCCCACATGTGATATATGTAAAGATCGACGTGATCCATGCCGAGATTTTTCAGGCTCATGTTGATCATGTTCTCGATATGCTGCTGGCCGCTGATGCCCTTTTCGATCTCTTCCGGTGTCCTCGGCAGGAATTTTGTCGCAACCACCACATCTTCGCGCTTTGCAAGTTCTTTCAGAGCGCGGCCAAGATACTGCTCGCTCGTGCCGCTCTGGTATGCGATCGCGGTATCAAAGAAATTGACGCCGAGGTCCAGCCCTCTTTTGATTATCGCCTTCGACTGCTCTTCATTGAGCGTCCAGCTGTGCTGTCCTTTAGCCGCATCGCCGAAGCCCATGCATCCCATGCAGATGCGTGATACGTTGAGGTCCGAATTTCCAAGTTTCGTGTATTTCATTTCAGATCCCTCTCTTTCAGGCATTGCCAAGCAGACTTGTCAGGCAGTTATATGTAAGTTCATATACGGTGTGGTAGGTAAATCCGATCCCTGCATCATCCATCGCCGTTTTCTGCTTTTCCGTAACGGACGTATAAGGATAGATACCGAACATGAAAGGGAAAAACACGTATATCACGTTCTGCCTTTGGTCCGCGCTCATTTCGGGGCAGAACTTATCCAGGAGCTGTCCGGTTATCGCGATCGAACGGCCGTATGCTTTCTTGAAGCTCACGAGCATTTCGGGCCTGCTTGCCGCTTCCATGTCGTAGTTGTTCATGGCCAGGAGCTTTAGAAGCTGCTCCCGCTTTGCAAGGGATTTTGCCATGAGGTCCGCGAGCTCTTTTCTTTCGAGCTTGTCGTGTCCGTTTAAGATCGACGTAAGCTCTTCGTTCCAGCTGTCGTACTCGCGCTCGAAAAGCGCCAGAAAGATCTCTTCCTTGGTCTGGAAATAGTTATAGATCGTAGGCCTCGAGAACGGGACGATATTGCCGATCTCCTTTAAAGTGATCTCCTTAAAGCTCATCTCCTGATAGAGCTTCTCGCAGGCGCCTATTATCTCTTCGCGTCTTCCTGCTATCATTTCGGGTGTTTTCTTGATCATTACAGTCCTCCCCACGGCATCCTGTTTTCCGCAAATGATGTTGACACTGTGTCAGTATCATTATGATAGCAACATTTTGACACGGTGTCAATCAAACTTCTATGAAGATCGCGATCAGTGATCGGTTTTTGCAAGGCCATGTCTAAGGAGTTGTCTCATCTTGCTTTGAGGCGCATCTTCACGCCCGGCGCAGAACGCCGGATCAGCTTTTGTTGCTGCGTAAACTTTTTCGTAAACAAAACCGGTCAAAATGTTTACGAAAATCTTTACTTTGTCCAAAAGTAAACTCAAACGTAAACTTTTGAAGGTCAAAAGTTTACGCTAAAGTTTACGTTGTTTTTTTCCGGGTGCAGTCCGCAGCCGGAACATTCCCGCTATGTTTTGAAAAATGAGGGGCTGCCTCTTGAAGTGAACAGATCACTTGAGAGACAGCCCCTATATGCGTTGTAACAGTGTTATAAGATTCTTTTAGGTAAGATTCAAAGTTTGGATAAAAGCACGACCGTCTCAACGTGATTTCCGTTGTCCAAACTCATATAAAGCTGTTCATCAGCTATGATCGGCAAGGCAAATTCAATCTCTTTCAACCACTGACCATTGGGTTGCTTCTCATTATAAATATTTATTTCTTTAATCAATATTGAAAGCAGTACCCGCTTTTCTTCCTCATTCATCCTGTTATACAAGGTGTCAAAGTACATTAGCGTTTTATAGATGTTATCTGCTTCAAGCTTTGCAGTATTGATCGCAATTTTCTTCTTTCTTGCGGTATTTAGGCTTTCCTCAATCTCATCTATCTTGTCATATAACTTATATATTCTGTCAGACAAATCATTCTTAATACGTTCAAAGTGCTTATCCTCAGGATTAAGTGCATCTGATTCTTCAATAAGTTTGCTCTTCAGAGTAATTATCCTTCTTAGTTCAGCCTCTAATGCTGCTATTTCCTTATCCACCTCTACAGTATCCACCTTTGAGTTAATACGGCTCTTCATAATGTCAGCAAACTCAGGCTTTCTCACAAGCTTAATTATGACTTCATTTACAGCAGATTCGATCAAGTCAGCACTTACCTGTTTGTTATAACTGCATTTATGGCCGTTTATCCCGTAGCGATGCTTACATGCGTAATATGAATACTCCTTATATTGTCCGCCAGTCTTTTTCTTCTTCCTTGAGATATTGTGATACATCGGCGAGCCGCATTCAGGACAACGCAATATTCCGGTAAGAAGATGGTTCTTTCCATTCCGGCCATCTGCGTTTCTGACATATTTCCTGGTATTCAATTCAAGCTTAGCCTGAGCCAATGCCCACGTATCATCGTCCACAATTGCTTCATGCAGCCCGTTAACAAGCAGATAATCCTTTTGGTTGACAGTTTTATACTCATTTCGGGTTCCATGAACCTTTTCTGTCTTCCTTCTCCCGAACGCTATCTTTCCGTTGTAAACAGGGTTGTGCAGAACAAATTTAATGAAAGAAGCAGCTATAAGTTCAGTCTTTCCTGTGTGTCTGATCAGTTTTGTATATCCATGTTTCTGCAAATACTTTGCAATGCCATTTATGCCCAGCTCAGTATTCACATACTTATCGAAGATAATGCGTATTATTTCCGCTTCATCTTCTACGACAATTAATCTGCCGTTCTCTAATTTGTATCCATAAGGAGCGAAACCACCGTTCCACTTGCCTTCACGAGCCTTCTGAATTCTTCCTTCCATTGTCTGGATCTTGATATTCTCACGCTCGATCTCTGCAACTGCAGATAATACGGATATGATCAGTTTGCCTGCATCCTTTGACGAGTCGATACCGTCTTCAACACAAATCAGATTAACATCAAAGTCCTGCATTATCTGAAGTGTCGATAAAACATCCGCAGCATTCCTGCCGAATCTTGAAAGCTTGAATACAAGGACATATGAAACATTGTCTTTGCCATCTGTGATGTCCTTGATCATCTGCGTGAAAGCCGGTCTTCCTTCAACAGATTTTCCGGATTTACCGGCATCCTCATATTCACCGACTATCTCGTAATTGTTAAACTCCGCGAACGAACGCATTCTGCTCTTTTGAGCATCAAGCGAATACCCGTCAACTTGCATCGCAGTTGATACACGGGTATACATATATACCTTTTTCTTTTCGTTCATTATTATCCTTCTTTCTTTTTGCTCATCTGATTGAAGTATGCAATGAGACGTTTTCTTGCGCCGTCATCTGTATTCCTGAAAGCTTCAATCAGGTTTATCTCTTCGTCTGTAAACACATAATCTGTCTTTGATTCTTCCTTTCCTCTAAGCAGATAAGACGTAGTTATTCCCAATGCATCACAAACAACTGGAATCTTCTCCGCCGTAGGATTAGTGTGCTTGGTATTCCAATCACTGATAGTGCTGGCTGTAATGCCGGTCCTTCGCGACAGCTCCCTTATACTTATTCCTTTATCATTCATAACCTTAAAAAGCCTTTCATTTATAGTCATGTATAGCCTCCTTATTTCTGTACGTTTATGCGTACAGATTATCAGAGGCATTCTTGCTTGTCAATCAATGTTTTGCGTATATTTTGGCAAGCAGTTCAGCATATCTTCTTAAGACTTCTGCCCTCTTGTCATAATTCTTCACGAATTCAGGAGTTGGCAGATCATCGAGACCGAGACTGTCTCCGTACTTTTCGATCATCCTTGCCAGGAAATCGGCAAGACCGCTCCATTTGTCGTATTTCTTAATTCTGTCTTTGCATGTTATTTGTGTATTTCTTTTCATTTGATTACCTGGCGAATCCGCCTCTATCCTTTCTGTTGATTGATCTTCTTCGCGCCTGTTCTTCTGCTGCAAGAACTTCCAGCAATCCCGGCGGCAGAAGATCCAGTTTCTGCTGTATCCGTTTTTGCTTATCCCTGAGCTCATCGAGCCTGCCGTCTCGTTCTTTGACCGCTTTTTCAAGTTCTTCAGTCCTTCCTTTCCAGTAACGGCCGGTATCTCTTTCCGTATCTAACGTGTTCTTCAGAGTGGTAACATAGTCGTCTACTGACTTGATCTGCTCTTTCATCTTTGCCATCTCCGGCGCATACCGTGATATCAGTTCGATCGCTTGAGCCTTTTTCTCTTTGCCTTTGATGAGTCCGATATCATTTATCGCCTGAGCGATCTCATCGAAATGCTCCATCAGCATGTCCGCGTTCTTGAAAAGGTATGTTGGAAGATGTTTACGGTGAGTCAGATGTTTCGGGATTCCACGTTTGAGTTCCGGGAAATAAGTGGACATCTGCGCGTAGTACTGATCCTGAAGATTTACAAGTCCCTTTGGCCCGCCGATCACCGTTTTTGAAGAAAGCCGTCCTTCTTTAGTGATAGGCACGAAACACACGTGCATATGCGGTGTCTTTTCATCCATATGAACTACTGCGGAAATGATGTTCTCCTCGCCGAAGGTTTGGGCATAGAACTCATATGCCCTTCGGAAGAAGAAACCGATATCGCTCAATGACTTGCCTTTAAAGAATTCCGGAGAAGCAGAACAGAAACTATCCTGCATCACAATACTGTCTTTTCTAGTCTTGCAACCAACTTCCTCAATCCTTCTTAGGATCAGTTTCCTGTAACGGTCGGGCGGAACCTTAATGTGAATATTCTTTACTGAACGCTTCAAATTGATATCAGGATTACTCTTGTAAACCTGCTTCTCACGTTCGTGGTGTTTCTCAAGACGGGTTACAGCACCCATCCTGCACTTGTTGATCCTCATAATTGCATAAGCCATATAATGGCCTCCTTTCGTTTTGAGTTGTGTTTGTGCGGAAAAAGAAAAACCCCGCTTATCTTTAGCGAGGCTTTCATCATTAACTGGTGCAAGATGTCATAAAGTAATAATCAGAGGTAATTATCCAGGTGACATCTTGTGAATATTCCGCCCTTGGTTGAGCCAGGTGTCCGGCGGAAGAGAGCCACCATTCCGTTCCAAATTGAGCCATCGTTCCGGTAACTGAGAGCCACTGTTCCGATGAAAATTGAGCCACTTTATACGTAAGCGCTTAATAATATAGTGCCTTCAACTCACCAGCCAGCAGTGAGATAATCAGTTTTTGAATTTCTTGCGGATTTCAGGCGAGCACGGTGTCAGACTGTCGAGGATCTCCGGATCTTTTCTCCATTCCTCTGTCGGCATAACCGTGAATAAATATTCCAGATAGTCGCGTACATTAATGCCGTTGGCCTTAGCTGTCTCAACGATACTGTAAACAACGGCACTTGCATCAGCACCTTTAGGTGTATCGCAGAACAGCCAGTTCTTACGACCGACAGTAAATGGTCTGATCGCATTTTCAGCAACGTTATTGGATATGGAGCAGCGGCCGTCCTTGAGATAGTTCTCCATGTACGGTTTCTGATTTACGGCATACGCAAGTGCCTTCCCAAGTTTCGTCTTGGGGAGTACTATCGGTAATGTCTTATATATCCAGTCCCAGAATTCGTCGATAAGCGGTTTTTCTGTCTCCAGGCGTTTCCGGTATCGTTCTTCTTTGGGCAGTTCTTTTAGTTGGTCTTCTATGTAGAACAGTTTGTCGCAGTAGGCTATTCCTGTCTTTGCGTATCCGTCTTCGCCTTTGCTTGCGGTATCTGCCTCAACGAACTTTCTTCTTAAGTGTGCCCAGCATCCGCAACGGGTTACACCTTTTACCTTGTTATATCCGGCATAGCCGTCTGTGTGGAGATATCCTTTGAAGTCTTTGAGGAACTCTTCGGGTATCTCACCATCTCTGGATGGCTTGTAATCGTATATAACTATCGGCTTTCTTCCGTCGTTACCTGATCTGTATACCCACATATAAGACTTTGTCTCAGGTTTCTTTCCGTCTTCTTTAAGTACCTGTACCGTTGTCTCATCTACATGAAGGATATCTCTTACAAGTAATCTTTCTTTGAGCTTGTCTGCTATAGGCTTCAAATAGTTCTCGGCTCCGTAGATGACCCAGTTGGACATTGTGGCTCTGCTGAGCTCTATGCCGAGATTCTTCCATATCTCTTCCTGACGATACAGAGGAACGCTGTTTACATACTTCTGTGTAACGACCTCTGCCACAGAACCTGCCGATGCCAATGAATGAGGCATAAAGGATATCGGCACGGTGGCTTTTCTTATAAACGGATGTTCCGTACCTTTGCAGCAGGGACATTCGTAAGAGTTCTGCATCAGGCGTTCTATTGCGATCTGTGCCGGTATGTACTTGATTATGTCTCTGACGAACTGACTACCTATCTTCTTAAGAGAATGGCTGCACTGAGGACAGGTCATCTCAGATTCCGGAAGCTCATATTCATGTACTTCTATAGGAAGATCCTTAAGCGCATCTTCTCGAACCTTACGCGCTCTGACGGAGACACCTTTCTTGTCAATCTTAACAATGGGCTCTGTTTCTTCCGGGTCAGCACACAGTTCAGGTTCGTTGAAGAAGTTGAGCTGGTTATCTAATACTTTGGTTTTCTCACTCTTGCTTCCGAACTTATCCTTACGCATCTGGATAAGGATCTCGGTAAGAGAGTTGACTTGCTGCTGTAGAAATTCGTTTTGTTTTGAATGGAGTTCAATCTCTTTTTTGAGCTGTTCAATAACCACTTCCTGAGTGTGGATTTTGGTTATATATTCCTGTTCTTTTGCAGGTGTGACCAAGCCCGAATTCTCCTTCAAATCTTATGGTTATATTATACCAATAAGTGCTTGGAAAACCTAATGTTTTCAAGGGATTCAGGACCTTTTTGTGTTACATTTGCATTAATAAATCCTGCCCGGATTTACATGCTTTATTGCGGTCGGCTGTTCTATATCCAGGCCCTGCATCAGCCATGTGAATTGCTGCCAGGAAATGGGTTTTACATCGGCAGGATTTCTGGGCCAGCGGAATCTGCCTGATTCCAACCTCTTATACAGAAGCACGAACCCGTCGCCTTCCCACATGAGTATCTTGATCCTGTCTGACTTACCGCCGCAGAACAGAAAAATGCTCTTGCTGAACGGATCCAGGTGATACTGGCTTTGTACCATAGCGGCTAACCCGTCTATGGATT
>SVJC01000074.1 GCA_015069215.1 Oscillospiraceae bacterium
TATTCCCAGATAGCCACAGACAATCTCTTCTCCAATGCAAACATCATGTATTTCAAGACATTCGACGGTGTATTCCAGGCTGTGGAAAGCGGTCTTTGCGAATACGGAATGCTCCCCATCGAGAACAGCTCCTACGGTTCGGTAACACAGGTCTATGACCTCATGGCCAATCACAAATTCTACATCATCCGTGACTATAAGCTTAAGATCAATCACCAGCTCCTGGTCAAGCCCGGAACAAAGCTTGAGGACATCAAGGAGATCTATTCCCATAACCAGGCCATAGGACAGTGCAGCCAGTTCCTAAAAGAGCATTCCAACATCAAGGTCAACATCGTCCAAAACACTGCCGTGGCTGCAAGGATGGTTGCTGATTCTGAAAGAAGCGACATCGCAGCGATCTCATCTTCCGACTGCCGCGAACTTTACGGACTTGATTCGATCCCGGTAAAGATCCAGAATACAGATCACAACTATACCAGGTTCATATGCATCACCAAGGATCTCCGCATCTATCCCGGCGCATCAAAGACTTCCATCATGCTAGCCCTCGGTCACAAGCCGGGCTCTCTTGCCGATACTCTTGCGAAATTCTCTTCATTGGAACTGAACCTCACAAAGATCGAATCACGCCCCATAGCAGGCTCTGACTTCGAGTTCATGTTCTATCTTGATTTCGAAGCTTCCGCTTATTCGGATGAAGTAGTCAAGCTCTTGTGCCAGCTGGATTCAGAGCTCGGTGATTTCACATATCTCGGAACATATATCTGAGTTTTCAAAAGCACTAAAAACAAGGCCCGCAGTATATCTGCGGGTCTTTTCATGTTATCAGCCTGATATCAGGATCGTTCAAGTCGAAAGAAGTCTTAACGCCTTTCATGCACGCGATCGAAGCCATTCCGTGAACGATCGCCCATGTCTTTAGCAGTTCGATCTCCTGCTCCCGGGAAGACAGCTTTATACCGTTCTCCTTAAGGTGCTTTTTGTAGTATTTCCGCAAGAGGAGAAACGGCGGATAGTCGTCCTTGTTTTCCCTGTTCATCTGAAGATGGGCATCTATGTTTTGCTTTCCGAAAAGGAACGTGAAGTAATCGGGATTGCGGCTGAAGAAAGAGACGTATGCCCTTCCCATCGAGATAAGCGCTTCATCGGAACTGCCAAAACAATTAATATAACCATTTTCCGCTTATTCGCTTTCACTTGGATACCTCAAACTTGACACTGTCAAGTTTGAGTATATCTGGGAACTTTACATTGTCAAGATTAGTATTATCCCTTCACCCTCCAGGTCTTGGGAGCCTTTTTCAAGACCAGCTTTCTGATAAAGAAAACAAACGTGACTGTAAAGACAAGCATAATGACAGCAAGGATCTGAGATTTGACGCTGATCCAGGCGATAATTGACATCAAAAAACCGAAAGCCATGAAAGCGGCATTATATGCTCCTCCCTTTACGCTGGCAGTTTTAGTATACGGTTGGAACAGATAATAGATGGAAAGCCAGTACATCGTAAAACTGATGCTCATGCAGCCGATCACAACAAAGTTGATCAGATAATGGAAAGGATATTCCTGACCACCCGTGGCAAACAGGATCAGATTGCAGCCTATTGCCATTGCCATGGCCGGAAGCAGATTAACGCAGATCAGCTGTTTGAGCCTGATGTCAAAGAGTTTGATGATCTTATCCGGCTTCTTGAAGAAACTGAATGTCATGAGGCTGTTATCGCAGTTGATATACATCGCCTGCGTGCTCTTATACGTGTTATCGAAAATGGATATGGGTATGAAAAATGCAAGCAGATGGTCCTGTACTGCATATCTGAAAAACAGGAAAGCGGAATCAACTTCATTCTGACCCAGAGGATCTTCAAATCCTTTGAACAGGAAGAGGTTGCGCAGATTTGTAAGCACCATTTTAAGACAGCCTTCATAACCGGCAGTCGTATAGTAATCGTAAATAACTCCGCCGATAATAAATGCTATCAATGCAAGGATGAGGCCGGTACATACGATCGGTTTTAACATAAGCATCTTAAAATGCCTTTTGACAAAGAGAGCATTTAAGAATTCGAATCCTTTCTTGTTTCCTTTAACGGTTCCGTTGACCTTTATGCGCTTGAAAGACTTGACTCTCGCCTTTTCGGCACGCACCGTCTCTCTTTCGATGATTACGCCGTCATGCAAAGCTTTTCTGTGAAGATTGTGACCTGAAGTAACAAGCTCAAACAAACCCCAGATCCCGGCCAGGATCATAGCTGCCGATATCATGAACAGATATTTAACGGGAACATAGTATCCGCCGACCACCATGAAGAACACAAGAGGTATCGGCAAACAGATCAAAAAGACTTTCAGCATATCGCCTGCGGGTGTACCGTGGAGAGGTTTATGACGCCTGCTCTTGAGCTTATATCTGAATGCAAGGAATCCTGCCGCGAAAAGCTTGATAAACACTGCGAGAACCGGTATTCCGAGCCAGCACCAGACAGGCACGCCCAGGAGCGCCGGGATGAGTCCGGTCAGAAGGTAACCTAAGAACATCCTGAATAGATCATACCCAAACAGCGTCATATTAAGCTTCTTGGCGTTCATGCGGATCATGAACACGAGATAATCCTTTTCGGTCGTCTTCTCGAATATCTTCGTATTCAGCACGATCCCAAGGAACGCATAGATCAAAAAGAAAAGCAGCGCGAACATGCCAAAAGCATACTGCTTTGACATGCCTCCCAACATCTTAACTGAGCCGTAAAGCATCGTAATTGAAAGCGATGCAAGATAGACACTTCCGAGTCCCGCCATCTTTGAAAAGAAAAGCGCGAACACTTCCCTGATCACATGGAATATCCAATAGATGACCTTGAGGAAGGTCGTCGAGTAGAGCCTGTCAGGCAGGATCTTGCCGATAAGAGGCGTCTTCTTGAGGGCATATACGAGGCTGTTGTAACCGATGATGCTCCTTAAATGAAGAACCTTTGCAAGTGTTTTCCGGAACTCTTTAAGCATCTTCTTCATCCCTCAGCGCGGCTATGATCTTCTCCTTGAAGTCGTTGTCGCCAAGGTTGTTCTTATCGATAGGTTCAAGCCTTCCGTGATTAAGGAGTACTATCTCATCACAAAGATCCACGGCAACATCAAGAAGATGCGTTGAAAAGATCGTTATCCTGCCTTCTTTCTGGCGCCTGATAACGTTCTTCATCTCTTCAGCAACGATGACATCAAGCGACGTCAACGGCTCGTCAAGAAGCATCAGCCTTGGCTTTGCAATGATGTTGACCAGCATCTGCATCTTGTTCTTTGTTCCGTGTGAATAATCCTTAAGCAGCCTGTCCCTGTCATCTTCAGGGATCATCATGTAATCGAAATATTCATCGATGGTTTTGTCCGGAGTGATGTCTTCGTGTACCTCGATGAAAAACTTAAGGAATTCCCTGCCCGTCATGAATTCCGGAACGGTAGGCGTGGACACCACATAACCTATGTCTTCAGGCAAAACGGATACCTTATCCTGAGCGTCGTTTCCAGAACGGAAATAAAACTCTCCGGAGTTGATGTCTATATCACTGTTGATGCAGTTGAAGAATGTCGTCTTGCCTGAACCGTTGCGTCCGAGAAGGCCGTAGATCCTGCCCTCTCCAAAAACAAAATCACAATCCTTGAGCACTTGTTTAGAGCCATAGCTCTTGACCAGATGGCTTATTACAAATTCCACGATCCCTATCCCCTGTCGTTTTTTAATCTATCGAATTATACCATTGCACAACAAATCCGAAAAATCTAGCGCACAAATTCGGAAAATGCCTTATCCGTATGCTGCTGACGGTAGATCCTCGGAGTACAGCCGACATGTTCCCTGAACACTTTCGTAAAATAACTCTGCGTGCAAAACCCCAGGGAAAGAGCTATCTGAAGATACGAATACTCCGTTTGGGAAAGGAGCGCGCAGGCTGAATCGATCCGGAATCCGGTCAGATATTCCATTGCCGTCAGACCGGTCTCCTGCTTAAAAAGTGCTGCGAGATAGTTAGGTGTCAGCTCAGTCTGCTCCGCAAGATCTGCCAAAGTCACTTTCGAGTTAAAGTTTGACGTTATGTAATCAATGCTTGCCGTTACCGGCTTCGAATAGTGCTGTTTCTCGCGCGAATCACGGACAAGTCCTACAAGGACCTCCCAGAAACCTTTGTTGAGTTCGCGGATCTCGTCTTCAGTCGTGGCAACGTCTCCTTTCCTGATGAAAACATCACTCGTAGAATATACAAGTTCCTGCGGGGCACCGGCCTCGATCGCAAATCTGGTTGCAAGTCCCGTGTTGACGATGAACAGATATCTCATATTGCGCAAGGGGTCATCAGAGAGCTTTCCCTGCATGGCTACATCCATAATCTCAACGGATTTATCCACTGCCATGTAATCACCCTGGGCAAGGAGCCTGAACCGCTCCAGCTCAACCTTGTAAGTCGTATGTGCAAAACTGTTCTCCGCATTCTTATGAACCAGTTTGCGGATCTCCCTCGGATCGATCAGATAATCAGACTTGCTGCTCATTTTGTCTCCATATGATTTTTATATAAATCGTAAGATTATTATATAACCGATAATCAGTTGTTTGTATAGTGAAACCGTCAGGAGGATCATTCATGGACGTTTTGTTTTCGGCAGGCTCGGCAAAAGAAACTTTCCTTTTGTCTGAAGATACCACTAAAGACATCGCATTGAGCGAGGTCATCGATCACATGGGCGGAGATCCCGATGAGAAAAAGTTCCTTAAGAAGATAATGACCGAGATACCCGTCAACCCTGCTGACATGATATTCAGACAGAATATCTTAAAAGACCTTATTGCCAACGAGGATCTCTGCTCTTCATTAAACGAGATCTTAGATGAGATAAAGACCCTTAAGCTTTTCGGCGGCGTCAGAAAAGCTTCAAGCGAGAAAGACACTTCACTGTATACTTTGCTCGAGACACTCCGTGAGCTGGTAGTCTATGTCGATGTAGTCGAAAACCTCTACTCCGAGCTTTTAAACAGTGAGATCTCTTCAGAAGGCCTTGTTGCCCTTCGTGATTCGCTCGAAAAGATCATCAAGGACGAAAAGTTCGGGATCGCCAAAGAAGACATCAGAGTAATGCACGAGGATCTTTCCAACGTCAGGGCAGCAGTCATCGGCGTTAATTTCACGCCCGATTTCAATATCGAGAAAGTATCGGCGATCGAGTTTGTCCCTCACGGGATCAGGTCCAAATACACGATCATGGATGCAGCACTGTTGGCTAAGGTCTCTTCGCCTTCAAGAAAATTCAGATATGAGGATCCTTTGCTCGCAGCCATGGCTCCCAAGATGGAAAAGCATCTGAAATCACACTTTTTCGAGGTCAAAAAGACTCTCTGCAAATACACAAATTACGACAGCAGTTTCCTTACGGAAATGTACGAAGGTCTTACCTTCTACTTAAAGAGCGCAAACCTCGCCAGAAGGCTGAAGAAGAATGAATATACAATCTCTTTTCCTGAGATCAAAGAAGTAAGCGGCAGCCACTTCTCAGTAAGCGGTTTCTATAATATCAGGCTTGCATTCAGCGGCGAGAAAAACATCGTAAAGAATGATTTCGCGTTTACCCCTGATGAAAGGATATTCATACTGACCGGACCTAACCGCGGCGGCAAGACGATCATCGAACAGGGATTAGGTCTTACATCCGTAATGATGTCTTTGGGGTTGTTCGTAACATCAGACAAGTGCGAGGGGCTTCCTTTCCGCAACATATGTACGCACTTCCCGATAGACGAGAACCTCACGCTAAATTACGGAAGGCTCGGAGAAGAAGCGGTCCGCATCAAGAGCATCGTCAAATCAGCTGACAGCAACACTCTCATACTCTTCAACGAGACGTTCTCGACAACGTCTGCATCAGACGGTCTGTACCTGTCAAAAGGTCTGATCCGCGTGCTTAAGGAAAACGGTGCTTACGTGATATTCAACACGCACATTCACGATCTTGCCAAACAGATTCCCGAAATGAACGGCTGGGCAGGTCAGGGCAACGTTATAAGCCTTGTAATGGAAAGAAAAGATGACAAGAATACTTTCATCCTCAAGAGAGCTGAACCTGACTCCAGTTCATACGCCAGAGACATAGCGGAAAAATACGGTATAACTTACGAACAGATGACTCAAAACAATGACTGAAGTCACTGCCCTGAATAGTTCTTTCTTTCTTCGGACTGACCGATAAACTTAAAGCCTATCATGGTCACGTCATCGAACTGATCAGCCTTGCCTACGAAGTGATTGATATCAAGTCTAAGATAATGCAGGATATCCTTCTGGGACATGTCCTTATGCCTGTTGAGGGTCCTTATAAGGCGTTCTGCGCCGTAAGCATTCTCATCCTTGTCTATGGCCTCAGGAATGCCGTCGGTATAAACGAAGAGCGAATCACCCGGCTCAAGATCAAGTTCATATTCCCTGAAAGGAATGTCATCCATGACAGCAAGCGCGCAATTGTGCTTCTGCTTGTAGTACTCATAATCCCCGTCTTTGCGCTTGATCACGGGGAACTCGTGTCCTGCGTTTGAACATACCATGTGACCCGTTTCAAGGTCGATGATGCCTATCCATACGGTTACAAACATCTCGGCATCGTTTCCGTCACAAAGTACGTTATTGGCAAACATGAATACCTCTGACGGCCTCTTTCCGGATTCGGCAAATCCTCTTATGATCGTTTTGCTCTTCATCATGAAGAGAGACGCAGGAATTCCTTTGCCGGAAACGTCAGCTATTACCATACAAAGCTTGTTTTTGCCGACAAAGAAGAAATCATAGAAATCTCCGCCGACTTCTTTCGCAGGATCCATTGTTGCATATATCTCGAAATCATTTCTCGGGAAATCAAAGATATGAGGCAGAGCAGATTCCTGGATGCTCTTTGCCAGTTCAAGCTCCTCCTCGATCTTTTTCTTGGCAGCATCAATGTACGTCTTCAGCACGGTTACCGTCTGATTGATGTCGTTGGAAAGAGACGTGAATTCCGCGGAAGAATAAACTTCAACTGTCTCATCAAGGTCACCCGTCGTGATCTTTCTGAGAGAATTGTTGACAATTTCGAGCTTATCCACGACGATCGTCTGGACGAGCATCGATATCATGATATAGATGACTGTAAACAGGAGAATGTCAGCCAATACCGTCTCATAGACGGTCCTGTCGCGTTCGTTGTATACCTCTTCCGATGTGAGATAGACAAGAAGCGTATTTCCGTTGACCATCCTTTTGGTCATGCACATGCTGTCCCTGCCAAACAGGCGGTATTGGAATCTTATGTTTCCCTGAAGGCTCCGGGAATCATTGATCAAGGGGTCTTCAAGCCTGTCTCCCATGTGTTCGCCGGAAACGATCAGCCCGTCGCTTTGATAGAGCAGGAAACCGCCGTTCTTGCCGACACTGAAGCTCATTGCTCCGAATCCCGACTCCTTGTTGATGGACAGATTGTATGAGTTTCCGATATCCTTAACAGAATCTCGCAGCTGGCCTTCGCTCTTTTGTACCGCCGCCTGAGTCTGCAGCGCAAATACGAGCAAAAGGTTAAAGACAAGCACTGTCGCACTCGTGACAAACAACCAGAACTGGAATTTCTGGGAAACAGGCATATCCTGTTCCCTGTTGATCTTTTTAGGAGAAACCCATTCGCCTGCATCAATCTTTATGAGAAGCGAAATAACGGCGAGACCTATACCCGTGAATATGATCATGCCGGGCGCGCACTTCCTGACGACATAATATGCCATGTCTATATCGCTTCTGTGGGATATGAGTATGACATACATGTGGAATACTTCAATGGTCGAGCCGATGAAGTACGAGAATATCCAGGAAGGTTTCTTTCCCCTGAAAATGAAGCATCTCAATATTGCGGCTGTGATTCCCGAAAGACATGTTGATATGGAACATGCAAGAGTCGTATATGAACCCACTCCGAAATACTTGCCTGCAATGAAACGTTCTATTCCGCCTATGAACCCGGCAATGACTCCGGCCGTAGGATCAATAAAGAGACCTGCCGTAAGAGGGGCAAGGTCTCTTATATTGAGAACCATGTCTTCGAAGTCGACTCCGAAATGCGTTCCAAGCACGGCAAGTCCGCCGAATATGACAGCTATCAGGATCCTGTAGCCCCAGCCGATCTTTCTGGTTTTTAAAAACCTCCACAGATAAAACGAGAACAGGACGTTCGCGGCAGTAACTGCGGACATTTTGAGAATCATACTGATCATTACTTGTTACCGCATTTTACGGAGTCAGACCCCGTTAAACATTCAAAATCTTAAACTGTTCCGAACAGGTCGATGTGCGATCTCTGGCCGGGAACTTCGATCTGGCGTACGAGATAGCAAACCTTGCCGTTTGAATTCATGTACGGCATTGCGCTGTTAAGTGTTGATGTCTTGAGAGACTTCTCTTTCATCTTCTTAGCAGCTTCCGTATCTGTCTTATAGTCCTTCTTCCACATATTCTGGATGCCGGTCTTGACCTTTGCATTGAATGTGGCTTCCTTGTAGCCCAACGACTTAAGGACCTGTGCACGTGTCAGCTTCTGGCCGTTGATCCTTGAAACGTTGTAAACATAGTAGTTTCTTGTTTCTTTGTTGCCGACAGTCTGCTCAACGGTAATGAATACGGAAATGAGGTACTTACGTACATAGTAGCTGTAGAAGACTCTTCCTGTATTCTTCTTGGCGATGGGCTTGAACTTGTCTAAGATCTCCTTGTTGACCTTTGACGTGTTGACACCTGCGATCATGATCTTAGGAACTCTTGTCGTGTACTTCTTCTTGCCGGACTTGAAAGATCTGCTGTATGCATTGTAGATGGAAACAGTGTTCAGACCGGAATTGGCCGTAGTCTCTGATGTCTTGCCTGATGAAGTTGTTGAAGTGCCTTTCGTGGTCTCGCCTGATGCCTTTGTGCTTTCAGAAGCAGAAGTCTCTGAAGTAGCACCAGACTCGGTAGCCGAAGTCTCTTTCTCGGACTCCTTAGAAGACTCACCGGAGCTTTCACTCTCGGATGCAGCCTCTGTTGTAGTTCCGGATGTTGCCGTCGTAGAAGCGGGCTTCTGTCCGCACGCTGCAATACCCAGAGCCATTGCAATTGTCAGTGCAACGCTGACTGCTATACGCATTTTTTTCATTATATGCCTCCCTTGATTTACCCAAAAGAATTCTTAATTCTTCCTTAAATATGTATTTTACACCAAAAACACTTTTTTCAAGTGTTATAATTCAGGCAAAACCTAATGGAATGGGGATATAGAGTTATGGGCAGAAGAGAGAAAAGAGAAAAACGGTACCAGCTTCCGAAAAACCGTATCGTTCTTCCCTTGATCATCTATACAGTGATCTTTATCATCGCAGACTCTTTCGTCGCGCTGTCGCTTTCGCTTTTCGCATCTTACACGACAACGCTTAAGGCCAAGGCCGAGATCGAAAACACCAGGTATTACGCTGATATCTTCACAAATACTGACGAAAAGGACATTGACGCTTTTTTCAAGGACATGACGGCTTCAGGATACAGCGTCTTCGTTACGGACAAAGATCTTAACGTCCTGCGCTCCAATTGCAATGTGACCGCCGTTTTGGACAAGGAAGCGGCCGAAGAATTTGCAGGTTACAATTTTCAAGAGGAATTCGTAACGACCGGCAAGGAATTCGGATTATTCAACAAAGACTCCGTAACCTATTTCAGGGATGACATCACCTTTTTTGCCGACAAAGACTGTCCCTATCTGAAAGTTGATAACAACAGCGTAACTCCTGAGATCGGTACTATCATAAAGACAGCGGACCTGAAGGAAATGCTTGATAATAATGACAGCTTTGATTTCCCTTACTGGACTGCTTATAAGATCAAGGATAAGAACCTGATCATTGCTTTTAAGACGACTCTTCAGGTATCGCTGACTGATATCGCATACTTCGCGCTTATCGCAGCCGTTTCGATCATCGTCCTGACACTGATATTCATCATTCTCGTTCTGACAGTTCTCATAACTCACAGCAACAACAGAAAGATGAGAAAGATCGTCTTCAGGGATGAGATCACAGTTAACCGCAACTGGTTCTGGTTTGCGATGAAGAGCAAGCAGCTCATCAGCAAAAGAAGGGGCAATTACCAGTATGCGATGATAAGCCTTGCTTTCATGAGATACAGGAACTTCGTCCTCTGCCATTCTTTCGATGAAGGCGAGAATGTGCTCCGCACGGTATTCCGCACGATCAGTTCACAACTCAAAAAGAAAGAGATAGCGGCTCACAGCGCGATAGCCAATTTCCCCATCCTGCTCCTTGTAACAAGCGAAGAAGAAGCGCGCGAAAGGCTCTCTGCCATCATCAAGAGCCTTGAAGCCATTGGCGTTGACCATGATTTCAAGTTCCAGGCCGGTGTCTACATGATCGAGCCCACGTTCAGAAGAAACGCGGACATCGACCTGCTCTACAACAATGCATCCTCAGCCCGCGCTACGCTCGAGTCAACTGATGATTCCGGCATAGCATTCTTCAACAACCAGCTTGTGGATGACGAGAAGTGGATCGACATGGTCACCGAGAGACAAAAAGACGCCATCGAGAAAGAGGAATTCAAAGTCTATTACCAGCCCAAGTATGATCCCCGCACCGATGAGCTCATGGGCGCTGAAGCGCTTATCCGCTGGATCTCCGACGACATGGGTTTCGTGGCTCCCGGCAGGTTCATTCCGATCTTTGAGAACAGCGGGTTCATAACGGAGATCGATCACTACATGCTCACCCATGTAGCCAGGGATCAGAAGAAGTGGCTGGACGAAGGAAAGCACTGCGTGCCTGTTTCAGTCAACGTCTCGAGAGCCCACTTCGCTGAGATCAACCTCGCGGATCAGATAAGGGATTTGGTAGACAAGGAAGGAACTCCCCATGAGCTCATAGAGATAGAGCTCACCGAAAGCGCTTTCTTTGATGATAAGAAAGTCATGCTCGCAACGATCAAAAAGCTTAAGGAATACGGCTTCCTGGTCTCCATGGACGACTTTGGTTCGGGATACTCTTCCCTCAATTCCCTCAAGGACATGCCGCTCGACATCCTGAAGCTCGATGCAGGCTTCTTCAAGAGCGAGGATGAAGATAACGGAAGATCGCACATTGTAGTCGCGGAAGCTCTGCAGCTCGCGAAAAAGCTCAACATGACGACAGTTGCGGAAGGCGTTGAAGACAAAGACGTGGTGGACTTTCTGGCAGCCGAAGGATGCAGCATGATCCAGGGCTACTACTATGCAAAGCCGATGCCCAAGGAAGAGTACGAATTATGCATCGCCGAAGAGCCCGGACAGATGCCCGTTCAATCCCAAACTGAAACCGGCATCGTCATCAGACGTTTCACCGAAAGCGATGCCGAAACGTTATCCGCGCTCATCAGGAAGACAATGAGCATTTCAAACAAAAAGGATTATCCTGAAGATCTGATCGAACAACTCATTGCGGCAGAGACGCCTGAACATGTATTGGAAAGGGCTTCCTGGACGCACTTCTACGTTGCGGCATCTGCCGGAACGGTAATCGGGTGCGGCGCCATCGGCCCTTATTGGGGCAAGGAAGACGAGAGCTCGCTCTTCACGGTCTTCGTGCTTCCCGAGTATCAGGGCAAAGGCGTAGGAAGGCTAATCGTAAACACGCTCGAAAATGATGAGTTCTTCACGAGGGCGAAGCGTATAGAAATACCTGCTTCGATAACAGGTGTTCCATTCTATCTGAAGATGGGATATAACTATAAAGATGGAAAAACAGATCCGGACGAAGAACATCTGATCAGACTGGAA
>SVJC01000075.1 GCA_015069215.1 Oscillospiraceae bacterium
TGTAACGTCGAGGAGCAGGAGGCCCTTAACGTCACCGGTGAGGACTGCTGCCTGGATCGCTGCACCGATCGCAACGCACTCGTCAGGGTTGATGCCCTTGAAAGGCTCCTTGCCGAAGTAGTTCTTAACTGCATCCTGAACTGCGGGGATTCTTGTGGAACCGCCAACGAGTAGGATCTTGTCGATGTCGGAAGGAGAAACGCCAGCATCGCTCATTGCGCGCTTAACGGGATCCATTGTCTTCTGAACGAGGTCAGCTGTGAGCTCATCGAACTTAGCTCTTGTAAGAGTGATGTCAAGATGCTTAGGACCTGTTGCGTCAGCCGTGATGTAAGGCAGGTTGATCGCAGAAGAAGTAACGCCGGAAAGCTCGATCTTAGCCTTCTCTGCAGCTTCTCTCAATCTCTGCATTGCCATACGGTCGGATCTCAAGTCAACGCCGTCGCTTGACTTGAATGACTCTACAAGGTAGTCAACGATCTTGTTATCGAAGTCGTCACCGCCGAGTCTGTTGTTACCTGCTGTAGCAAGAACCTCGAAAACGCCGTCGCTGATGTCGAGGATGGAAACATCGAACGTACCGCCGCCAAGGTCGAAGACGAGGATCTTCTGGTCTGTTTCCTTATCGAGACCGTAAGCAAGAGATGCTGCCGTAGGCTCGTTGATGATCCTCAATACCTCGAGGCCTGCGATACGGCCTGCGTCCTTTGTAGCCTGACGCTGTGAGTCCGTAAAGTATGCAGGAACAGTGATGACTGCCTGTGTGACGGGAGTTCCGAGATATGCCTCTGCATCGCTCTTGAGCTTGGAGAGGATCATTGCGGAGATCTCCTGAGGAGTGTACTGCTTCTCGTCAATGATCACCTTGTAGTCAGAACCCATCTCACGCTTGATGGATGAGATCGTTCTCTCAGGGTTTGTGACAGCCTGTCTCTTGGCTACCTGGCCGATGAGACGCTCGCCTGCCTTTGTGAAACCTACAACTGAAGGTGTGGTCCTGTTTCCTTCCGGATTCGGGATGACTACCGTCTCCGAACCTTCCATAACGGCTACGCACGAATTCGTGGTTCCGAGGTCAATACCGATTACTTTTGCCATATGATTTATCCTCCCTTATATTATGCTTTCTTGCTTTCGAGAATCTTATCAACGATACCGTATTCGAGAGCTTCCTGAGCTGTCATCCAGTGGTCTCTGTCCGTATCGTTCATGAGTGTCTCAAGATCCTTGCCGCAGTTGTCTGCGAGGATCTGGTTGAGACGCTTTCTTGTGTCCTTGATGTGGTCTGCTGCGATGAGGATCTCAGTAGCCTGGCCCTGAGCGCCGCCCAAAGGCTGGTGGATCATGACCTCAGCGTTAGGCAGGATGCATCTCTTGCCCTTGGTTCCTGCTGAAAGAAGAACGGAACCCATTGAAGCTGCCATACCCATGCAGATCGTCTGAACGTCAGGCTTGATGAGCTTCATTGTGTCATAGATCATGAGACCGTCGGAAACAGATCCTCCGGGGCTGTTGATATAGAACTGAATATCCTTCTCCGGATCCTCTGCCTCAAGGAAGAGGAGCTGAGCCGTGATAAGGCTTGCAGTTACGTGGTTAACCTCTTCGGAAAGGATTACGATCCTCTCCTTGAGAAGTCTTGAATAAATGTCGTAAGCACGCTCGCCACGTCCGGTCGTCTCGATTACTGTAGGGACTAAGCTTGACTTGATCAAATCCATTTTTGTATCTCCTTTTTTTGTATTCTTTATCAGTTGGCGACCTGCACAACAGCGTGCCTGATCACTTTTCCCTTGTACGTATAGCCCTTGGCGAAAACCATTGCTATCTCCTGCTCTCCCAGTTCTTCATCTTCGACGTGCATAACGGCTTCGTGAAGATTGGGATCAAACTTATCTCCTTTATCGGCCTTGATCTCCTCAACACCGATCTTTGTGAGTATCGCAGCTGCCTGCTTTCCCAAGAGCTCGACTCCTTCGATGACCTTATCGATCGAGTTCTCGTCAGCGTCCTTTGCGGTCGAGACGGCACGGTCGATATTGTCCAATACGGTCAGGAATTCCTTTGTAACATCTGCCACAGCATCTGCGTAAAGGTTGTCCTTTTCTTTCTGCGTACGCTTCCTGAAGTTGTCGTATTCCGCATAAAGGCTCATGTAGCGCTTTTCAAGCTCTTCGCTCTTTTTGTCGGAATCCTCAGAAGCCTCCTGAGCCTCTGAACTTTCTTCTTTTTCCTCAGCTTCTTCAGCAGTCTCTTCGGTTTCTTCTGTTTCTTCTCTTTCAGGAACTGCTTCTTCGGCAGGCTCTCCGGAAATCTCTTCCTCCTGCCCGTTCAGGATCTCTTCGTCCTTGTTTTCTTCCATCCTTACTTATCCTTTCATTTTTTTCTCTGTATTCAGTTGAGCTTCTTGAGCTCTTCGTTGAGTTTCTTCTTAACAAAATCCATCTTGGAGATGACCCTTGAGTAGTCCATTCTCTTGGGGCCTATGACACCGATGTTGCCTGAAACGGTATCGCCCATGTTGTAAGTCGCGGTAATGAAGCTGCAGTCGTCCAGGCCTTCGAGCGTGATCTCCTGACCGATCCTTATCATGAAGGCGTCCTTCTTGCCGTCGTTTGCCGCCTGATTCTCCATCTCGTTGACGTAGCCTGCGACCATGCCGGAATCGGAAAGCGTTCCGAGAAGATCTCTTGCGCGGCCCAGAGAACTGAAATCAGGATATGCGAGCATCTTGTGCTCACCTTCGAGATAGATGCTGAGCTGGTCTGCCTGCTTGATGGCCGTATATGCTTCGTAAAGAACCTGCTTGAGAAGCGGATTGGGTATCTCTGTGTCCTTTGCGGCGCTCTCGACCGTTACGAAAGTTATCTCGTCAAGGGGCTTGCCGGTAAGGTTTTTCTCGATCGCGCCCGAGAGCTTGATCATCTGCTCATCGGTAAGGTAATTGGGGATCCTGACGATCTTGTCCTTTACGACGCCGGCGGAAAGAACGAGTACGACAAGTGCCTTTCCGGGCTCGATCATGAGGATCTTCATCTGCTTGAGAAAACTCTTTCTGAGCCTCGGGCTCATCGAAAGTGAAACAAATCCGGTTGCTTCGGAGAGCGTATGTGTGGCGTTCCTGATGAGCTCAGCGGCTTCATCGACAGTTCCGGAGATATTTGCTTCGATCTCTTCCTGCTCTTTTGCAGTGAGAGTATCTATCTTCATCAGTGAATCAACGTATTCGCGGTAACCGCGGTCGGAAGGGATGCGTCCTGCTGAAGTATGGGGTTTCTCGATGAAGCCGAGCTTCTCGAGTTCAGCCATGTCGTTCCTCAGCGTCGCGGAGCTGACCTGAAAATTGTGACGTTCAATGAGCGCCTTTGATCCGACAGGCTCGTTCGTAGCGACATAATCGTCGACTATGGCCTGCAGAACTCTCTTTTTGCGATCATCAAGTTCCATCTTCGATCTGCCCCTTTCCATTCGATTAGCACTCACCGCTTTCGAGTGCCAACAACAATATACTATCAAAGTCAAAAATAGTCAAATGGTAAAATGGGGCAGAATATAGTGAATCGTCAAACGCCCTGTTTCAGGGTATCAGAGGAAGTCTTCCATGACGAGATTGGCAAAATCCAGGCCCTGTTCGGTCAGGCTTACAAATTGACCTTCGTCCTTGAGATAACCTCTTTCGATATTGCTCCTGAGCTCGTCTTTATAGACTTCTTCGAATCTTTTTCCGAATCTTTCTTCAAACTCGGCCTTGTTTATTCCTCTCGTCGTCCGGAGCTTGAGGAACGGGTATTCTTTCATCTTGTCCTCTAAACCGAGTCTCTCCTCACAATAAAGCAGGCCTTCGACCTTATCTATAGTCTTTCCTCCGAATCCCAGGAGCGAAAGCACCTCTTCCTTATTTATCCTTTTCATTGAAGAAATATAAGAACTTACATCCTCATAATGGCCGAACCTCACGGAATTGATGTACCCGTGTGCGCCTGCACCGATGGCATAATAATCAGAGCCGTTCCAGTAGGAAGTGTTATGTCTGCTCTCAAAGCCCGGCATGCAGCTGTTGGATATCTCGTAAGGGATCATTCCCTTCTCTGTCAGGAAACGTCTTACCTCATGGTACATCCTCCGCTCGGTATCCGGCGGGACCAGATCTTCTATAGTGTCCTTATATCTTGTCTGGAAAGGAGTGTCTTCCTCGATCATGAGCGAATAGGTGCTTATGTGCTTAACGCCCTTATCAAGGACCTTTTGAAGATCGGTCAGTATGCCTCCCGAGGTCTGTCCCGGAACACCCGTCATGAAGTCTGCCGAGATGTTGCCAAATCCTGCACTGAAAGCCATGTCCAGCGCTTCCAGTGCTCCCTTTGAATCGTGAAGCCTTCCCAGGGTCTTGAGGACGTTGTCATCTAACGATTGTATTCCCATCGACAGACGGTTAAAGCCGCTTGCTATGTATGATTGTCCTTTTTCGAGCGTAAAAGAAGCAGGATTGACCTCGAGCGTTATCTCCGCATCCTTGCCGATCCCGAAGGATTCAGTTACCGTCTCAAGCAGACTGCAGATCAGGTTTTCGGGTACGCAGGAAGGCGTGCCTCCTCCGAAATAGACCGTGTCGATGCCATCATCAGAGGATTTGTTTTCCTTATCAAGTTCAGCCCAGAGCAGGGCTTCGGCCATGGCCTGTGTGTAGTAATCTTTTGCAAGGGTCTTGTCAGTTACCGAAAAGAATCCGCAGTAAGGACACTTGCGGACACAGAACGGGTTGTGGACATAGATATGCCTGCCCATCAGAACTTGCGCATCCTGTATATCGGGACCGGATTCTTGAGCGCAGTTACCAGCGCCATCTTGAACAGCTTAAAGCTCGGGGAGACATTGTGTTCGGGCATCATGTGCCTGGAGATCTCTTCAGCCCACTGTGCCTTGTAATGTCCGATAGCAGGATAACCGATGTCGATGAGCTTTTCGGCATTGGGGCTTACCGCGCGGCAAAGGACTTCCCAGGTACCGCAGACGGAATCCTGCTCATAGGAATCAAGGACTTTGCGGTTGCATTCGGGATATGCGTCTATCACCGCTTCCCTGTCTCCCAACATCCACGCCTCGACTTCCTCGGTACTTAATCCGACAACGCTCCTGATGTCGGGGGCGTATGTCTTGGCAGTCTCATAGAGTTCTTTGCGCATGAGTTCAGGATCATTGCTGTCGGAATCCATCGAAATTATCAGGATAAGTTCCTTACCCCTGTAAACGTTATTGTAGGCCCGAAGCTTTGCAGGAAGGAGATCGAGGAGCGAGCTTGCAAATTTCGCAGGCTTCTCGTTTCCGTCTTTCGGAAGGCTCCCGCAGCCGCGGTGCGGCCTTACATTGACCTGTGCCTTGGCGCCCTGTGCTTCGCAGATACGTTCCACAGAACGTTCTACGACCACTGCGCCTGATTTATCTTCAGCTAAGATCTCGATCAACATCTTTCAATTACCGCCGTCAGTCCTGATCGGAGTCCAAATGTCCCGCATACCAGATCGCGCCCATTCCAACTCCCTGCCTGAACATTTCAGTAACAAGCGGATCGTCGCCGGCGCATCTGATCGTCACGTCGCCGTTATCTTTCTCGAAAGTCCTCTCGAAGATCCAGACTTCCTTGGGTGACAGCGTCTCGATTATGTAAGGGTTATGCGTCGAGAATATTATCTGGCAATATGAATTCTTAAGCGTGTAAGATCTCATCTCGTCTGCTAAAACATCGACCATGTCATGGTAGAGATCCTTGTCGGGAGTTTCAATGAAGATGGTCGATCTCGGAGTGCCGTCCCTTAACAGGAGAAGGTAAAGGAAGAGCTTGTCAGGGCTTTCCTTGAGGACTTCCGGAAGATTCTTCTTATGCTTCATCGTAGGGATCTTGGACTTGATCTCGGTTATGATCTTCTCGTAACCTGCTTCGTCTTTCATCTTCATGTATTCAAGAACATTTCCGACGTTGGATCCCATGCTGTTAAGATGCTTATGGCCTCCCGGAGCTCCGCCGTCATGGAAATAAGAGCTCTGCTCCTCGGAAGAAAAGCTGCAGAAGAACCAGTTCTTGATCTCCCTGAAAAGTTCAACAAAGTACGAATAACGCGTGAGTTTGCCGTAAAGGCTCAACGCAGGAAGGTGCTCGTCATCAACGATGACCTCACCGGTCTGTCCCTCCAAGGGAGATGAATAAACGATCTCTCCCTTGCCTTCCTTGATGTCGAGCATCGTGACGATCTTAAGCTCATCACCGTCCGGTATTGTGGTAAGGACTTTTTCAAAACAGATGTAAGGACTCTTGTATATGCTCGGTGCGATACCGATCTCATATTGGATGTATTTGGGCTTATGTGTCTCTCCGTCTTCGATCTTGAAGAACACCCTGAAAACGGATGGCTTTGAAATATCGGGGGACATATTGGCAAAGCCCGGTCTGCCCTTGGAAATGGATGCTTCGGCGCACCCTTCGGTTATCACGTCCTGAAGGAATGAAAGGCAACCCATGAAGCTTGTCTTGCCCGTGCTGTTGCGTCCGACAAGGGCATCTAAGTTACGCAGCCTGTTATGGACTGCCTGGTTCTTATCCCTGGCAATGACAACGCTCTCTTCGATAAGGATGCCTGCGAGGTCTTTGTCAAAGACGTCAAAGTTTTCTATTTCAACACCGAGGATCATGTCACACCCCCTATTATAAACAGACGGTCGCAGAACTGCGGCCGTCAGTGGTGGTCAGTTCTGTACAAAAGATCTTACTGGCTGTCCTGAAGCGCAGATTCGATCTCTGCGAGATTTGCCTGGATCTTGGCAACGTTCTCGTTAAGTGTTCCGTTAACGTTCTCAAGGAGCTGCTTAACATAAAGGTGAGCGTTCTTTCTGAGATCTTCAGCCTGTGCTTCGGCATTGGCAATGATCTTAGCTGCTTCTTCCCTTGCGCCCTTTGTGATCTCGTGGTCATTGACCTTCATCGCATACATACGGTTAGCGTCGTCAATGATCTTCTTGTTCTTCTCACGTGCAGTGCTGATGATGTCCTGTGCACGGGCTACTATATCATTAGACTGGGCTACGGCTCCCGGCAGGTTGTTCTTCAATATCTGGAGCGAGTTGACTGTCTCAGTCCTCTCGATTGAGCACTTGTCGGAAAAAGGTACACTCGAAGCATCCTTGATCATATCAATCAAGTAATCAATGTGCTTGATAGCGTCGTAGCGCTGGCCTCCCTGATTGAAATTGCTGTTCTCCATTACTGTTTCCTTCCTTTCTTGAATTTGTCCTTTACCACTTCTATTATCTCGGCAGGCACCATCTTAGAGATATCGCCGCCGTAATATCCTACCTCTTTTACGATAGATGAGGATATGAGCGACATATCGTCCCTGCAGGGCAGGAGCACTGCGTCATACCCGGGATGGAGGAGTCTGTTGGCGAGTGCGAGTTCCGCCTCGTAACGGAAATCAGACTCTGATCTGATGCCTCTTACTACAGCACAGCAGTTGAGCTGGGCATAAAGATCAACGAGGAGTCCTTCCCACTTCATGACCTTGATGTGCTTGAGCTCTTCGCCGCTTAATGACTTCCTGATCAGTTCCTCACGTTCCTCTATCGTGAAGAGCGGGGTCTTGGCAGAGTTTTCCATAACGGCCACGACAAGCTCGTCGCACAGCTTAGCCGCACGCCTTGCTATATCCCTGTGGCCTCTCGTAAAGGGATCGAACGTCCCCGGGAAAAGCATTACCTTCAACTCTCCGTCTCCTCCGAGCTTTTCTTAAAAAATGTTATCACGGTAGTTCCATAACTACAAGAACGAACACTTTTCAAATATGTTAAACATGACGCAGGGGGATTGTCTGACGCGTGCTCGATGATGAGCATGCCGCCGTCTCTTAACAATCCCGTCCGACATATTATCTCCCCCGCTGCAAGCGCTGCCTCTGGCACCATCTTGTACGGAGGATCCATAAATATAATATCAAATTTCTCACCGTTTGACCCGAGTTTCTCCAAAGCCTGCGTAAAGCCCGCCTTGATGAACCTGATCTCAGGAGAATCCTTCATGCGGATCTTCTCTAAGTTTCTGGAAATGATCCTCGCAGGATCGCCGCCCTTATCCACCAGCGTGGCACGCACTGCGCCGCGGCTAACGGCCTCAATTCCTATCTGTCCCGAGCCTGCGAAAAGGTCCAGGAATTCACTTTCGGGAACATCGTTTTGTATTATCGAGAACAACGCCTCTTTTACCTTGTCGGTAGTCGGCCTGGTCTTATCTCCTTCAGGCGCGAAAAGCACCGTTCCCCTGAATCTTCCCGTTATGACTCTCGGCATTTCACAAAACTCCCATCTTAGAACCGAACCTCAGTTCGAACATCTCTTCTATGTTCTTCTCAAGCGTAAGAGCTTCGTCACCGCCTTTTTCAAGAAGAGCGTTTACAGCATCACACGCTTCCGAAGCGATACCCAGATCGGTATAGAGGTTGGCTGCACGCAGAGTCGGGATACCGTGCTGCCTCGTGCCGAAAAAGTCTCCGGGTCCCCTTATCTCAAGGTCCTTCTGGGCAAGCTCAAAACCGTCCTGCGATTCGCACATCAGTCTCATTCTCGTAAGCGCGAGTTCTGATCTGGATTCGGAAACAAGTATACAATAAGACTTTTCCTTTCCTCTTCCTATACGTCCCCTGAGCTGGTGCAAGGTTGAAAGGCCGAACCTGTCAGCATCCATGATTATCATTATGTTCGCTCTCGGGTTATCGACTCCGACTTCGATAACGGTCGTCGAAATGAGGATCTTTATCTCACCTGAAAGGAACTTCTCCATCGTATCGAGCTTGGTCTGCTCGTTCATCGAACCATAGAGGACCGCAGCCGGGAACCTTGCCGTAATGCCCATGTCATCGAGCTTCTGCTTCATCTGGACGACGGATGTTATCTCCTTCTCATCAGTGCCGTCATTTCCGATGATGGAATCATCCGAAAGCTCGTCTTCATTCTCATCGATCCTGGCGCAGACAATGTATGCCTGCTGTCCTGATTCAAGCATGGAGATAAGTGCGTCTCTCGTATCGGTACTGTCTTTGGATGCGGCAAACCACGTTGTTATGGCCTGGCGTCCGGCGGGCTTCTCCCTGATAACGGATGTCTTCATGTCGCCGTAAAGGACCATCGCAAGAGTCCTCGGAATGGGCGTTGCGGTCATGACGAGATTATGCACGCTGTTGACTCCGCTCTCCAGGTCTTTCCTGATGAGGAGCTTCTCCCTCTGCTTAACGCCGAATCTGTGCTGCTCGTCAGCTATTACGAGAGCGAGATCCGCAAACTCTATGTCATCGGTAAGGAGCGCATGCGTTCCGATTATCACGGAAGCCTCTCCGTCCTTAAGTTTTTCCTTGATCTCTTTCTTGACCGATGCCTTGGTCTTTCCGAGGAGAAGAACGACGTTGATGCCGCTTCCTTTGAGGATCCTGCAGGCATTGTCGTAATGCTGTCTGGCAAGGACCGAGGTCGGCGCAAGCATTACTGACTGCTTGCCCATAAGAGCCGTCATCGCCATCGCGAGTATCGCGACAGCGGTCTTTCCGGAACCTACGTCTCCTTGTACGAGGCGGTTCATCGGGACCGTGGACATCATGTCCTTCTGTATGTCAATTATCGCTTTGCGCTGATCACCGGTTAACGTGAAGCCGAGTCCTTCAACGATCTTTTTCCAGCGGACGGAAACGTCTTTTGCGAGCTCACTTCCGCTCTCGGGAACTACCTGCTCTGCAACCTCCTTAACGCTTGTTCCGCGGTTGTAGAGCTTCATTCCTACGCCGAGTAAGATAAGCTCTTCAAATGCGATCTGGCGTCTTGCTTCAGATGCATCATCAAGCGTTTCGGGGAAATGAACGCGCCTGTATGCCTCCTGCATCGGAACGAAGTTTTCTCTCTTCATTACCTCGTCCGGAATGCAGCATTTAAGCTCGTTCCCGCAAAGATCCAGAGCAGTCTTTATCCATCTTGAAAGCTGCCTTGAAGTGATGCCTGCAGTAAGGTGATATACGGGCCTTACGAGTTCTGACGTGCTTACTTTGTCAGCCTTCTCGATATAGGGATTTACCATCTGCGGAGTTCCCGCAAAATAAGTCAGCTCGCCGTGCACAAAGCATCTGTCTCCTGCAGTGAACTTATTTGCAAGATAAGGTGAATTGAAGAACATCAGCTTGATCCTGCCGGTGTCGTCTCCTGCCATGAAACTGACGGGCTTCATCCTGCTCCTGATGTTGACCTGGGGAGTTGTAAGCACCGTCAGATAAAGCGATGCCTCACTTCCTCCCTCACAAAGAGATACTCTTCCGACCGTCGTCCAGTCGTTATATCTCCACGGCAGGAACGTGATGAGATCGTAAACCGTATTTATCTCAAGGTTAGCAAGGTGATCCGCTGCTGCGGGACCTATTCCGTAAAGCACTGATACGGGACTTGAAAGACTGACGGGAGCCATCAGAATTTCCTCCCGCAAAAGCCCGACAGCGGGCATTGATCACAGTCGGGCGACTGAGCTTTGCAGTACGTCCTTCCGAGGTCTACGGACAGATGTCCGATGGCGATCCACTTGTCTTTGTCAAACACTTTCATAATGTCCTTCTCAACCTTGGCCGGGTCTGCTGAATCAGTGATCCCTATGCGCTTCATGACCCTCTTGCAGTGCGTGTCGACTACGACCGCAGGAGTCTGATAAATCTCGCCGACGATAAGGTTTGCGATCTTCCTTCCTATGCCCCTGACCTTCATGAGTTCGTCCGCATCATTGGGGATGACGCCACCCCACCCGTTTACGAAACGGCCTGCGAAATCCTTTACTGAAGCGGTCTTAGAAGCAGTAAGCCCGCAGGGCTTGATAACTGCCGCTATCTCTTCATCAGAGGCATTTGCGATCGAATTCATGTCAGGGTACTTATCGAAAAGTTCCTTTGAAGTAAGATTAACCCTATTGTCCGTGCATTGCGCGGACAATATTCCTCTTATGGCCAGTCTTTCGGGAAGATCGAAATCAAGCGAACACGCAGAATCGGGAAACGCGGAAACAAGCGCATCCCAAGTATTCTGAGCCAGTTTGGAACGTGAGACTCTCGCCATGTCATTCCTGCCTGTTTTCGGGCGGGAACGGGAAATAGAATACGAATCTGGCACCGCCTAATTCAGTGCCGTCCTCACAGGATATGGTCTGTCCGTGTGCCGCGAGGATCTGCTTGCAGATATAAAGACCCAAGCCGAATCCTTCAACCTTACGTGAAGTATCAGCCTTGTAGAAACTCTCGAATATTCTCTTACGCTTGGATTCCTCAACGCCAGCTCCCGAATCCTCGATCTGGATCATGATCCTCTTGTTCCTGGGTTCGGAAGTTGTCGTGACCTTGATGGAACCGCCCTGGGGCGTGAACTTGATGGCATTGGTAATGATGTTGATGATCACCCTGCAGAGCTGCTGTGCTTCGCCGTACGCCATAATGCCGGGACCGGGATCCAGTGACTTGATGACGGTGATGTCCTTGTTGAAAAGCTGTGCCTCAAGGTTATCAACGATATCGTTGATCATGTCGCTGATGTTGAATTCCTCCATCATCTTGGGATCGACATGTGAAAGGGACGAAGCTTCGGTCATCTGGGTAACTAAAGTCCTGATCCTGTCTGACTGCTGTTTGATGAGCATCAGGTAGTGATCATGCTTTTCGGGCGGGATCGTTCCGTCCGTCATGGCGGTAACGAAA
>SVJC01000076.1 GCA_015069215.1 Oscillospiraceae bacterium
CCGACAGGATTAAAAAGAGCATATTTAACGGCATCAGGGCCGCGGCGCTCGTGTTCTATGTCAGTTGCCAAAAGAATGTCATCAAGGTTCTTGTCGGGAATGTCCACGACCTGTACCGATCTTCCGTAACCGAATTCAACTTTCATATATAGCCCTCCATATTCGTGAAACTCATTATAGCAAATGACCGGGCGAGATACGGGGCTTTTGTGTTTTAAATTATTTTTTAGTATAATTTTTTACTGTAATTTTATTTAAGGAGAAAACCAGTGAAGGTCTGTTTTGTCGGTGATATAGTCGGTGCCGCAGGCAAGCGCGCTTTCAGTGCCATAATGCCTCGTTTCAAGGCTGATAACGGAATTGACTGCCTCATAGTCAACGCCGAGAATTCCACCCACGGCATGGGAGTATCTCTCAATATCTTAAATGACCTTGCCGCAAGCGGGGCGGACGGCTTCACTTTGGGCAACCACTCTTTTTCGAACAAGGATTTCATAACCCAGGCCCCCAAGGCCGTTAATTGCGCAAGACCTGCAAACATTACGCCTGCATGGCCCGGTCATGATTACTTTGTTTTCGAGAAGGGCGGTGAACGTCTGGGAGTTATTAATCTCCTTGGTCAGGTCTTCATTTCTCCTGATGCTGATAATCCGTACCATAAGGCTGACGAGCTGATCGCCAAGCTTAAGAATGAGGAGCACTGCACGTCGATCCTGCTCGATTTTCACGCCGAGACGACTTCAGAGAAGATCGTCATGGGCCGTTATCTCGACGGAAGGGTGACCTGTGTTGTGGGAACTCATACACATGTTCAGACGGCAGACGATAAGATCCTTCCCGGTGGTACGGGTTACATAAGTGATGTCGGAATGACCGGTGCGGAGGATTCCGTTCTCGGCATGAAGACTGAGACTTCCGTCACAAGGCTCGTTTACAAGATGCCCACGCGCTATGAGCCGGCAACTGGACCTGCGATGATATGTGGTGTAGTCTTTAATACCGATGCCTCCGGAAGGTGTCTGGAAATGAGAAGGTTTTGTGAGTATGAGTAAAGGACGTAAAGCTAATTCCATTAACGGACTTGAGCTTATGGTAATGTTTGTCTTCTTGATGTTTTTCCTGGTCGTAGCCGATCAGCTGATAAAGAAGGCGATAGATTTCAGCATGGAATACGGCTCGACCATTCCTGTCATCGAGAATTTCTTTTCACTGCACTATGTCCGCAATACCGGCAGCGCCTTCAGTTTCCTTGCTGACAAGCCCTGGGGCATAACTGCTCTTTCGATCATATCGGCGGTGTTGGGCGGCCTTGTCGTTATCTTCATGGGTGTTGCCTGTGCAAAGCACTTAAAGCTCCTCGGATTTGCTTTCTGCCTTATCTCCGCAGGCGCTTTCGGAAACCTTATAGACAGGGTTCAGCTCAAATACGTCATCGACTATCTCAGATTCGATTTCGGAAGCTATACGTTCCCGATCTTCAATCTTGCCGACATCTGCGCAGTCGTCGGAACGTTCATCCTCATGGGGATCATCATATTCGGACAGAAGTATTTTGATGATTTCTGGGGTTCGTCTTCGAAAAAGAAGGAAGAGAAGAAGGAAAAGGCCAATGATGACGGTGTAAGAGCACCACAGGTTCCTTTCGGTGATTTTGAAGAAAAAGAGGAAGAGAAGGAAGAAGAATCTGAAGCTTCTGATGATGAAGAGGCTGCCCCTTCGCTCCCTTACAAAGTAAGATCTGCCAGCATTAACGGTTACGATGGAGAAGATTAAGTTAGACTGCACTACGCCGGGCGTAAGGCTCGACGTTTTCATTTCCGATAATTCAGGCCGGGATTATTCCAGGTCATTTTACAAGAGACTCATCACCAACGGCATGGTGACCGTAAACGGTAAGACTCCCACCAAAGCAGGTCTTGTACTTGAGCAGGGTGACGTTGTTGAAGTCACGTTCCCGGAGCCTGAGAACAGCGACAACATCCCGCAGGATATACCTCTCGACATCGTTTACGAGGATTCTGACATCCTCGTCATCAATAAGCCCCAGGGAATGGTAGTCCATCCCGCGGCAGGCCATCACGAAGGAACTCTGGTCAACGCGCTCCTTGCGTATTGCGGGGATGATCTTTCCGATATCAACGGCGTTATAAGGCCGGGCATCGTACACCGTATCGACAAGGATACGTCAGGACTCATGCTTGCCTGCAAGAACAACGAGACGCATCTTGCCCTTGCAGACATGCTCTCAAGGCATGAGATCGTAAGAGAATACAGGGCTTTGGTTTACGGAGTGATATCTGAGGAGAGGGGAACCGTTGATGCCCCGATCGGAAGGTCTTCGTCTGACAGAAAGAAGATGGCTGTCGTTAAGGACGGCAAGAGCGCAGTCACGCATTTTACCGTTGTCAAAAGATTTGCCGAAGCTACGGATCTCCTGCTGAAGCTTGAGACCGGAAGGACTCATCAGATCAGAGTCCACATGGGCTATATCAATCATCCGGTGTTGGGTGATCCGGTCTATGCGGCAAGACGCCAGAAATACGGACTTGAAGGTCAGGCGCTCCACAGCTGTTCGATCACGTTCATTCATCCGAGGACAGGGGAGACCATGCATTTCGAAGCTCCGCTTCCCGATTATTACATTGAGGCAATGAACCGCCTTACTCCGCTATAACATTGACGGTAAGCCTCATTTGACAGATAATTTTACTATGACAGAGAAATTGGACATCAAAGGCGCTTTTGACAGTGCTGTCGGCGTTTATTGGAACAAGATCGCATCAGCCTTCGGCGTAGGCATTTCGCTGGATGGAGGAGGCGTTGAGATAACAGGCGATGACAGCCTGTCTGTTCTCCGCGCAAAGGGCGTTCTTTCCGCGCTTTCCGATTTCGCCAAGGAAGGCGAGATAGATGCGACCCTTCCTGATTATCTGATATTCCTTGCACGTTCCGGAAAACTTGAAGAGTTCCTTGAAGGCAGCGACAGAGTGTTCTACGCGACTCCATCCGGCCGTCCGATCAAGGCAAAGACACTCGGCCAGCGTGTATATATCGATGCGCTCGAAAGATCTGAGCTTGTTATCTGCTCGGGTCCTGCGGGAACGGGAAAGACGTTCCTCGGTGTTGCAATGGCCGTAAAGGCTTTGAAGGCACGTGAGGTGTCAAGGATAATCCTGACAAGGCCAGCGCTTGAAGCAGGTGAGAGGTTGGGATTTCTGCCGGGCGATATCGAGGAGAAGGTGGATCCTTACATGAGGCCTCTTTATGATGCACTGTCAGTTCTCCTTGGAACAGAATCTTTCGACAGATATTACGAAAAGGGTTTGATAGAGGTTTCGCCCCTCGCATTCATGAGAGGCAGAAACCTGGACGATTGCTTTGTCGTCCTTGATGAAGCGCAGAATACGACTTGCGAGCAGATGAAGATGTTCCTTACCAGGATCGGACTTAACTGCAGGGCTGTCGCCTGCGGCGACTTTACGCAGATCGATCTTTCCAGAGGAGTTGAGAGCGGTCTGAAGGATTGCATCAGAGTCCTTCGCGGCGTTGAAGGCATCAGCATAGTGAGCATGACGGAAACGGACATCGTCCGCAACAGTCTTGTTCAGCGTATCGTAAGGGCTTACGAAAAGGCGGGGCAGGAGAAATGAGCATCGAAAAGAAAAAGAAGAGAATAGTGGATTTTCACCATGTTATCTCCATCGTTCTTGCAGCGTTAACGATAGTCGCGATCGTTTATTACGGATCGCTTCCGGTCAGCTATGACTATAAAGTCGGTTCGATAGCGGTAAGCGATATCTATGCGCCCAGAACTTTTACCGATACATATGAGACCCGGAGAAGGGCCGTCATCGCAAGAGAGACCTCGGACGACATTTTCGTAAAGTCCACGGCGATCTCAGATGAGAACATCAACAGGACAAAACAGTTCTTTGAGCTTGCCGACCAGGTCAGGAACGACCTCATGAAAGAAAGGGCGACAAATCCCCAGCTTTCATCAACGGAAGGCGCAAACAGGCTTTCAAAGCTGGTCGTCCAGAAGATGAACAAGTCCATTCCCGCAAGAAGGCTTGTCGCCATCATTGACATGAGCTCCACCGCATTCCCGTTCATCCGTGACAAGTCCGTCGCGATCGCAGAGCTCCTCATGACCGAAGAGATCGGCCAGGATGAGCTTGCAAACAAGATCCTGATCCATATCAACAACTTCAAGACATCGTCACCTTCATATTCAAGCTACACGGATTCTATGTCCGCAATACTCAACGCGGTCATCGAACCGAATGTCATCTATGATGAGATTGCATCTGCCGATGCTGCGCAGAACGCATACAACGCCGTAATGAACGACCCGGTTACGGTCGATAAGGGTTCCAGGCTCGTAGAGACCGGCGGCAAGATCGACGATCACGTTTACAGCAACCTCGTTGATCTTGAGCTTATCCGTGAGAACAAGTTCGATCTGGTCATCCTTTTGAGAGTCCTGCTCTACGTAGCGGTCATCTCGATCGCAGCCGTTTTCTATCTGAATACGAAGATCAGAAAGACGGACATTGACATTCCGATCTTCTACATGCTTACTGTTACGTTCCTTGTGCCGATCGCGGCTTCCATTTATCTGTCCAAGCTGTCACCTTTGTTCTGCATAGTTCCGTTCTTCACGGCGGTGTGCTCGACTTACATGGGCACGCATAACGGAATAATCCTTTCGCTCTTCGACTTCATGTTCGTATGGCCGGTCTATTCCTTTGATACGCAGACTATGTTCGTTAACGTAATAGTCATCGTTTTCTGCGCCATTTTCGCAGGAAAATCCGCAAGGATCTCAACCAACGCTTCGCTTATCCTTTATCCGACTCTTGCAGCCATCACGGCATCTCTGGTATACGGATTCCTAAACGGCGCAACGCGTGATGAATTCATCAACGCAGGAGTCTTCGGACTCATAAGCTGTATTGCATCTCTCGTTGCGGCAGTTGGTCTTTCACCGATCTATGAACTCCTGAGCAACGCCGCATCTCCCGTCAAACTCATTTCGCTGAGCCAGCCGGGACAGCACCTGTTAAAGAGACTGTTCATGGAAGCATCCGGCACATATTCGCACTCGATGATGGTCGCGAACCTCGCGGACGCTGCTGCTGAAGCGATCGGAGCGGATGCTCTCCTTTGCAAGGTTGCATCCTACTATCACGATATCGGAAAGCTCAATGCGGTTCTGTATTTTACCGAGAACCAGTCAAACGGCATCAACCCGCATGACGATCTTACGGTAAGGGAGAGCGTTGACATCATTACCGCACACACCGAGAACGGAGTTATGCTCGCGAAAAAGGAACGCCTTCCTTCCGCGATAATCAAGATAATCGACGAACACCACGGTACAACTGTCCCGGGTTACTTCTATCACAAGGCATGTGAGGAAGCAAAGATCAAGGGACTGGAACCGCCGGATATCGAGAATTTCAGATACAGAGGACACATACCTTCTTCAAGGGAATCAGCAGTCGTCATGCTCGCAGATACCGTCGAGGCTGCAGTCAGATCCAAGAAGATCACCACTGCAGACGGAGCGGAAGAGCTTATCAGAGTGCTTGTCCGCGACAAGATCGATCAGGACCAGCTCAAGAATTCCGGTCTGTCCTTTGATGATCTTGAGAAGATCATTCAATCGTTCAGACAGATCTATGAAGGTATGTTCCACGAAAGGATCAAGTACCCCTCATGATTATAAAGACCGTTTATTCAGATGAGAATTTCGATGAAAGTTCGCTTGAGTCAATCAGTTCTCTGATCCCCGAGCTTGCTTCTTCTGTCTGCACTGAAGACTTTTTGTCGGTGCAGGCTTTGAGGACAATGAAGGAAGCCTATGTCACGCTTACTTTCGTTACGCCCGATGAGATCAGGGAAGTGAATTCTGAGCAGCGCGGTATCGACAAGGAGACCGACTGCCTGTCGTTCCCGATGTTTGACATGGAGGACGGAAACTTTGTTGAGATCCCTTCCGCAGGCGATTACGAGACTGACGAGGAAGGCAACGAGGCTCTGTGCTACGGAGACATACTTGTAAATCTTTCAGCGGCAAAAAGGCAGAGTGAGGATTTCGGTCATTCGTTTGAACGCGAGGCTGTATTCCTCATCGCTCATTCGCTGCTCCATCTTTTCGGATATGACCATATCGAAAAGGCTGACGAGGAGGTCATGATATCCAAGCAGAAGCGCCTCATGAAAGCTGTCGGACTTGCTTTTGACGATGAGATCGAAGACGTTTACGAGATGGATAACCATAAGGATGAGACAGGCCTCATTCCTGCAGGTTCACACTGTGCCCACGTAGGAACCGTTGCTCTTCTGGGGCGCCCCAATGTAGGCAAGTCCACGCTCCTTAACTGCATCTCAGGCATGAAGATCGCGATCGTATCCCATAAGCCTCAGACCACAAGGACCAACATAAGATCGATCTACAATACCGAAGATACGCAGATAATATTCACTGACACTCCGGGTGTTCATAAGCCCGGTTCAAAGATGGGCGGCATCATGGTGGAGAAGTCCTTCAGATCCGCCATCGCTGCAGACGTCGTCCTGCTCATAGCGGACGGAAGGTTCACCGAGCCCGGAAGCGTTGAAAAACGCCTTATCAAGCTTTGCGAAGAGAATAAGAAGAGGGTGGTCCTTGCGATCAACCGTGAGGACGAAGTCGGCAGGAATGCACTGCTTCCCATTACCGCAAACTATTCACAGCTCTATGCTTTCGAAGATGTCGTTCCGATAAGTGCCAGGACAGGAAAGGGCGTTGATACGCTCCTGGAGGTTTTGTCCAAGCTTCTTCCCGAAGGCCCGAGGCTTTACGACGGAGAATTCCTCACTGATCAGACAGAGCGTGAGATCGCCGGCGAGATGATCCGTGAGCAGATCCTTCATTATACGGATCAGGAGATACCTCACGGTACCGCCGTTATCGTTACCGAGTTCAAGGAAAGTGCCGCCGAGGACGGTGAGGACGAATATGACCGTTCGATGGTCGTCATCAAGGCAGACATCCTTTGCATCAGAAAGTCGCACAAGTCGATAATCATCGGCCATGACGGCAAGATGATCAAACGCATAGGCACCGCTGCAAGGAAGAACATTGAAAAGATGCTCGGCTGCAAAGTCTATCTCGATCTTTATGTAAAGGTCAGGGAAGACTGGCAGAACAACGATGCGATCTTAAAGGAGACAGGTCTTTCCGACACGGAGGAAGACTGATGGAACCTTTCTCCTGCAGGGGAGTAATTCTCGCTTCAAGTGAATTCAAGGAAAAAGACCGTCTTGTCTCTGTCCTGACATCGGACAAGGGTCTTGTCACAATATGCGCCAAGGGCGCAGGCCGCCAGGGATCTAAGTCGGCGTTTCTGTCGATCCCTTTCATGGTATGTGATCTCGTGGTCAGTGTCTCGCACGGATATTACTATCTCAAGGAAGGCACTATCGTTGAGAACAACTCCGAGATAATGAACAGCCTTGAGGCAATGACCTGTGCATCCCACATCTCAACTTGTCTTCTGGATTCAACGTTCCAGGGTGAGAATGCACACGAAGCTTACGAGCTCGCGGTCTACGCGTTCTACATGCTCGCAAAGCGCCCTCAGGACTATCTGTTAGTGTATTCCGCATTTAACTGGCGTCTTCTTACAATTGCAGGTTTTACCGTTAAATATGAGATCACCAATAACGGCGGGGACAAGATCGTTCCGGGTCAGTCTTATCTCGTAAGCTTTACGGGAGGAACCATAGAGACGGTTAAGAATTCCAAGGCAGGCCGCCTTACGGGGCTTGAATACAGGATCCTTCCTTACGATGCAGTTGAAGCGCTCAATTATTTCTTTGATTGTCCCCTGAACAGGCTTTTTACGGCAAAGGCATCCGAAGACGTGGTCTCTGCTTTGAAGGACTTTACCACGGCTTATCTTTCGGTCCAGTTTGACAGGAATTACGACGGACTGTCGATCCTTGACGGCATCCCCAAGAGATAAGGGTCAGATCTTCCAGTGCTCGGGGAAGAGCATTACATATTCGGGGTTATCAAGTCTTGAATCTATGAGAAGGGCAAAGCCGGTGTCTTCCTCGGTCCTGATCACGCGCCCCACAGCCTGAAGCACTTTCTGCCAGCCCGGGAACCTGTATGCGAATGCAAATCCGTCACCGAATTTCTCTGTATAGTAATTGAGCAGGATCTGTCTTTCCGGCGTGACCTTTGGGAGTCCGACGCCCACGATTATTACGCCGGAGAGCCTGTCTCCTACAAGGTCTATTCCTTCTCCGAAATGACCGCCCAATACGGCCGCGCCGATAAGGAGCCCTTCTGACGGACTGGCAAAAGCTGCAAGGTATTCGGCTTTGTCATGCTCCGTCATTTCGGGAAATTGCGATATTATCTTAAGTCCGTCGTTATCTGAACCTAGCAGCTCTGATACCTTTGGCATTATCAGGTTCATGTACTCGAAAGACGGGAAGAAAACCATGTAGTTTCCGTTCATTCCGGTCAAAGCGTCCGCTATCTTATGCGCGAGCGCATCTTTTGTATCATTGCGGTTCTTGTATGCCGTGCTTATCTCCGTATCGAGCATCAGTTCGAGATTCTCGGGCGGAAAAGGCGAGGGGAGCTGCAGCGTTGCAGTATAGTCGGCATCACGACCCACCAGACAGTTGCGGTAGTATTCAAAAGGAGACAGGGTCGCCGAAAAGAATATTACCGGGAGCTTATCCCTGATTATCCTGTCGAGCTTGGATGAACAGTCAAGGCAGTTGAGCGTAAGAACGATGTCCGATCTGTCTTTTCCGATCGTCGTGATGTATGAATCGTCAAAGTAGTGTTCGAGGATCGTAAGGAAGTACCTTGCTTCAAAGAAGAACTTCATCGAGGTCTTTCTTGTCTGACCCTGTTCGATGCCGTCCAGTATGTCGCCAAGGCATTTGACGGTGTACCACATCTTGGCGTAGAGCTTCCTCGGAGGCTGTCTCATTGCTTCCCAGCCTTCGGTCCTGATTATCTTTCTCTCTTCGGCTTCCTCCAGAACGGCAAAGCACGAGCTGTTGTTATTGAACATCTGCGATGCGGTCACGAAATACTGCCTGAGCTGATGGATAAGCGCAGAGATCCTTGCATCCTTGTCCTTGAAGTCCTTGATCATCTCATCTATGAGGCTCAGCGAAAACGATGCGGAGAACATGTCACGTCCACGGTCGATCATGTTATGCGCCTCATCGACCAGGACTACGCTCTTGGGGGCTCCCGGATCGTCATCCATGAGAGAGACCCTCGGGTGGAAGATGTGGTTATAATCTCCGATGATGACAGTGCAGTAGTTCATCGTATCAATCATGAACTCATGGGGGCAGATACCGTAACGTCCCGCTATCTCGGATACGATGTCCGGCGTGATCTCATCCCTTGTGAGGATCTCTTCCAATGCGGCTTTGAGCTTGCCGTAGTAGTTCTTTGCAAGCGGGCAGAACTTGGCATCGCATTCGGTCCCGAAAGGACACATCTTCTCTTTGGACTGAAGCAGGATCGAACGTATGAGAAGACCTTTGGCGCGCATGTCGTTCAAAGCCTTTGAAGCAACGTTGCGCGTTGCAGACTTGGCAGTCAGATAGTAGATCTTGGAATATCTTCCTTTAAGAAGTCCCTTTATCGCGGGATAGAGCGTTGAGATGGTCTTTCCGATGCCCGTTGGCGCTTCAACGAAAAGGGTAGTGCCTGAAGTAAGTGACAGGAGGGACTTCTTCATGAACTCTTTTTGTCCCGCGCGGATCACGTCGTAAGGGAAGGTTGCGTCTTTTACCGAAGTGATCATCTCGCTGCCGTAATCCAGAAGTCTCTTTGCAAAGACCGCATATTCATTGCAGGTTGCTTCGAAAAAGGACTCGGCCTCCTCGTAAGACATGGCAAAGCTCTCTTCATAAGCTTTGAACGTTGTGACTGATACGTACCTGAGCGTCAGCGTGACGTCCATTACATCGCTGTTTGAAAAGATATACATCGCTCCGTAAAGCTTGAGCTGCGTTATGTGCTCGGGCCTTACGAGACTCTTGAAGCTGTCTCTGGCTGAATTGAACGATTTGATCTCGAAGATGCGGGGAGCCTTGTTCTTCTCGGCCAGCATGGCGTCGAAACGTCCTTGTACCTTAAGGTTGAGTCCCGGCATTCCGTCGTAGACCCAGGAAAGGGATTCCTCAGTGGTGATTACGTCGCCGTATTCCTTCTTGAGCTCGGAAAACACCTTCTGGTGCAGTCTTGTGCCTTCTGTACCGCTGACAGACTGGTATGAACCGCCCGCCATGTCACCGGCGCGCGATACATACTGGGAGAGAGCTGTAACTGAGACTGAGATTTCATTCATAAGATAATTATATAGTTTTTGGCTTTTCAGAGTAGAAGAACGGCGTATGTTGTCCGCTAAATGACTGTATTGAAAAAATAAGGTTGTTGTTATAGAATTTACGGGCACGCAGATGTGGTGGAATTGGCAGACGCGCTAGCTTCAGGTGCTAGTGGGAGCAATCTCGTGCGGGTTCAAGTCCCGCCATCTGCACCACATTGCCCCCTTTTTGCCACAAAGAAGGGGGCTGTTTTTTTGCCTTTTTGTTGTATATTTCAAAACAACTTGGGAATTGTTTGATTGCCAAAGTATTTTATTTGCATATGGGGAGGTTAATTATGCAAACAATCAAAACGAAGATCTTTACATGTCTTCTGTCATTCGTCATGGTAATTTCCATGCTTCCGGCATTGAATTCCAATGCTGCCACTGTTTCTAAAAGCGGCAAATGCGGTGACAATGTCTCTTACAAATTGGATAGCAATGGTACATTGACGATCTCCGGTAATGGGCCGATGTATGATTTCGTCTATGACAAGACAACCAATATTCCCTGGTATAGTTTCAGAACTGACATCAGGAAGGTCGTTATCGGAAACGGCGTTGAAAGAGTCGGTAACTTCTCTTTTGCTTGGTGCACAAACCTGAAGAGCATTGTATGGCCTACTAACGGCAGCCTGAAAACGATCGGTAAGTGTGCATTTGCCAAGAACTGGGCTCTCACTTCTATCGTTCTGCCTAACGGTCTTGTTTCGGTTGGATATGAGGCTTTCATGGATTGTTCCGGTGCAACCGAGCTCGTTCTTCCCAACACGTTGAAAGTAATTGCTTACGGCGCTTTTGCAAATTGTACCCATGTTACAAAAGTTTATCTTCCTGCAAGTGTTACTACTATCGGTGATTTCGCATTCCACGGAATGTTCAATCTTGTCAGGTGCACAGGCGGTGCAGGTCTTGTCACTATCGGAGCCCAGGCATTTGAACATGACTCTAAACTCAGCTACTTCGTAATCACATCCAAGAAGCTCAAGAAGATCGGTAAGGCTTGCTTCAATTGCGATTTCAAGCTCAAGACGCTCTACATCAAGAACACTACAAAGCTTACAAAGAAGGGCGTTAAGGGTTCTCTTTATCTCTCTTCCGTAAAGAAGGTCAAGGTCAAGAAGTCCAAGGTCAAGAAGTATAAGAAGTACTTCACATACAGAAACTGCGGTAAGAGAAGCGTTAAGGTTAAGAAGTAATTCTTTTCGAAACCTGTTCCTTAAAGGGGGCTGTCTCACAAGTGACCTGTTCACTTCAAGAGGCAGCCCCTCATTTTTCAAAACATATCGGGAAGGTCCCGGCTGCGGACTGCACCCGGGAAAAAACAAC
>SVJC01000077.1 GCA_015069215.1 Oscillospiraceae bacterium
GAAAAATTCATTCCAAACAACATGTTTTTGCGATTTGGAATGATTTTTCCGTTTTCAGAACCAGTTTTCGAAGGAAAAAGTCATTCCAAACAGCATGTTTTTGAGATTTGGAATGATTTTTCAATTATAGAGCCCCCTTTAAAGGAAAAAGGAATGCCGCTCTTACGATCAACGCAAGAACGGCACCTTTATGTAGAAAACAAAAACTAAATTTCGATTTAATCCGCAGCCTTTTTAGGTTTCTCTATCACCTTGCGGAGGAGCGGAACGGAAACCCCTCCGGCTGCATTTCCCAAAGTCATAATGAGCAGATAGAACACTGCCTCGACACTCCAGGCCTTTCCTACGGTAAAGTAGAACATGTTGGCCACGCAGTGCTCGAATCCGCAGATGACGAAGACCGTTACGCCAAAGAACAGCGCGAGGTATTTTCCTATCTCATGAGGGATCGATTTATATCCTTCGACTCCGATGTAGATCATGATGTCGCAGAAAAATGCGAGAATAAACGCGCTCAGATACCCCTGCTCTAGCTTTGCTTTGCACACGGGCGCGGCCTTTTCGATGAGCTCAGGGCCAAGCCTTGTCTGCAAAAGCAGCAATCCGACAAGGAGCGAACCTATGAGATTACCGAGCCAGATGAGGATGAGCGAGAATGCGTATTTCTTATCGTTATCAAATACATAGCAGACTTTGCCGGTGAAAAGGCTGAAACCGAACGCACAAACGCAGAACAATCCGACCGTAAAGAACACTGCGCCGAGGATCTTGTTTCCGGACAAAAGGAAGACCGTGCCACCGATCGAAATGCTGAGGCCTGCCAATATTCCGCTTATGATCGTACGCATGCGTCTCCTCCCTGCTCTAATCTGCGAATCTTAAAAGATAGCCGTCAGGATCCTGGATCAGGAACTCGTGCTGGATTATATATCCGTCGCCCTCTCTGTATTTGCTTTCCATGAGTTCCCTGAAAGGCTTTATTTCATGTTCAAGAACCCTCTGATACAACGCTTCGGCGTCAGGAACGGCCATCTCGAAATTGATACCGCGGCCATACGGATGCTCTAACTCGCCGACGCTCCAATGCCCGTTCTGCTGCTCGAACATGATCTGGTTCTCATATAGCGACAGAAAAACGAACTTGTTCTCGGGTCTTTCATATTCGATCCTGAAACCGAGCTTATTGGCATAAAAGTCCTTAGTCCTCTCAATGTCGTCCACCGTGAGTTCAGGTATCAGCGAATTGAATTTCATAAGACCCTCCACCTTTTATCAAAAATATTATACAAAATCCTATTGACATTTTTGTCGGAAAACTTCACGAAAAATGAAGACGTCATATAGGCAATTAAGAGTGCCTGATCTTTAGCGCATATTGCGGGATTTGCCTTGTGTAACAATGTTACAGTCCGCAAAGCCAATGAAACAAGGTCTCCTGAAAAAGTCACCGCCAGCTGTCCGGGATATCTGCCTTGATAAAATGGGGTTGATTTTGGCTTGCCAGACGAATATCCTTTCATATGTAAACGCGAAAAGCGACGGGAGGAATAGGTAATGGGAAGTCTTAGAGAAGATTGGAAAGAAACCGGCAAGGACTTAGGCGGCGCTTTCAAGCAGCTCGGAAAATCCATAGTCAAGTCCGGCGCGACCGTAGTCAACAAAGCAAACGACTGGGCTGAAAGAGATGACGCCAAGGAAGCTGCAAAGAAGGAAGCCGAGGTTGAAAAGGCCAAGGAAGAAAGAGCTGCAAACACGGTCATCTGCCCTAAGTGCGGTGCTGAGATAACTGACCCGGAGGCTGCTTTCTGCCTCAAGTGCGGTGAGAAGCTCGAAAAGTAATCTTTCCTGCAATCCAAGTAAAACGAAAAGCTGCCTCGGCAGCTTTTTTATTCTAAGGTCAGGTTTCCTTTGCTGATGTTCTCTTTTATCAGCATGTCCGTTATCTCGTAGATCTTCTCCGATCCCGCACGGGTTTTGGTCTGCCTTCCGTACACCTGTTTTGCGGTGACATTGTGCTCTTTCCAGTCCCCGCCGTTATTGCTGTTATTTAAGATCAGCGGTTGGAAATTGTCCATCGCATGAGCATATTTCGCTTCAGGCGTCTCATTAGCCTCGAATTCATCGAAAAGACTCATAAACTCTGTCTTCTGATCCTCAGGCAGGAGTGAAAAGATCCGTTCTTTCGCCTTATCCTCACGTTCCTTCTGAGTTGTTAAGCCTTCAGCATCGTACGCATAGGTATCGCCTGCGTCGATCTCAACGACATCGTGTATCAGGCACATTATCATGACCTTGGCTATGTCCACGGGTTCATTGGCGTATTCCTTCAGCATGTACGCCATGACAGCCATGTGCCAGGCATGTTCCGCGTCGTTCTCGTTCCTGCCGTGTCCTGACAGATGAGTCTGCCTGAAGACATTCTTTTCCTTATCCAATTCAAGCGCAAAAGCTATCTGCTTTGATATCCTGTCGTCCATCATGTCATATCTCCCGCATGAAAAACCGGCATATTAATTCTCCTGTTTTGCGGACGTTAAAGCTTTCAGGATGTAATCACCCGACTGGCCTATATCCACTGTCGCAGTACCCGTATAGAGCTTTTTAAGTGTCTTGTCTTCTTCGGCTTTTTCGGGCGTCAGTCTGTAATAAGCCGAGATATCATCATTTTCAAGATCCAGATACGTTTTAATATCGATCATGTAAAGAGTGAAACTCAAAGTTTGGGTTCCGTCTCCGTTATTGTATGCGGAATCAACTACGGCAACAAAATTGTGTTCCTCGCCATCAGCAGCGAAAAAGCATATCTTGCCATTGTCATAATAAGGGCCGTCCTTGTTGTCATCGTATTTCACCGGCAGTTTGGGCAGAGCCTTGCAGTCTTCTTCCTTGATCCCGGTTCCGAACAGCTTTCCGATGATCTTCATAGCCTGTGCAAAGGTGACAGTCTGATAACTTACTTCACCCTTTTTCATATAGCCTATATTCTCATCCGTGTTGTACTTCAGATAGACAAAAGCAAAGTCAAGGAGCTCTTCAGGAGTTGCTTTGTCCCTGTCAAAATTCCCGAGGCCATTTGCAGCAAATCCCGTAATAAACTCATTGGCATATGCCTGGGCCTTGTCATCAAACACGATGACATTCTCATCCTTGGTAGTCTCTTCGGATGTGGCGGAACTCTCAGCCGCAGCCGTTGTCTCAACGGAAGTAACGGTTTCCGAACTTGAAGCAGTTGTAACATCAGGTTCTTTACCGGATTTACAGCCTGCTAAAACTCCTATTAACAAACTTGCGCTTAAAGCAAGTGATATCATCTTTTTATACTGCATTTTTATCACCGCAAATTAAATATGTCTGTCTGGGACTTTTTCTCAAACAGACATATTATACCACCCGCAGGAACACCTAAAAACACGTATCAGGGCTGAACCCGGCTTTGGGATCACTTATTGAGCACGCTGTCGCTCTTCATTTGGAGCAGGCTCTCCTTAAGTCTTTCAAACTGGAGCTGCCTGTCCTTTTTCTTTCCGACATAGGGTCTGTTCTTCTCTTCGATGCTCCATCTTTCCTTATAGTTTGCACTCTTGATGTTGTTATCCGGCGTTGAAAAGACTTTGTCCCGGATATCCAGCTCCCTGTTCTTCTTTTCGGCGATCTTTTCTTTGTAGTCGATCATAGAAAGCTCTTCGAGAACGGAGATAAGTTCACCCAAGGTTACGAAATAAGCTTTGTCGCTATCTGAAGCGCTTTTCCCTGTCTTTTCTACCTGTTCTTTAAGGATCTTAAAGCTGATCGGCCTTAAGTCGCCTGTCAGTCCTATCCTGCTTACCTTTGACCATTTTCCGGTGCAGAGGATATTACCCAGGAGAGCATCAAAATGAGACGGCTCGACCATCAGGATATTGGTAAATCTCTGATCGGCATCAGAATACCTGCCCATATTCATCGAGTTAAGCGCTTTCTCGAGAGGAAGGCCGAAGAACAGCGAGATTCCGTAAGCAACGCCGCAGGAATTACACTGATAGACCCTCTTCTCTTTATCAAGAGTTAATTGGGCAGCGCATTTTGCGCACAGGACCGTCTTGCCGCTGTCAGGAGTTTTCGTTCCGTGATCTTCTGTCTTACCGTTTTCCAATCCGTTCAAAGCCTCACGTGTGGCCTCTTCTAGCGCCTGGAGTTCGTTATAAACTCTTAAGTATTCTTTCTTTAAGCCCTCAGCTTTATAGCCTGCAGAAGATGCATTGTTGCTTGCCTGGACCATTACGCGGTACGGAGCTTCCGCACGCTTTCTTTCCGCACGCGTGATAATGAAAAACGCAAGGAAAAACGCGCCATAGACCAATACCATCAAACCTTCTATTACCAGGAAAAAGGTCCAGTCCGTAACGCCGGCGGCGAGCATCTGAACAAAGTGATATACCGATGCAAAGGCCACGGCCGCGCCCATTATTATCAGTGAGTGCTTAAATGATTGCCGGCTATTCGAAAGAAATCTACGTGAGATACCGACAGACGTCTCATCCAGTGATCTTTTAACGACGCTCTGCTCATCCTCCACCTGTGCCAGTTCTTCAGCAAAGGAGACCATTTGAGAAAGCTTTGCAAAATAATCCACGGCAAATTCGGGAGATCTGTCAACAGCCGTGTTAACGGCCGCCCTGACAGGAGAAAGACGGCACTTCTTATAGAATTCGGGATCCTTAAGTCCTTCTGTCGAAGTGCACCTTGCTTCTGAAAGGATCCTTCCGCACAGAGCCGCGAAATTTGACGGATCTTTCTCCAGTATCTTTATGAACTTTTCCTTTGCTCCCGCAAAATCACTTTGCTTCAGACATTCTTCGCCCTGATCCAGGAGTTCGTCTCCATGAAAGTCGACGGCATCAAATCCGGTGCCGCAAAAAGGACATTCAAATACTCCTGATCCGAATCAAAGAACAGAACGCCGGCACATTTTGAAAAGGTATAACTCTTTAACAACGCCATATCAAACCACCCTCAAAACAAGCGAAAAAGCCCCCTATTACCGTATTCAGATTAGCATGCTGATCTGAGCCGTAATAGAGGGCAAATTGAGCACAAAATCCTGATAAATTACAGAATCGGAGAACCTTACCCGTCCTTGCTGTATTCGAGTATGTCTCCGGGCTGGCAGTCAAGGGCCTCGCATATCGCTTCGAGCGTGGAGAAACGTATGGCGGAAATCTTGCCGTTCTTCATTTTCGAGAGGTTTACGTTGGATACGCCTACCTTCTCGGAAAGATCGTTGAGGGACATCTTCCTGTCCGCCATTACCCTGTCTAATCTAAGTATTATCTGTCCCATATCCTATCCTCCGTCATAAAGTCTCGTCGGACTGGATCTGAAGGGTCTTGCCATAATCCATGATGGTATAAACGACCCATGTAGTTATGCCTCCGAGAGCGGCAAATCCTGCGCTCATGGTGAAGAGCATCACGGCGCTCAATACGATCATGACGATGACCACCCTCTTGATGACCTTATCGTTAAATGGCGTATCTTCCTTGATGATCAGATCGAAAACGCTTCCCACGAACTTCAGCATTACCGTAACAACCGCACATGCCACGCTCATTATGAAGCAGTAGAAACCGTAAGTAATTGCATAAGGCTGCTCATCCAATATCTTCTGCAAAGACGGAATATCGGAATGGACCTTTTTGACTGATCCGACATTGATGTTGATCATCTTAACCGAGCCGAATTCGTTATCTTCGCTGATCACGCCGGCCTCGATGCCTTTCTGCACCTCTTTATCGAACTCCTTGCCCATGCTGAAGATCGCTATTGATGCAACCGCTGAACAAACACATCCGATGATCGCAATGATAGTAAGTATGACGCATATCTTCTTGCCTACGGCACTGCTCTTCTTGATCTTCGCGATCTTAACATTCTCTTCCATAAATACTCACTCCTTTTCCCCAGGATGACGTTTGGGCCCCCTTGTTCCTGACGATTGGATAATACTCCCAGATTTTATCTTTGTCAACAACTTTTTAACGTTAATCGTTAAATTATTTGCGTTTAGAATTAAAACACACGATTTTCACTCATTTTTCCCTTGTATTCAAATCAGGAGAATCGTATAATACCGCCTTGTCGGCCTTCGAAAGATCGCCGGCATAGTACTAACAAACGGAGGTTCTATTAATGAACAGAGCAGAATTAGTTGAAGCAATGGCCAATAAGACAGGTATGTCCAAGGCTGCATCCGACGAAGCAGTAAAGGCTTTCATCGAAGTAGTTTCCGAAGAGCTCAAGAAGGGCGGCAAGGTCCAGCTCGTTGGCTTCGGTACATTCGAGACATCCAAGAGAGCAGCAAGAACAGGCCGCAACCCTCAGACAGGCGCTGAGACAAAGATCCCTGCATGTGTTGCACCTAAGTTCAAGGCAGGCAAGGCACTCAAGGATCAGGTTAACTCCAAGAAGAAATAATCTGACCTGACGGTTGAAGATAATAAGGGCTGTGAGAAATCACGGCCCTTTTTCGTTCACAAAACGGAACACGAAAACAACAAATTTCGTGTTCCAAAACGTGAATCAAACGAGATATTCACAAAACGGAACACGAAAACTGCAAAAATCGTGTTCCAAAACGTGAATCAGGCTCGACTGCTAAAATCAGTATTGGCTTTTTCCGAAGTAAGTTTCCTCTTCTCTAAGGTCTTCTCGAAAAGAAGATCCGCAGTCTCCGGGAAGCCTTCGTACACTACCTTTGTGCCTTCTTCGGTTATTCCGCCTTTTGTTGCAACGCGGTTTACGACGTCCTCAAAAGTCATGTCCTTTTGGAGCATGAGATCGCCCGTTGCACTCATTGTGGAAAGGACCATCTTAACTATCTGTTCCTTCGGGATCGCCGTGTGTCCTTCCGCGGATTTGCATATTACGTCAAATATCGAAGCAATGAATCCGGGCATGCAGCTGACAAGTTCAGAGCCCATTCCCATCTCGTTCTCGGACAGTTCGATCACGTTGCCCATACATTCAAGAAGGCATTCAAGAGTTCTCTTTTCTTCCAAAGCAACACCGGAGTCATAGCAGACCAAAGTCTGTGATCTTCCGATCTCCGCGGTAAGGCTCGGGATGACCTTGGCGAGCTTGCCGTCAATGAACTTGTGTAATGATTCAAACGTAACGCTTCCGTTGAGTGAGACAATAAGAGCATCAGGCTTAACGTTATCTCTTATTTCTTCGAGGACAGCTTTAAGTTCCGACGGCCTGACGCATAAGAAGAGTATGTCTGAAACCCTTGCTGCGCCTGTGTTATCCGTTATGTTCGCAATCAGCTTCGCTTCTTCAAGTTTCGCGGTCGTCCTGTTAGATACGAAAAGGTCTTCTTTACTTTTCTTCCCTGATTCTGAGAATTTCCAGAGCAGCATCTTTCCCATGCTTCCGTATCCGATGATACCTATCTTCATTTCTTCACCTCAAAAACGGTACATCATAAAGTTTCCGTTATGCTCAAATCCATATGCCGTGTAGAGCTTTACGCCAATGTCGGAAGCGGTAACGTGAACTACGCCGCACCCGTGAGATCTGGCCTCTTCCACCACTCTGTGAAGGAGCTCTCTTGCAATGCCCATCCGTCTGTAATCAGGATCGGTGTACATGCTCGAAAGAAGGCCTATCCTTCCAGTAAGACAAGTAAAATACGGTGGCTTTTCCACAAAAGACATGCCGCTCGTTCCGACGATCCTGTCACCGTCCATGGCAAGCCAGGAAACGAACGAACCGTCTTCCAGATGCCTTTGATAAAAGTCTCTCAATGCACTCGCAAGATCAACATCCATAGGGACCGTCCGGCCTTCGGAAGTGTATTCTTCAGTAAGCTGTTTGATCCTTAGAGCGATACATGTTTCAATGTCTGCTTCAGTAAATTTCCTATAAGTGATCTCCATCATTTATTTCCCTTCAGTGGGATCTACGATCCCCAATTCCTTAAAGATATAATCTGCAAAGCTGCTGTTTAAGTCTGTGTAGGAATTCCCGAAAACGATTACAGCAACTGTTCTCCTTCTCATAGCACACCTCCTTGATCGTGACCTGTCAGGATGATTATTTACCATACACGAAATCATTCAAAACATCTTCGTAATCATCAGGCACATTCCGGATGTATTCATCCGTATATGTATAGAACTCCAAAGGCGATCTTGCCCACGGCTTGCCGGGCAGATTAAGCTGTTTGTTGTTCCTGTAGTTATATGTGAAAAATCCCCTTCCGGCAAGATTGACATTAAGGTATACGCTCATATACGTAAACGTTTTCAGCAAAGAGGGAGTCCAGGGTCTTTTCCTACCTCTGGAAGTCTTTGGAAGGAGCAGATACCTGTCTTCGGTTTCGGCAACAGCGTCATTTTCCGTGTATTCATAAACATAAAAAACGCCGTCTTTCGTAAGACCGCCTGTCTCGCTGATCACTTTCTTTATGCTGTTGCCCTCGAAATACACTTCTGTCCTTGTATAGTAATTGTACAGACGCGAATATCTGACTTCCTTGTCCCAGGAAGGATCAAGAGGCGCCAGTCCGTAATAATGGCGCATACGGTCATCAAGCTGAAGAACGTGCTTGCCGTCACTGAAGTACTCTTCGCCGTTGCTTTTGGAAGTCTTCGAGCCTGTTTTGACTTTGGAATAAACTTCGGTCAGTGAGACTTCATCCTTATCAGCTTCAAAAGCTTTTACGACGTCAGATGGGAAAACATTTGCAAGCGAAAGCTTATCAACACCGTGCTTTCCGCGCCAATAATACAAAGGATAGAAAAGCTCCGTCTCGTAGCCTTCAAAGCCTCTGTCACCCAATTCCGTAAACTTCTCAGCGTAGCCCCTGTGTTCGGGTGTCTGAAGCACTCCGCACACGGAAAGAACACCAAGGATCACGTTGACGTCATTGCCGTTCAGATTGGTTTTTCTTGCTCTTGTTATCTGCTTTTGAAGGGCCGTGAACTTATTGTTCGCGCCCATGTCCGCAGCGCTCTTCAGAATGTAAACGAGGATATCAACATCGTCCTTCGTATAACTGACCTTTGGAAGGGCTTTGAACTGTTTAAGATCGAAAAGCGCATAATCAGCTCTTTGCATGTACTTGATCGTATCGTACTGCGGATAGAAAAGTGCGTATCTGGATAACGAATCTTCGATGTGGCACATGCCCTTTTCATCAACGGGAAGGCCGCAATAATGACAGCCGTTATGACCTGATGTCAGATAGACTTCTTGGGGCTCATGCTTTTCGATCCCCTTTGCAAAATAATAACTTGCAATGGCCGTCCGGTATTCATTCCTCCCTGTTGAAAGGCTGTATAGAAAACCGTTCACCAGATCCTTCGGATCGAAGGTCTTCCAAAGCTCAATCAGCTCATCGATCATCTCATCGTGATCACGGTCGGCGGGAGGCAGAAGGATTCCTTTTTCTATGCCGCGTTTGATCTCAAGACTATGATCTACTTTTTTATGGTATGGCTTATCGTCTTCATAACCGAAAGATTTGTTTACGGCTTCGTGCATCGTGGTCTTTTCGGGATCATATCCGAAATGGATCGCATTATCTTTCCACCAGCGCTCGTGGACGCCGGTCCAATACCAGTCGTAGTAGTTTTTCAGAAGCTTTCTTGCTTCTTTTGAATTGAGATCCATATAAACATAATAACATCGCAGGGTGCGGATTACCTGTTCTTCCAGATCAGAACGTCGAACTTTCCTTTTTCGGGCACTTTCATGATCTTCACAAGCTTTCCGGAATCAAAAGAATATACCTCGTGATTACTGCCCGGCTGATGAACAGATATGACAGATCTATTGCCGTTAACAGACAGCGTAAAAGAGAATATCGTCGTGCTGCCACCGGTATAGGCAAGCCAGTTACCTTCGCCTCTTACGTAATCTTTTTCAAAATCATGAAAGTGTTTTGCAATGTCCAGTATCAGCCGTTCTTCTTCACGTGAAACAACGCATTTATCCGGTCCGGGACTTCTGACCTCAAAGACATATTTATTTGAATAACTGTGTATCAATGTCGTTGTTCCTTCAAATACCGGACGTCCGTTCTCACTCCAGTTAACCTGAACGCGAAGCACCCTTCCGGCCTCTTTGTCCACGTCGGAAATGTATTCAGGATCAGATTCACAGACAGTATTGACCAGAGCCTTTGGAACCAATGCCCTGAAAGGTCCGGCTACGGCATAGTATTCATCGCGCACGACAAACATGTTCTCCAAGCCGTTAAAAGAAAGCTTAACGATACGGTCGCTAAACACCCAAACGGCAGCCTCATATGCCAGTGCAGCAAATAGAATTATTGCCGAAACAATAAGGATTACCTTTAATATTGTTTTCTTTAAAAGTTTAGATTTCATCGACTCTCATCTCAAAACGGTATGTACCGTCTTCATATGCAAGAACATAGTAATATCTGAATGCGCCGCGTGCAGCGCTGTAGTACTCTTTTTTGACATCGTCTTCTTTAATGACGGGCAGATCAGAGATCTGCACATCATAACGCTTGGTCATTCTGTTAAGAACGTCTTCGGTCTCTTTGTACTCTCCCGTTGCCAAAGCCTTCCTGATGGCTTCCCCGCATCCTTCAGGCAGTGCATCGCACATGTCATCAACGCTCTTGAATGAACGGGAAGTGATCAGATAACTGGGATCTCTGGCACCCATTACAGAATAATACTCGATATCATCAGCTGCTTCAGGAAGTAGAGCGAGATAGCTTAACTTGTCCCTTTCCCTTTCAGTGACCTGCTCATGAATATCCCATTCGAAAGCTTTGATGTAATTGCGGATCGTCATAATGAAAAACGCACCGGCGATCACCATGAAGACCGCAACGATACTAACAGTGATTATAACCCCTTTGCGCTTCATTTCCCTGCTCCCATTTCCATATAGTAAATTAATTATATTATTATGGAGCAGAAAAATAAATCCAATCTAAAGCTTGAACACAAAGTCATTCAGGCAAATAATAGTAATGATTATATGGGGGATAGGATTTATATGGATAAATGGGTAGACGCATTCCATTATGCGGAGATCGTGTTCGGATACGGTCTTTTTATGTGGCCGGTATATATCAGCTTTTTTATCTTGTCGCTGATCGTCTACAAGAAAAATGACAGAACCAGAAAGATAACCGGAAACGTCATGATCGCTTCATCCGTTCCGGGAATGCTCATATCAATATACTTGCTCGGCCTGCTCCTTTACGCATGGATCGCATATCACAACATACTTGTATCCGGCGATCACATGTATGAACCTTTGAAAATCAGATCTATAAGAGACCAGTGCAACAGCGTTCCGATAACACTTCTGATGATCTCAATCCTCATTTTCGCAGTCCTTGCCATAACCGCGATAGTGTGCGGGATAATCATCATCCGCCGGAGCAGGAAAAAAGCAACCGGTATCATATCCGTTATCTATGGCACTCTGCTGATTGCTTTTACTTTGTTTGTGTTAGACGGGATCATGTTGTTTTTATCAGATCCGTAAGATATTCATTGATCACTTAAGCAAATGAAAGGTGTTGTCTCATTTTGCTTTGATGCGCATCTTCACGCCCGGCGCAGAACGC
>SVJC01000078.1 GCA_015069215.1 Oscillospiraceae bacterium
GTGATGAGTCCTTCGTTCTCCAGATCGAGCATGGCGCGGCGCACAGTCTGCCGGCTTACGCCGAACCTGTCAGTCAGTTCACGCTCGCTCGGGAGCTTATATGAGTTATTTTTTGCATGGAGCATGACATTCTCACGCAGATATTGCGCCAAAACCTTGTATTTCATGGCTTTGAGCCTCCTTCACGGTGCTTTTTTACAGTTGTACATTTTGTAAAATACCCCAAAAAATCCACAATTAAGTTTTTTTGATATGAGGATTTTTTTCGGAAAGTTACTACATTTTTCGGAAAAATCTGTAATTCCCCGAAATGCGTTTTGTGATTTTCACATGGCCCGGAGAGGAAAGATCCGGCGGGCCGGGAGTAAATTTATCAACAAAAAGCATGACATTTTTGTAAGAAAACTAACAAACACGATCCTATTTTAGCAAACTGGTACGTTTTTTCAAAGCACCTCAAAATTTGTATTGTTTATTGAGTCAAAAGAGCCCGGGCGTTATTGAACGGGCCCCCTGCTCACGGCAAACTGAATCCAGGAAAGGCCTGGTACCCAGGCTGAAAACGAAGAAACACACATGAAAGCGAGGAAAAAATTATGAAGAAGTTTCTTGCGGTATTACTGACTGCTACTGTCGGTTTGGTCATGGCCGGATGCAACAAGGCTCCCGCTGCTACCACAGCTGCTGCTACAACGGCTGCTGCTACAACCACAGCTGCTCCTGCCGGTGACAAGCTCGTTAAGGTCGGCATCATCAACAACGATCCTTCCGAGTCCGGTTATCGTACTGCAAACGTTGAGGACATGAAGAAGACATTCACAAAAGAGAATGGCTACGATGCTCAGTTCTTCTACAGCCTTAAGAACGACGAGCAGATCGCTGCAGCTAAGAAGTTCGTTACTGACGAAGTTGATTACCTCCTTCTCTCAGCAGCTGGTACTTCAGGCTGGGATTCCGTTCTCCAGGACGCTAAGACAGCCGGCATCAAGGTTATCCTTTTCGACCGTACGATCGATGCTGATCCTTCACTCTATGAAGCATCCATCGTTTCCGACATGAGAAAAGAAGGCGACACAGCTATGGCATGGCTCGAAGGCCAGAAGCTCTCTGAATACAAGATCATCCACATTCAGGGCGTCATGGGTTCATCAGCTCAGATCGGCCGTTCCGGTGCTCTTGATGACAAGGCTAAGGCAAATGGCTGGACAATCGTTACACAGCAGACAGCTGAGTGGAACGCAGAGAAGGCACAGCAGATCGTTCAGTCCGTTATCGACAAGGGCGACAAGTTCAACGTTATCTATGCTGAGAACGACGACATGGCTAAGGGCGCTGTTGCAGCTCTCGACAAGGCTAACATCTCTCACGGTGTAGGCGGAGACGTCATCGTAATGGGTTATGACTGCAACGCTTGGGCACTCAAGGAACTGCTCGCTAAGAAGTGGAACTATGATGGCCAGTGCAATCCTTTCCAGGCTTCTTACATCGACAAGATCATCAAGGACTTCGCAGCAGGCAAGGCTCCTGAACAGAAGACGATCATCATGGACGAGAAGGGCTTCGACGCAGCTACCATCACACAGGAAGACGTTGACAAGTACGGAATCTGACAGGTTCTTATAAGTTCAGCAACTACTAAGTAATTGGACCGGCACGCGGTACGGAAGATTCCGCACCGCGTGCCTTCTTTAAAGATTCAGGGGAGTTTGATTATGGAGAATACAGAAGTGCTGCAAATGCGCGGCATCTGCAAATATTTCCCGGGAGTAAATGCTCTTCAGAATGTGGATTTTACATTGAGAAGCGGCGAGATCCATGCCCTCATGGGTGAGAACGGTGCCGGAAAATCCACATTGATCAAAGTTCTGACCGGTGTTTATGTCAAAGACGGTGGAACGATATTAATCAGGAATAATACTTCGGCAGGTGAAGAACCGGAATTCGAAGAAACACATATAAAGTCACCTCAGGATGCCCAGAATTCAGGCATCTCCACGGTTTATCAGGAAATAGCGCTCTGTCCGAACCTTACGGTCGCAGAGAACATGTTCATAGGAAGAAGCGGCGTGTTCACCAACTGGGCGGACATGAATAAGAAGGCGGGCGAGATCTTAAGGTCGCTCGACATCCCCGCATCACCCAAGCAGCAGCTCGGTTCCTGCTCGATCGCAGTCCAGCAGATGGTCGCGATCGCGCGTGCAGTCGACATGAAGTGCCGCGTCCTCATCCTTGACGAACCTACGTCTTCGTTGGATGAGCAGGAAGTTGAAAAGCTCTTCAAGCTGATGCGCGACCTCAAGAAAAAGAACGTCGGCATTATCTTCGTCACTCACTTCCTCGACCAGGTCTATGAGGTCTGCGACAGGATCACGGTATTGAGAGACGGAACACTTGTAGGTGAATACGTTATCGAGGATCTTCCGCGCGTACAGCTCGTTTCGAAGATGCTCGGAAAAGACCTGGACGACGTTGCAGACATCAAGGAAGGCAGCGACGTTAAGCCAGTTGACACGACGGATACTCCGGTACTTGAGGCTCATAACCTCGTAAGCAACGCCGGCATCAAGCCTTTCGATTTCAACATCTACAGCGGTGAAGTAAACGGCTTCACCGGTCTTTTGGGTTCAGGCCGAAGCGAGTGCGTCAGGGCGATCTTCGGAGCCGACAAGGTCTTGGGCGGAACCGTTAACATCAAAGGAAAGCACGTAAGGATCAGGAAGCCGATCGACGCGATGAAGAACGGAATCGGCTACCTTCCTGAAGACAGAAAGCTTGACGGCATCGTTGCCGATCTGTCGGTCAGGGACAACATAATACTCGCCCTTCAGGTCATGAAGGGATTCTTCAGACCGTTCTCGAAGGCAAAGGCGGAGGCAATGGCTCAGGAGTACATCGCGCTCCTCGACATCAAGACTGCATCGTCTGACACTCCGATCGGACAGCTTTCAGGCGGAAACCAGCAGAAGGTTATCCTCGCACGCTGGCTCCTCACGAATCCGGATTTCCTGATCCTTGACGAGCCTACGAGAGGTATCGACATCGGAACCAAGATCGAGATCCAGAAGCTCGCGTTAAAGCTCGCTTCGGAAGGAAAGAGCGTCACGTTCATTTCGTCCGAGATCGACGAGATGCTCCGTACCTGCTCACGCCTTATCGTCATGAGAGACCGTAAGGTCGTAGGCGAACTGACCGGAGACGATCTTACGCGTAACAAAGTAATGGCGACGATAGCCGGAGGTGAAGAAACATGACACCCGCCAATTCATTAAAGAAAAAGAACAGCATAGTGTCAAAGTTTGTCGCTCTGACGCAGAAGCAGCTGTTCATCCCTGTAGCAGCGCTTTTGGCGCTGATAATATTCAACCTGATAGCTGATCCTTCGTTCTTCGCGATCAAACTCGGTCACAACAGTGACGGTCAGCCGATCCTTTCAGGTTACCTCATTACGATCCTTGACTACGGTTCAGAGCTTGCGATCCTCGCGATCGGAATGACGCTCGTTACCGCGGCATCAGGCGGACAGGACATCTCGGTCGGTGCGGCTATCGCAATTGCCGGATCGGTCATCCTCAAAGTCCTCTGCGGAGACAATTCAAGACCTGACCACATGCAGGCTCCCATCATCGTGGCATTCCTCGTTGCCTGTGTAGTCGCGATGCTCTTCGGTGCCTTCAACGGTGCGCTCGTAGCATTCTTTAAGATACAGCCGATGGTCGCGACCCTGATCCTTTTCACGGCAGGACGCTCGATCGCTGCATGGATCAACAACAACGAACTCCCGATCATCGCAGAGCCTGAGTTCGCTTATTTCGGAACATTCATTCCGGGAATCCCCATACCGACGCCGGTCTTCATAGCCATCGCCTGCATGATCGTCATCTTCCTGGTCCTCAAGTTCACGAACCTCGGACTTTATTCGCAGGCTGTCGGTATCAATCCGAACTCATCAAGACTTAACGGTATCAACCCCGCAGTCGTAAAGCTCATCACATACGTAATCCTCGGATTGTGCGTTGCGGTCGTCGGCCTCATCAAGGTCAGCCGTATCTCAACGATCAACTATTCAGTCATTGCAAAGGACATCGAAATGGATGCGATCCTCGCTGTAGCTCTCGGCGGAAACTCACTGGGCGGCGGTAAGTTCAACATGCCCGCTTCGATCATGGGTGCTTACATCATCCAGTTCCTGACGACGACGCTCTACAAGTTCAACGTGCTCTCATCCGCACTGCCTGCTTACAAGGCTGTCGTAGTCATCATCCTCGTTGTCCTTTCTGCACCTGTCGTAAGAGAAAAGCTGGCTTCTTCCAAGAAGTCCCGTTCATCAAGTAAGAGTGTAAAGGAGGCTGCATGACATGAAGAATCAGATATCCTCCAGAAAAGGCCTCAAAGGAATGTCAGATACCAATCTGCTCCTTCTCATCACGATCGTGGTCTTTGTCATAATGTACCTTATGGCAGTAGCGTTCCTTGGTTCAGGCTTCCTTAAACCTCAGAACTTCTTCAACATCCTTAATGAGAATGCAAGCCTTATCATCCTTTCATGCGGCATGAGCCTTGTCATGATCACCGGCGGTATCGACATCTCTGTCGGCCAGCTGACAGCCCTCGTCTGCATGAGTTCTGCGGTCCTTCTCGACAAGAACGGCGGAAACGTTGTGACTTCAATGGCTCTCGCTCTTGTTATCGGTCTGGCTTTCGGTCTCGTTCAGGGCACGCTCGTTGCTTACCTTGAGATCCAGCCGTTCATAGTCTCACTTGCTGGACTCTTCTTCGCAAAGGGACTTACCACCATCGTCAACGCAACGCAGTTCAACGTTGAGAATCAGGAATTCGTCAAGCTCAAGAACACCAGGATCGAGATCCCTTTCATGGGTTCCGTCAATAAGAAAGGAATATATATTCCTGCTTATATAGAAATCGGCGTCATCGTTGCACTTCTCGTAGTCATCCTTCTGTTCGTCCTCCTCAGATGGACAAGACTCGGAAGAAACTTCTATGCGGTCGGCGGAAACGCTCAGAGCGCAAGGCTCCTGGGTATCAACGTCAAGCGCACGAGATTCTACGCGCATCTTCTCTGCAGCGTGCTTGCGGCAATCGGCGGTTATGTGTATTTTATGCATGTAGGCTCCGGTTCTCCTTCACATGCAGATGGTGCTGAAATGAACGCCATAGCATCCTCCATCGTCGGTGGAACGATGCTCACGGGCGGCGTTGGAAACATCATCGGAACATTCTTCGGAGTGCTGAGCCTCAGCACCATAAAGAACATAGTCTCCTCACTTGGACTTGATGAAGCTTGGTGGACCAATATCACGGTCGCCTTCATGCTCTGCCTGTTCCTCCTGATCCAGAGTATCGTTCTCCGCCGCAAGGCTGGTGCAAAAAAATAAAGGCCCGGAGGGAAGATGATGAGTAATTATCTAGGCATTGAGTTCGGTTCCACGCGCATTAAGGCAGTCGCGATCGACGACAGCTTCACACCTGTCTCATCAGGCGACTACGTCTGGAAAAGTGATTTTACGGACGGCGTATGGACTTACAGTCTGGAAGAGGCCTTTGAAGGCCTGAGGAAGGCCCTGTCAGAGACGGATACGGCAAACATTGCTGCTGCGGGTATTTCAGCAATGATGCACGGGTATCTGGCATTTGATACGGAATGGAATCTCCTTGTGCCGTTCCGTACATGGCAGAATACAATGACGGCTCAGGCTGCATCTGATCTGACAGGCCTCCTTGACTTTAACATCCCCCAGAGATGGAGCATCGCTCATCTTTATCAGGCAATATTAAACAATGAGGAACACATTTCACGCATCGCGCACATCACGACGCTTGCGGGTTATGTCCACTATAAGCTCACGGGCGTCAATGCTTTGGGCGTAGGCGACGCCTCAGGCATGTTCCCGATCGACAGCAATACTCTTGATTACGATCAGGCCATGATCGACAAGTTTGATAACCTCATCGCCTCAAAGAACCTCGGCTGGAAGATCAGAGACATCCTTCCCAAGGTCCTTTCTGCTGGCGAAGACGCAGGCTCGCTTACCGCTGAAGGCGCTGAGCTTTTGGGCGGCGCGCTCCCTGTCGGAACACCTTTTGCACCTGCTGAAGGCGACGCAGGCACCGGCATGACCGCTACCAACGCAGTTTCAGCAAAGACCGGCAACGTTTCCGCAGGTACGAGCATTTTCGCGATGGTCGTATTGGACAAGCCTTTGAGCAAGGTCTATGAAGAGATCGACATGGTAACCACTCCGAGCGGCAAGCCCGTAGCAATGGTCCACTGCAACAACTGCACAAACGACATGAACGCATGGGTCAGCATCCTTCGTCAGACAGTTGAGCTGTTCGGCGGATCAGTTGACACAGGCGAGCTTTATACAAAGCTTTATCAGAAATCCATGGAAGGAGCTGCTGACTGCGGCGGCGTATGCACCGTCAACTACATGGCAGGTGAGGGCGTAACCCACTTGGACAGCGGCAGGCCTTTCGTAATGAGGTCACCTGACAGCGATTTCTCGCTTGCCAACTTCCTCAGGTCACAGCTCTATTCAACAATGGCAACTCTCAAGATCGGCATGGACATCCTTGCAAAAGAGGGCGTTGAGATCGTTAGTCTCACAGGCCACGGCGGCCTTTTCAAGACACCCGTTGTCGGCCAGCGCTATATGGCAGCTGCCTGCAAGGCACCCGTAACCGTCATGGAGACGGCAGGCGAGGGCGGACCTTACGGAATGGCACTTCTTGCCGCTTACCGCATGAAGAAGAGCGGCGAAACCCTCGAGGCATTCCTCTCTGATAAGGTTTTCGTAAGCGCAAAGAGCTCCACGATCGAACCCGATGCAGAGGATGTCGCAGGATTCGACAAGTACATAGAGAAGTTCTCCGCGGCGCTCGACGCTGAGCGCGTTGCTGCGGTAAAATTCTGATATCAATTATCAAGGAGCCGCAAGCAATGTTAGAAGCACTTAAAGAAAAAGTTCTTAAGGCCAATCTCCTGCTTCCCAAGCACGATCTCGTCACCTTCACATGGGGCAACGTTTCAGAGATCGACAGAGAGTCAGGCCTTATCGTCATCAAGCCGAGCGGCGTCGATTACGACGGCATGAAGGCTGAGGACATGGTCGTTCTGGACTTGGACGGAAAGGTCGTTGAGGGCCACTACAAGCCGTCCAGCGACACACCCACGCACATCGCTCTCTACAAGGCTTTCCCGGGCATCGGAGGAGTCGTCCATACTCATTCGAGATGGGCTACGAGCTTTGCACAGGCAGGCGTCGGCATCACCGCATACGGCACGACCCAGGGCGACACTTTCTATGGCGAGATCCCCTGCACCCGCAAGATGACACCCGAGGAGATCGGCGGTGAGTATGAGCTCGAGACAGGAAACGTCATCATCGAGACCTTCAACACCAGAGGCATCGATCCGGTCCAGGTTCCTGCAGTCCTCGTAAACAGCCACGGTCCTTTCACATGGGGCAAGGATGCAAACGACGCCGTCCACAACTCCGTAGTCCTTGAAGAGTGCGCATTCATGGCCTTCCACGCGAAGATGATCAATCCTTCACTTGGTGCTATGCAGCAGGAGCTTCTGGATAAGCACTATCTGAGAAAGCATGGCAAGAATGCTTACTATGGTCAGGGTTAAATAGTATTCTTCATAAACTTCCAAAATAGATCGTCCCACCCAATGCTGTCTTTGTCGGGTGGGACGATTATTTGTGTGGTTTTCTTTGTTGTTGGGGAGGCTTCATTCCGAATTTCTGATTTAGCTGATCTGGAATGAATTTTTGGGGCTTTTTGCAGGTGTGAAATGGAAAAGTTCATTCCAGATTCCTGTTTTTGCTGATTTGGAATGAATTTTCGGGGCTTTTTGAAGGTGTGAAAGGGAAAAGTTCATTCCAAAATTCTGGTTTTGCTGATCTGGAATGAATTTTTGGGGCTTTTTGCGGGTGTGAAATGGAAAAGTTCATTCCAGATTCCTGTTTTTGCTGATTTGGAATGAATTCTGCGCCCCTTCGCTGCTTTAAAACGAAAAAAGTTCATTCCAGATTGAAGAGTTTTCGAATTTGGAATGAAAAATGGGACTCCCGAGGTTCCGGAGCAAAGAAAAAGTCATACTAAAAAGCGTTTTTTGCATGTTTAGTATGACTTTAGATCAATCCTCGGCTTGTCCCGGCTGCTCGATGCCTGAGGTCAGGAGCTTGACCGCAATCGCGCACTCGATCCTCTTCTTGAAAAGCTTGCAGCCGTATTCGTAAACGCCCTGGATGTCACCGGTCGCGTGGTAGGAGTTGGCCGCGCACCCGCCGGAGCAGTAGAGTTTGGCCCAGCAATCCCTGCACTCGGGCCTGCTGTAGGCGTTGCAGGATGCAAACTTGTCTCTTGTTTCAACAGCGGTTACGCCGGTGTAGATGTCGCCCATCTTGTATTTCGGGTCGCCGACGAACTGGTGGCAGGGGTAGAGGTCACCCCAGGGGGTGACTGCGAGGTACTCGGTGCCTGAGCCGCAGCCCGCGACGCGCTTGTAGATGCAGGGGCCGCAGGTGAGGTCGAGCATGTAGTGGTAGAAGGTGAAAGGCTTGCCTTCCTTATATCTGGCGATCATGAGGCGGGCGAGCTCTTCATACTGCTCGAAAATGACAGGCATGTCTTCCTCTGTCAGGGCAGAGGGGCTGGAAGGATCGGTGACTACGGGCTCCATGGAGAGCTCTGTGAAGCCGAGATCCAGCATGTGCTTTATGTCGTTTAAGAAATCAGGATTGTAGTGGGTGAAGGTGCCGCGCATGTAGTAGCTCTTGTCGCCGCGCTTGGCAACGAACTTCTGGAAATTGGGCACGATCCTGTCATAGGAGCCGTTGCCTGCCATGTCAACCCTGAACCTGTCGTTGACTTCTTTGCGGCCGTCCAAAGAGAGGACAACGTTGTGCATTTCCTTGTTGCAGAACTCGGTGACCTCGTCATTTAAGAGCACACCGTTGGTGGTGAGAGTGAACCTGATGTTCTTGCCATGGAGCTTTTCCTGCTCGCGGCCGTATTCGACCAGGGCCTTGCAGACCTCCCAGTTCATGAGGGGCTCGCCGCCGAAAAAGTCGATGTCGAGGTTCTTGTGATAACCGGAGTTCTCGATGAGGAAATCGATAGCTTTCTTTCCGGTCTCAAGGCTCATGAGAGCGCGCTCGCCGTGATATTTGCCCTGGCTAGCGAAGCAGTATGAGCAGTTGAGATTGCAGGTGTGGGCAACATGAAGGCAGAGTGCCTTGATGTTAAATCTCTTTTTCCTGAAATCACGGGCGAGATTCTCGTACTTGTCGGGAGCATAGAGCTTGCCGGCAGCCTTGAGATCATCAATGTCTGCCAGGCACTCCTCGGCGTCTTCACGCGTGATGCCGTGGACGCTCACCGCCTTAGAGATGACGTCTTCAGCAGGATCGGTCTCATACCAGCGGATCATGTCATAGGCGACCGGATCCGTCATGTGAATGGCGCCCGAATAGACATCGAGCACAATGTTAAGGCCTTCAAACTGATAGCAGTGGATCATAAGAATCTCTCCCGAGAATTTACATAAAAAAAGGTCTCATTGTTGAATGAGACCTTAATCTCAAAATTACCGCGAATTACTTAGAAGCTTTCTCGCAGGACTGATTAGCAACGCCGCAGCTTGTCTTGCAAGCAGACTGGCAAGATGTCTGGCACTCGCCGCATCCGCCTTCCTTTGCTGACTTGTCAAGGTCACGGGTCTCGATTGTAACGATTCTGGTCATTTCACGTTTCCCCCTTATTTATAATAGGGAAATTATACTTTGCAAGGCCAATAACGTCAAGGCAGGACCTTTATCTTTCCGTCAAAAGAGCGCCTTCCGTTCATGTACAGGTCGCTTCCGGCGTTGTTTGCGAACTTGATCGTCTGATCCGTGATCATTTCGCCGGGGATCAGGAGAGGTACTCCGGGCGGATATGCGAAAAGGAATTCGCCTGCGATCATGCCGCAGCTCTCTTCGAGTGGAGCTTCCTCCGCGGTCATGCCTCTCAGATAAGCATCCCTGATGGTCGTCAGGAATTTGGGCTGGGGACGGCTCATGAAGGTGTTTTCGGGCACGTTCTCTTCATTATCCTGAAGTTCATCGAGACGGATGACGGCATCGCAGAAACGCTTTATGGAGTCTTCGGTGTCGCCGATACCGGTCATCGCGATCAGGTGGGACTTGAATGCGGCCTCGCACTCGACATTATAGTCGCACCTTAAGTTGGTGGCGAGCTTTAAGCCGTCGCCAAGGATGACGAGCTTGGAGCGTTCCCTGCAGGGCGCCTTCCAAAGCTTGTAGTTCTTGAGGCCCGACAACTCGCTCTCTGCATAGGAGATGCCTGATTCCCAGGGCTTCAGGATATCTTTGCTCTTTGTAAGTGAAGCCACGCAGCGCGAGATTCCGCCCAAAAGCACGTATGAAGGGCTCGTCGTCTCAAAGATGTCTATGAAGTTCATTATGACGCCTGCAGGCACGGGGCAGTCCTTGTCGGTGAGCATGACTGCTGTCTGCGTTGGGGCGTTGAGGGTCTTGTGAAGGCTCTTGATCACGATGTCTCCTGCGGCGTCCGGCCCGAAAAAGCCATCGTCCAAGCCAAGATGCGCGCCGTGGGCGCAGTCTGTGATCAGGCATGCATCGTAGCGCTTCGTGATCTTATAGATCTGCTCGGTATCCGAAATGACTCCTTCATACGTGGGAGACGTGATGATAACTGTTTTTATCTTCGGATTGCGGACCAGGAGATTTTCAATCTCGGCAGGAGTAACGGGGCCCGAAAAGGGGAACTGCGGGTCAAAGGCCGGCATAAGGGGCACGACTTTGCTTCCGGCGAGCGACAATGCATTCCAGACGGATAAGTGGCAGTTGATGGCCACGAGGACTTCAGAACCGGGATTGCAGATGGCGGAAGCGCACACGGCTGCAAGGAGCATCGCGGTCGCGCCGCCGACGGAACAGTAGGCGCGGTCCTTTTTCCAGAGCGCGGCAGCCGCATCTTCGAGGTCCTTCAGAAGCCCTGAAGGGGAGTGGAGATTGTCAAAGCCGCTGATCTCAGTGATGTCACGGCTGAAGATGTCGGAGATGACGTCCTTGTTGCGCTTGTGTCCGGGCATATGCATCGGGAGCGGTTCCGTTCCGAGATACATCTTGAGAGCTGCGCCTAGCCTGTCGTTGTCGTATTTCATCTGAAGTTCCTTACCTAAAAAGAACCCTGCCTCTTAATTGAGGTAAGAGGCAGGGAAAAGAAATGGAGTAAATATGAAATAATCAGCTGGGATTGATGACGGTGAAGCTGTAGCTTGAAACCGTGTCAGAGTTCTCGTAGATCGTCTTCTGCATCTGAAGAGCGGTGGAGAGAAGCAGTGTGTAAGGGCTGAGCTTGCCGTCGAGGAGATCGACATCGGATGCATAGCTGATAGCCTGAGCCTCATCATCGGAAAGCAGCATGTACTGCGAAACGAGGAAGAGGGATCTTACGCCGACGTTCATATGAACGAGCTTGTTGTTGATCGAATAAGAAGGACTGGAAGAGGAAGAAGAGGAAGAAAGCCTGCTGGAGAAA
>SVJC01000079.1 GCA_015069215.1 Oscillospiraceae bacterium
ATGCATGCGTGCTCTGCGCCGCCTACGTACTTGTCGACAGGGCAGAACTTATCGATCTTCTCCTTAGAGAACATCTCCTTGTCGTTCTTGTTGTCAGGATATCTGAACTGATACCAGGAAGAGTCGACGAACGTGTCCATCGTATCGGGATCACGTCTTGCATCGCCGCCGCACTTGGGGCACTTGCAGTTCATGAATGATTCGCACTTTGCAAGAGGGCTCTCTCCGTCAGGTGTGAACTCAACGTCGTAGGGGAGAAGAACAGGAAGATCTTCTTCGGGTACGGGTACAACGCCGCATGAAGGGCAGTGAACCATCGGGATGGGTGTTCCCCAATATCTCTGACGGGAAATGAGCCAGTCACGGAGTCTGAAGTTGACTTTCCATTCGCCCATGCCGATCTCTGCAAGCTTGGCAACGATAGCCTTCTGAGCGTCATGCATCTCCATGCCGTCGAATTCATCGGAGTTTGTGAGATAACCCTTCTTTTCGCAGTAAGGGAGATCGGAATCAACACCCTTTTCAGGCTGGATCACGCGGATGATGTCGAGACCGTACTTATGAGCGAAATCGTAGTCTCTCTCATCATGTGAAGGAACGGCCATGACGACGCCGGTACCGTAACCTGCGACAACGTAATCAGCTGCCCAGATCGGAACCTTTCTGCCGTTAAGAGGGTGGATGGCATATGCGCCTGTGAAGACGCCTGTCTTTTCACGTGTTGTGGACATACGGTCGATCTCGTTTACCTTTGCGGTTGCCTGACGGTAAGCTTCAACAGCTTCGCGGCATTCGTCCGTGGTAAGCTTTGCGCAAAGCTCAGACTCAGGTGCGATAACAACATATGTGATACCCATGAACGTATCGACTCTCGTAGTGAACACTTCGAGCTTCATGGGTGAACCGTCTTCATTTGTAAGCCTCTGGCCGTCCTTTTCAACATAGAGGGCAACCTGGGCACCTTCGGATCTTCCGATCCAGTTCTTCTGGAGCTTCTTGGTCTTTTCGGGCCAGTCAAGCTTCGGAAGGTCATCTAAAAGTTCCTGAGCATACTCGGTGATCTTGAAGAACCACTGAGTCATGTTCTTTCTGACTACTTCCGTATGGCATCTCTCGCAGGCACCGTCAATTACCTGCTCGTTTGCAAGAACGGTCTTGCATGAAGGGCACCAGTTAACGGGTGCGTTCTTACGGTAAGCAAGGCCTCTCTTGTAGAGCTCGATGAAGAACCACTGGTTCCATTTGTAGTAGTCGGGCATGCAGGTCTTGATCTCGTAATCCCAATCCACAGTAGTACCCATGGCCTTGAGCTGGCCTTCCATCGTATTGATGTTCTTGAGTGTGGAATCCTGAGGGTGAATGCCTGTCTTGATAGCATAGTTCTCAGCAGGGAGTCCGAATGAATCGAATCCCATGGGGTGGAAAAGGTTAAAGCCCTGCATGTGCTTGAACCTTGCCCAGGAGTCTGTGAGCGAATAGTTATACCAATGACCAAGGTGTAGGTTGGCACCGGAAGGATAAGAGAACATCTCAAGGCAATAAAGCTTTTTGCCTTCAGCATCCGGATTGAACTTGTAAAGTTCGGTTTCAGCCCATTTGGCCTGCCATTTCTTGTCGGTCTCGATTGAATAACTCATGACTTTACTCCTTTGTTTAAAAAATAAACAACTAATTTTATCACCGCGATATTAAAAATGAAACATAGTTGTAATTAGCTTTGATGGTCAAATAATTGATTTTTTGTATTTCTGATGTAATAATAGGTCGTCTGATTTAGATTTATACGCCCAAAAACGGCGTTTCTTTATATTTGAGGTGATAAAAAATGGCATTAGGCATGGAGATTGGTGTCGATCTCGGCACCAGCAGCGTGTTGATATATATCCGAGGCAAGGGAATCGTTCTCAAGGAGCCTTCGGTCGTTGCAGTTAACAGCAGAACAGGTAAAGTACTTGCGGTAGGTGAGTCTGCAAGCCTCATGCTCGGAAGAACTCCGGGTATCGTAGAGGCCATCAGGCCGCTCCGTGAAGGCGTCATTTCCGACTTCCGTGCGACAGAGGTCATGCTCAAGGCTTTCATCGGCCGTGTCTGCACGGGACTCCGCGCTACATATTTCAAACCGACGATCGTCGTATGCGTTCCTTCGGTAATTACGCCCGTTGAGCAGCAGGCAGTTGAGAATGCCTGCCGTCACGCCGGCGCAAAGGATGTTTTCCTCATCAGGGAGCCTATCGCGGCTGCGATCGGTGCAGGTATCGACATCACGAAGGCATGCGGTTCCATGGTCGTTGATATCGGCGGCGGTACGACTGATATTTCAGTTATCTCTCTTTGTGAGCCTGTAGTTGACGCATCCCTCAAGGTTGCAGGCGACAAGTTCGATGAAGCGATCATCAAGCACGTTAGAAAGAGACATAACATCCTCATCGGTGAGAAGACGGCTGAGAAGCTCAAGATCGAGATCGGATGTGCTTACCCGAGAGATGAGGAGCTCACGCTCGACGTTCAGGGAAGAAACATCATCACGGGTCTTCCTTCAACAGTTACCGTTTCTTCAACAGAGATGCTCGAAGCTCTCGAAGAGCCCATCACCCAGATCTTCGAAGCTGTTCATAACGTTCTTGAGAGAACACCTCCGGAACTCATGGCTGATATCTCACAGAGAGGTATCGTTATGACCGGCGGCGGTGCCATGCTCTATGGTCTCGACCATATGCTCTCCAACAGGATCGGCATCGATGTTTACCTCGCTCAGGATCCTGTTTCCTGTGTAGTTATCGGAACCGGTAAGGCACTCGACATGATGGATAAGTTCGCAGCACTTTCAAGCGATAACTGATAACAGATTGGCTTTTATGATAGATGCCCGTCGATAAATAGACGGGCATCTATTTTTATGCGCGGCCTTTTCACCGCAAAGCAAATAAAATAACAGTTGACGAGTATTAAAGGTAATGTTAAAATTCACGCAGTCAGGTTGATCCTGATGTAAGACATTTCCTTTGGTAATTTGATTGTTCCTTTTTAACGTATCCCTAATTCCCAACGAATTTGTATTTTGATCATTCATAATTTTACGAGAGGTATTCATGGACGAATTTGAAAGCCTGAACTCCAAGACCGATGCTGATCTTGCCCAGATAGCCGTTGCTTTCGGTGACTACACCGCTGAAGAAGTCGGCAGCAAGACCAGAGAGGACCTGATCGCGGCTATAATGAACGGCGGAGCTAAGCTCTCCCAGCCCGAGATTGCACAGGTCCCTGACGTGAAGATGGAGAAAGCTGCTGCTGATACCGCTGCGGCTCCTGAAGAGAAGCCGGTAAAGAAGCGCGCAACACGCACAAAGAAAGCTAAGAAGACTGAAGAGGAGACACCTCTGGAAGCTCTTGCAGAGAAGACTGCTGAAGAAGCCGCTCCTGCTTCTTCTGAAGAACCTGCTCCTGCGAAAAAGAAGTCTGCTGATAAGACAAAGGCAAAGGCTCCTGCAAAGCGCGGCAGGAAGAAGAAAGAAGAAGCTGCCGAGCCTGCTGCACCTGCAGCAGAAGCTGAACCCCCCGCAACTGTTTCTGAACCAGCTCCCGCAGAGGAAACACCTGCACCTGCATCTGAGGCTCCCGCGGCCAATCCCGAGGAACAGAACAAGCCTCACCGCAATGAGCGCATCAAGTCGAAGAGACGCAAGATCTCTTTCGGTCCCGGCCAGGAGACTAAGACTCAGGTTGTTACAACAGAACCTGAGGCTGAAGCGAATCCCGAAGAGGAACCTGTTGTTGAGATCCCTCCGGAGATCGAGATCGAAGGCGTTCTTTCCATAGGTAATCCCGACGGCGGAAACAAGAATGATTTCTGCGGATTCGTACACAGAAGAAACTATCTTCCCGGTGAAGACGATGCATATGTTTCCGGTCAGTTCATCAAGAGAATGGGACTGCGCCGCGGCGACTACATCAAGGGTTTTGCTTCACCCAAGCGCGGCAAGGACAGATATGCCCCGCTCAAGAGGATCGTTTCCGTTAACGGCATCGAAGTGGATGAGGCAAACAATTTTGAGAACATAAGAAAGCGCCCGAAGTTTGAGAACCTCACTGCCATCTATCCTGATCAGAGACTTACATTGGAGACAGAAAAGGAAGATATCTCTACAAGGATCATCGATCTTTTCTCGCCTATAGGCAAAGGCCAGAGAGGTATGATCGTTTCACCTCCGAAGGCAGGTAAGACCATCCTTCTCCAGAAGGTCGCAAATTCCATCACTGCCAATAATCCCGATTGCGTTCTCATCGTTCTTCTTATCGATGAGCGTCCTGAGGAAGTTACGGACATGCAGCGCAACATCAAGGGTGAGGTCGTTTATTCGACATTCGACAAGCGCCCCGAGAACCATGTAAGAGTTACGGAACTCGTTCTCGAGAGGGCAATGCGTCTTGTAGAGCTCGGCAAGGACGTCGTCATCCTCCTCGACTCGATGACAAGACTTGCAAGAGCTTATAACCTTACCATCAATCCTACCGGCAGAACGCTTTCGGGCGGTCTCGATCCGGGATCACTCTACGGACCTAAGAGATTCTTCGGTGCGGCACGTAACATCGAGCACGGCGGAAGCCTTACGATACTTGCCACGGCACTCATCGAAACGGGCTCACGTATGGACGAAGTCATTTTCGAGGAATTCAAGGGAACGGGCAACATGGAAGTCACGCTCGACAGAAAGCTGGCTGACCGCCGTATCTTCCCTGCGATCGCAGTCGACAAGTCCGGTACGAGAAGGGAAGACCTGCTCCTGCTGCCTGAGGAACTTGATGCCGTATGGCTCATCAGAAGAAGGATCGCTGAAGCTGATACCACCACGGCAACGAACGCGGTCATCAATTTCATGGAGAAGACAACGAACAACAAGTCGTTCATCCTTTCCGTGAAGAAATCTTTCGCTGCTGATTGACAACCGGTATATATTCAAGTAATATAGCAAGGCTGAATTAGAAATCCGGTATGACATACGTGATAATGAAGCCACGCGTCATATCTTTGATTGAGAGGTGAAAACAATGAAAGAAGGCATTCATCCCAAGGCTCAGATCGTAACGGTCAGATGCGCTTGCGGTAACACATTCGAGACTCTGTCTACGAAGAGCGACCTTAGAGTTGATATCTGCTCTAACTGCCACCCGTTCTACACAGGCAAGCAGAAGCTCGTTGATACAGGCGGACGTGTTGACAAGTTCAACAAGAGAATGGGCAAGGCCTAAGGTCTTGATCCTGGTTAGATCGATTAACCAAGGAGCTGTGCATATGCACGGCTCTTTTCTTTTTGCCTCTACTATGTAACATCAAACCGGGATTATAATGCTATAATCTTTGTTATTATAGGAAAACCATATCCTCAGGGAGTATTTATATGTCTAAAAAGAAAGACAACAAGCCATCTGTAAGATCTGCCGAGAGTGCAGTTCAGTGCGAGATCGGCAAGCCTGTAAAGAAGACCACGATCGGCGGTCAGGCTTTGATCGAAGGCGTAATGATGGTTGGCCCTTCAAGGACCTGCATGGCTGTCCGCAAGGGCGATGGCACGATACATGTCGAAGAAGTTAAGCAGAGCGAGAAGGTATCCCATTTCGAGAACGTGCCTTTCATAAGAGGCTGCATCAGATTCTATAAGATGCTCGTCACGGGTACCGGAGCTCTCATGAGATCTGCAGACATTTCCGAAGAGGGAAAGCCTGAAGAGAATGCGGAAGAGGCTAAATCCTCCAGACTTGATGACTTCCTTAACCGTCACCGCAACGTCGTCGTTACGTTTGCGGCGATACTGGGAATTCTTATCAGCGTCGGGTTGTTCATTCTCCTTCCCAGACTGATCGTTGACGTGATCGCGAAGTTCATCCCCGAACATCTCGTTCACCTGACCTGGATGGCCGTCGTTCTAAACGTGATCGAAGGCATCCTCAGGATGATGATCTTCCTGCTCTATCTCATCAATGCATCAAGGCTCAAGGACATCAAGCGTGTATGGAAGTATCACGGCGCAGAGCACAAGACCATTGCGTGCTACGAGGCCGGCGAGGACCTTACTGCAGAGAACGTTCTCAAGTACCCTAGGTTCCATCCGAGGTGCGGTACGGCATTCATGTTCATCGTTCTCGCGATCTCCATCCTGATCTATACGGTCATAAGCGTCTTTATCGGTTCGCAGCCGATGTGGGTCAATCTCGTTGTCCGTCTCGTCTGCATCCCGTTTATCTGCTCGATCTCTTACGAGATGCTCCGCTTTGTCGGACGTCATGACAAGAACGGATTCTGCAGGCTTTTATGTAAGCCGGGTCTCTGGCTTCAGAAATTCACCACCGATGAACCTGATGCGGCTATCGTTGAAGTAGCCATCGCATCACTCCAGGCCGTTATCCCGGAGAACAAGGAAGATGACGTATGGTGATGTCTTAAAGCTCCTCACCGGTTCAGGTGATGAGGAAGCGCAGCTCGATGCGCGGATCCTTTGTGAAGAACTTGAAGGAGAGGCTCTGTCTCTTGCTGCCGGAAGGCGCGCAAAAGGCGAGCCTCTTGCTTATATTCTGGGGCACAGGCATTTCTGGAGGGAAGACTATAAGGTCGTTCCGGGAGTCCTGATCCCGCGTCCTGATACCGAACTTTTGGTGGAGAGCGCCCTGAGGTTTATGGGGTGCCATGAACTCGCGACCGGAGATGTATTGGATATCCCTGTTTCAGGCTTTGCCGGCAAGGTGAGCTTTGCTGATATCTGTACGGGAACTGGCTGCGTGGGAATATCCGTGGCAAACGGGCTTTTGGCCGGCGGATTAGAAGTCGAAGGCGTTCTGACTGACATCAGCCCCGTTGCTTTAGATATCGCCGGACTTAATGCTAAAGGACAGCTGAAAGACTCTTCCGTACTTAAAGTGGTAAGAAACGACATCCTGAAAGATGAATTGCCTGACGGACTGAATTTTGTCGTTTCCAATCCTCCGTACATTACCGATTCCGAGATGGAAGAACTGGACATCGTGGTAAAAGATCACGAGCCTGACCTCGCTCTGAGGGGAGGAACGGACGGTCTCGATTTCTACGGGAGCATTTTCGAAAAGAGCTATGCCGCTCTGGTACCGGGTGGGGCAGTCTTTGCCGAACACGGGTATCTTCAGGGAGAACAGGTAAGAATGATCTGCAGGAAAGCAGGGTTTGCTGTTACCGGAACCGTAAGGGATTACGGCGGCAACGAGCGTGTCACATGGGGGATCAAGAATGCCGGGTAAGTTCTACAGATACAGATACGAAGAAAACGACACCGTTACGCTGAAAAAGAAGCATCCGTGCGGAAGCAGCGAATGGGTGGTTATCGGCACGGGCTCAGACATGAAGCTCAAATGCTGCGGCTGCGCACGCATCATGACGATAGGTAGAGAGAACCTCGAGAAGGCTACTGTTTCCGTTAAACCTAAAGAGAACTGATCTCAGTTGCCTGCCAAGGATTCCAGACTCTGAGATACACAGATGTGCCTGCCGTCACAATCCTCGAAAACAAACTGCCTGTTGAATTTCATCTGCATTGCTTCGCGCGCGTCGGGAAGCGATTCGATTATCTTTACGTCTGCACCCGACAGTTCGTTCTGAAGAAGGAAAGGCTCCGAACAATATATATACATATCGTATTTGATGCCGAACTTGCGGAGCGGCCTTGCATTGTCACCGGTGCCCTGTACGAGAACGATGGCGATGTTGTCCCTTGTGAGCCTGATGTGGGGCATGGATTCGTCATCAAGATGAGATGCCTTAAAGCCGAGTTTTGTCTCATAGAAGATGGATGTCTTATATGGATCAGGGCATACGAAGACGGCAGCCTGGGAATTCATCAGAAGGAGTCTTCCACCGTCTGTTTCTTCTTCATTCTCTTCGGCTTTCTCTTCTTTTTTTGCTTCGGGAGCCCTGCCGTTGAACTGGAAACCCAAAAGGGGCTTGCAGAAAGACTTTTCGTGCTCATCCAGAGAATCCATCATTTCCTTGCGGTCAAGCGCTTCCTGGACTGACATGTTGGAGGGGATCTCTCTTAATCTGTCGACTTTCTCGCAGTATTCGGCGAGGTTTACGAGACGGATGAACAAAGGGAGGATCTCTTTGACGTTGTCCGGGAATTTTCTTTCGCCGTGAAGGAACATCATTCCGTATTCAACGGCCTGTGGAGGGAGCGCTGCGAAAAGGTGGTTTAAGAACAAGAGCTCGTCTCTTGCTTTCTCGTCCGTTCCGCCGGCCTCTATGGTGGAACTCATGAGTTCGAATACGGTATTCATATCATGTAAAGGATATTCTTTATTAAGCATATGGATCTCCCGGAGTCTGGTTTGGTCTTAATATATCAAAATGAACCCGGAATTGACAGAACGGGTAAGAGCATTCTTTTGAAAACGCCTAAAACAGGGTGTTTGAAGCTTTTTTAGAGTTTTTTTCAAAAAATGGTATATTTTTTTGTAACGAATTCCGGATTTCTCCGTCTAACAGGTGAGATCACAAAAGAAAGGTTATTTGATACGTGGATAAGAATACCGCAGAAAAGCTATACCAAGCCTTTTACATGAAGGTGTTTTCCTACTTAATGACACTCGCAAAGGATCGCAATGACGCCGAGGAGATAACCCAGGAGACTTTTTTCAGGGCGATATCGACTGATAAGAGCTTCAAAGGGGAGAGCGAAAGCTTCACGTGGCTTTGTGCTATCGCGAAAAACATCTTCATCGATGAGAAAAGGCGTTATGCAAGGCAGGATGACGAACCGAGCGAAGAGCTGCCCGATACGAATCAAGGTATTGAGGAAAAGCTCACGGACAAGGCATCGCTCCTGAAGATCCACAGCATACTCCATCAGATGGAGGAACCGTATAAGGAGGTTTTCCAGCTGAGGATCTTCGGCGAGCTGTCATTTGCGGAGATCGGTTCTATCTTCGGAAAGACAGAAACCTGGGCCCGGGTCACGTATCACAGAGCCAGATTAAAGATCAAGGAAAGGATGGATGAAACATGAAATACGAATGTGATTTGATCTCAGATCTTCTACCGTTATATAAAGACGGCATTTGCAGCGATGCAAGCAAAAAGATAATAGAAGAACATTTGGCAGAGTGCCCTAATTGCGGCAAGATGCTGAGTGACATGAATGACACTGCTATCGATGAAAAGATAGTTAAAGAAAAGAATGAAGTAATAGATTCCCAGGCGAAGTTCTTCAAGAGGAAGAGCGCTCTTGCGGGCAGCATAGTCGGAGGGATCTTCTGCGTACCGATCCTCGTCTGCCTGATCGTCAACCTCGCAACAGGCGCAGGACTCACATGGTTCTTCATCGTACTCGCGGCAATGCTCGTTGCAGCTTCACTGATAATAGTTCCGCTGATGATGCCCAAGAACAAATTGTTTACCACGATTACCGCATTTACTGCCGCCGTAATACTGCTTCTTGCAGTCTGCAGCATATACTCACGCGGCACATGGTTCTTCATTGCCGCATCCGCAACGCTTTTCGGCCTGACGATGCTCTTCGCACCCTTCATCGCGTATAACAAGCCCGTCAAGGAACACCTCGGCAATCATAAGGGCCTGGCGGTAATGGCAGCCTACACCGTTACATTCGCCCTGATGATGATCTGCATCGGCCTCTTTACAGGTCCCAAGGCGTTCTTCCCGCTGGCTTTTTCGATCGCCGGGCCGCTCGTTGCAATGACATGGGGTATTTTCGCATCGATCAGATATCTTAAGGGCAATGCGCTCGTAAAGATCGGCGCTTCGTTCGGTTCAGTCGGCGTATGCTCCTGGTTGATGGAGGTCCTGATCGGAAGTTACGGTGCCAAGGCATCAAGCATGACAGGCGTCACATATTCATCAAACTCAGCTTTTGCATCAAGCATCACCTGCATCGGGATCGCAGCGCTGCTCATCATATTAGGAATAATCATCGGACTCGCAAAGGGAGGAAAGAAAAATGCTTAAGAAAAAGATATTCGCAGGAGCCATGGCTCTCATCATGCCGTTCACAATGTGCCTTACAGGCTGCTCATTCTTTTCATTGTTTAACACATTTTCATATCAGTACGACAATGCCCAGGAATACAAGGCAGGTGACCGTGAGATCGACGAAAAGGTTACAAAGATCAATCTCGATTACATATCAGGTGACGTAACCATCAAGGGAAACGACAGCGGCAAGGTCAGTGTTAAAGAGACTGCAAACGTCAGCCTCAGGGATCCCCAGAAGGTCCACACCTGGGTCAACGACGGTACGCTGTACGTAAGGTTCTGCCAGTCAATAAAGACGATCAATTTCACGAACATCAAGAAGAGCCTTGAGCTTACGCTCCCCTCATCACAGGAATTGGATGACGTCGTCATCGAAATGTCTTCAGGTGACCTCGTTTTCGATAACCTCACTACCGGCGGCTTCAAGGTCAATTCTTCATCCGGCGACGTAAGAGCTGACCTTTCAGGCAAGAACGTCGACATAAAGTCATCCTCAGGCAAGATCTACTTCACCCAGACAGGTGACAGCGAAGCCGTCAACCTCAAGGCTTCATCAGGCACCATCGACATCAGGCAGAGCGGTTCATGCGCTTCAATGACCGTTAACTCTTCGTCAGGCAGCGTTACAGGCGATCTCGACAAGGTCTCGAAAATGGACATCCACGTAAGCTCCGGCAAGATCAACATCACCGCCAACAACATTGAAGAACTCAAGTCCAAGGCATCTTCCGGCCATACCGACTACAAGTTCAAGACGGCGCCCAAGATCTCTGACATCGACGTAAGCTCCGGCGGCATCTCCGTATCAATGCCCGAGGATTCCGACATTGCGGTCGAAGTAAAGATCTCAAGCGGCAAGTTCAGTTCCGACATTCCCTTCACCAAGGAAGGAAAGACATACACGGCAGGGAACGGTTCCAACACGATGAAGGTCCACTCATCATCAGGCGACGTTGATCTCCATAAGATCTGATCTCAGCCTCAAATAAATAAGGGCTGTCCGCGAGTATCCCCGCTCACGGACAGCCTTTTTCTTTTGCGCTTTTTAATTGAAACCGTCAGTCAATGAAGATAGAATATGCTACAGCAAATCATAAGGAGAACGAAATGTCTCAGTTTAAGAAAACAAATGCCATGAGGATCCTTGATAAAGCGGGGATCGATTACACATATGAGGAATATGAGTACGACGAAAATGACCTTGACGGCCATCACGTGGCCGAGTACCTGGGCATCCCGTATGAAGAGGTCTTCAAGACCCTGACCG
>SVJC01000080.1 GCA_015069215.1 Oscillospiraceae bacterium
TGATTCAGCATCCTTTGCACCGCTCCTTAAGACTTTTCTGAGCCTCTTTGACGAGACCTTGGTACCGTAGAAATCCTTCTTCGAACAGCCGGCCCTTCCGCCGCCTGCGCAGGCACAGGCGCATCCCCGCCGTGGTAATGATGGTGCGTTCCGTGACCGGTATAGGTGTCACCGTATTTGATCCTCATGAAGATCACGAAGATCATAAAACCAATACCTAAAAAGATCTGCGAATTGGTCCTTAAGAATTCCCCGAGATGAGCGACCGATTTAGTCGTAAAACTATAAGCTCCGGGCGGGTAGCCGACCTTGAAAGACGCCCTCTTATTCGGTGCTAACGAACCGGACTGGTAATAATACTGACCGTTCAGCGCCTCATTGCTTTTTACGACTTTGGACGCGTCCCACTTGATCTCATATTTGTCAACGCGGATGGTGGGAAACCACCCCGGCGTGAAATCGTAAACATAAAGCCTGTCCCAGTTATCCTGCTCATTCAGCATGTTAACAGTCTTAACATTGGGATTATTTGAATTAGGCTTTTTGAACAGATTGTGCTGCGTGAAGCCGAAGCTGAAGTGGATGACTTCTCCGGCCATGTACTCTTTATGGAAATCGACTCTCGCAAAAGATCCTTTGTCCGAATAATACTTGACTGACTTGATGGTATCGGAAGTCAGCGAACGGAAATTCTCGGCATTCGGATTTGGAATGCCTATCTTGACCCACTTAACGCCGCCGTTCTTGCTGTCCAGGACTTTCCAGTCGATCGTGTAAGTAAACTGGACCGACCCCGTATCGAGCAGGTGCGCTTCAATTCCATAATAAAGAATCTCGTCCTGGTTATAGCTGGCCGCATCACTCTTCTGCGGAATGACAAACACCGTCAGCACTGCCAGAAGGAGTACGCTGATCAAGGCTCTTGTCTTTGTAAAAACACCTTTCATTTTCCTATCCCTCTATATATTTCCCTTTTCCATGTCCGGTTATCCGAACCTGATATATTATAGCAAAAAAGAACCGGCTCCCCGAAAAAAGGAACCGGTCTGCATTCACGCCATACTCAAGTCATCCTCAAAGATGCCAAGCCCCTGCCGTTGTGCTAACATAACCTCAATACGTATGGTAACGGGGGATCTGACATGAAGGTTTTAAGAAAAAGCATTACAGCACTTATCATAGTCTTGTTTGCCGTCAGCATGACAGGCTGCAAACTATTTGGCAGCAAAACCACCATAGACAAAGTCGAGCGAAGCCTTACGAGCTGCGGTGTCAGGGAAGTCAGAACTTATTCCGAACTCCTTAATACCAGTCTGCAACTAAAAACCAGTCCAAAGGCCGCTTCTTATTATTTCTGTGAATACGAAGAAGCGAAAAAACGCTTTTCCAAAGCATTCAACGAAAGTCAGAAACTCCCCAAATATGAGCCTGTCGGTTTCATTGCAGCCTTCGTTGCCGAGCAGAACAAAGCAGGCGTTAATACAACCTCCGTCCATTCGGCTGAGTTTCGGACCGAGAATGAAGCCAAACGGACGTACGAGCAGACTGCCAAGGAATTCATGATGAAAAAAGACGATGGGGAACAAGTCGAGGACGAGACCTGTTCCTACACCCTAACGTACATAAAGGACGTAAATTCGATAACCGTCAAAGGCGTGTACGTTACGGGCACGAACGTGACCAAGATTGAGGCCACCGTCCATAGCAATGATACCAACGAATTCCTGGAACAATTCTGCCAAAAGATGAAATGGGTATCACCAGCGTCGATGGTTCCGGCTGAAGAATGATCGATCATACGGGTTTAAAGAACTCATCAACGTGACGAAAACCATAACATGAGAAAAGCCCTGCAGTCATAATTGCTGCAGGGCTTTCGTTTCTTATCCGTACCAGATCAAAGCTTATCGAAATTAATGTGGTCAAGGAACTCCTCGATCTGTTCCTTGGTATAAGTTATGGGCTTGCCATTCTCATCCTCATTTGAGCACAGGTTAATGGCTACAAATCCCTTGGGAGTATTAGCGAGAACAACGCCGTTTCTGTCCTGAAGGGCGATCGAGACCTCAACTCCGCACTTTGTCTTATATGTCCACTGCTTGTACTGGCTGATATCTCCGACATTGAGATATACGGTGTCTAAAGTTCCCTTTATGACTCTTCTGATCTGGAAAGATACCTTATCACAGTCTGCATCAAGTGAGAAAGTTCCGTTTTCATAGCAGTATCCGGCTCCGTGTATCTTGTCATCCCAGATATCGCCGAACATATCGATCAATTCCTTCTCACGGATTGTTGTGTCGGTCGGGTCTTCAGGGTTGCTGTGACCTTCGACAAATTTTCCGCGGAGCTTAAGGTTGTATTTTTTCAGCAGCTCTTCAACCTTGTCTGCCATCTCCTGTGAGTAGATGCCATAACCGGGATATTTCTCCTCAAACGGGTCTTTTCCTGTCTTCTTGCATTGCTTATCGTAAGCGTCACAGATCTTCCAGTCCTTGTCATAGCCTTCCTCGAACTCATACCATTCTTTCGAAGCCTTGAATTCGTTTGTGTCCGAATAGCCCTGCAAAGAGATCATATGACTCTTGGGCGGTTCATATGCATATCCGCCATCAGTTGCCTGGCCGTCAGGGCCGACCGGGACCTCGATACGTTCAGTAGTAGTTGTACCGGACTGATCCGTCGGATCGCCGAAGGATACGCCTTCCAGGCCGCCCTTGAAAGCAGCATATGCTGAAATGCCGACTGCGGAAACTACTGCTGCTGCAATAAGAACCGTTAAGAACTTCTTCTTAGGGCTGCGCTTAGGTGTGAAACCATACTCATTTATCTTCATTTTAGTCAACTCCTTGATCTTCTCAGAGGAGACGACATCTTTCTGTTCAAGATCTACTGAAGAGTCTTCGATATTTTCCATCAGATCACGAATGTTGATTTGCATTTAGATCGCCTCCTTTTGTATTTTTAAGATCGCTGAGGAAAGTCCGGAGTCTTTCGCGCCCGCGCTTTAGCTTGGTCTTGATCGTGGACGGGTTCATCTGCATTTGATTAGCGATAACCGAAACGCTCTGACAGTAGTAATAGAATCTAAGGAATATCTCCTTGTCCGGCTGGGGCATGGAATAGACCAGTCTCCTTATAAGCTGGTCCTGGTCCTCGCGCTCCAGACTGTCAAAGACCGAATCTTCATCTAAGATAAGAATGTCCTCGTCCAAAGGCAGCACCTCTACCTTCTCCCGCAATTTCTGCATGGAAAGGCTGCGTGCCACGCGGCTCAAATACCCTTTCAGGTTCAATGGATAAAGGTTTTCCGCAGATCTCCACAAAGTAACGAACACGTCCGCCGTCACTTCTTCCACGTCCTCGTGAGTCATGCAACTCGCGATGATGCTGTTCACTACGGTTCCCACATAAGCACTGTATTTGTCGATAAACCACTCAAGTGCTTCCTGATCCCCTGATTTCAGTAAGGCCAGCGCCTTTGCGTCATTCAATCCTCTCACCTCAAACTATCTTTCTGAACGGCCGTTCACCTATAATAGTGCAGTTCAGTTGCAGATGGTTTCACTTTTTTTCGATAATTTTTTCAGATTTTTTTCGCTCTTTATTTGCGCGCATATTATAACACGCCTGAAAAATGACCTTTTCGGGCCAAATAAACCGTCATGCTATAATATCCGTATCATCTGAAAGGGGATCTTCTCTTGTTTAAGAAGATATTTCTGAAAGTCTTATGCTTTGCTCTAATCTTCTCGTTCATTCCGGTGACGGGATGCAGCATAATCGGGGATTTCAAGGAGAACCTCGAGAGCCGCATGGAAAGAAAGCGCGAGGAGCGAAAAGAAGATGATAAAGCGCGCAGCTTTTCGACCGCGAACGATTTCGAAGACTACTACGAGAAAGAGATAAAGCGCGCCCTGCAGAACAACGACAAAAAGGCTTTGAAGGGCCTTTTCTGCGAGGCCGTCCTGGATAACACTTACGACATGAATGAAGGCCTGGAATACATTTTCGGGCTTGAGGACTGGTCGGAATTCAGCTTCTCGGGCGGCAATTGTTCAAGCCGAAAAGAGTACCACAAAGACGGTCGCTGGGAATTTGTATACTGCCGCGTGGACCTTGCAAAGGGCAACGAAAAATACAGACTCTTCTATTCGGGTTATGCGACCTGCCGCGACAAGGTCGACGGAAAGACGAGGCAGATCAGTGCCAACTTAGGACTTGCCAATCTCTGTATCGGTAAACTGAATTCCAAGGGCGCGCTCGAAAACCCCGTGTACAACTACATCAGCGGGATCGGCCACCCCGGCAGGGATAAGGCGGAGAAGATTATCGGCACGGTCTTTAACATTTACGAGCCGGTCAAAAAAGACGGGTCATTTGACGAGACAGCGACCGACGAGGCACTCGCGGCGATAATGACGGACGGCCTGAAAAACGGTGCGGACAAGAGTGAACTCGATGCTTTCATCAAGTTCATCAGGATCGGCTCGCTCTCCAAGAAATGCGGTTACTTCTTCTACCTTCGAGAAGAGGGCGGCGCCGTCACGGTTACAGGCACGTTCAGGTTCACTTTAAAGGACCTCTGCATAAAGATCCTCATCAAGGACGGCAAGATCGACGGAGCAGCAGTACAAGAAGGCGACGAAGAACCCAAACCGCAATCAGGAAAGATCAAAGGATTTACAGAATTAGTCAAATAAAGGAAGGAGCATCACCATGAGCAGAACAGATTTCGGAGCAAAACCCATTATGTTACCCCAGCCGGTACTCATCATCGCGACATACGACGAGAACGGCAACCCCAACGCGATGAATGCGGCGTGGGGCATCACGACCGACTATCATGAGATCACGATCAGCCTGAGCGAGCACAAGACCACAGATAACCTCGCCGTTCGAAAAGCATTCACGGTCAGCATGGCAACTGAAGATCAGATGATCGCATGCGACTATGTCGGAATCGCTTCAGGCAGGAACGTTCCCGACAAGTTTGCGAAGGCGGGCTTCCACGCAACAAAGAGCAAGTTCGTTGACGCACCTCTCATCGACGAGCTCCCGATGGCCCTCGAATGCACCGTAAAGAGCTTTGAGGACGGCATCTTGATCGGCACGATCGTCAACGTATCGGCTGACGACAGCGTCATCACCGACGGCAAGATCGACCCCAAGAAGTTAAAGCCCATCACGTTCGATCCGTGCAACAACACCTATGTCGCGCTGGGCGATGTCGTGGGAAAAGCTTTTTCGGACGGCAACAAACTCAAATAAGGCATGGACCGCATCAGGAACAGCAAAGCTTTAAGCATACTGGTAATCGCGTGCATCTACATAGTTGCCGTGTGCATCGGCATCTGGGCGTATATGCTCCTGCCGTTCAGGTTCTGGGCAAAGCTGCTGATTGCCGACTGCATTGCGACGGTGTTCGTGTTCTTCTTCAGCTGCGGTTTCAACAACGCGTCTGTCTATGACCCCTACTGGAGCGTGCAGCCCATAGTGATCGCAGGCGTTTTCGCGATGTTCTACAACGTGACATCTGCAACGGTACTGCTACTTATATCGATCGTTTACTGGGGTGTGCGCCTCACCTTCAACTGGGCATACTGCTTCGGCGGACTTAACCATCAGGACTGGCGCTACACCATGCTCAGGGAGAAGAACGGCAAGATCTATCCGCTGATCAATCTCGCGGGCATTCACATGATGCCCACTCTGATCGTTTACATTTGCACGCTGCCCGCGGTCTACGTGATAAGGGAAGAACATCAGCTCAACATCGGAAGCGTGACCGGAGCCGTCATCTGCGTCGGAGCGGCGACATTGCAGCTGTTTGCGGACATGCAGATGCAGAAGTACCGCAAGAGCGGCAAACACGGCCTAATCCGCACGGGTCTCTGGAAAAACGCGAGACACCCAAATTACCTTGGCGAGATCCTGATGTGGTGGGGCGTCGCCATACAGGCGGTATCGGTCATGCCCTCGCGCTGGTGGCTCATCGCAGGCGCTGTTGCAAATACTGTTATGTTCTTCACGGTCAGCATCCCGATGGCAGACAAGAGACAGTCCGCCAAGGAAGGTTACGCGGAATACAAGACCTCAACGAGAAGCCTTCTTCCTATTCCGAAGCGCGGGCAATGAATCAAAATGGTCAGGAAATGACTTTCCTCAGGCCTTTGCCGTAAATGCGTAATCGTTGCGGTCCATTACGTTTATCAGCAGAAGTTCGTTGGTCTTCTTGTCAATATAGCCGTAGTAGATCGTCTGATTAACAGTCGCCTTTTCTTTTCCTTCCGAAGTGAAAGTCTTGTATTGCAGGATTATGCATACAAGATCATCTCTGACGGTGAGGCCGTTTTCCTTTTTGAACATATCATTGAGCTTCTTTTTGGTCACACCGTATCTCTTATAAGTCCCGGTCAGCTTGTTGTATGCATCGGTACCGGTATAGATGGTGTAAGTGCCCGAATAATAATTGTCATCCATGACAAGGCGATTCTGATAATACTTGAACGAATTGCCATCCCCGAAGACAAGGCAGGTTCCGCGGCTCTTTTCGATCCATGTCTTGTCCGTGATCGCCTTCACCTTCTTCTTTTCCAAGGAATTACTCTTGTTTTCCGCAGCTTCATCCATGATGTTGAGAATATCGATCGGGCTGCTGATCTCGCTGTTTTCGATCGCACTCTTGAGGTCACCCCAGCTGATGGCCAGCATGGTGCCCAAACTGAAGATGATGATGCCTGACAAAATAAGACCCGCGATCGCCTTGCCTCTGCCCGGTTTGTGATTATGTGCTGACGTGAAAAGACCTATCAGCGAACATATGAATCCGATCGGGCTTAAGATACCCATGCAGAACCATCCGGCTATGGAGAAAATGAGACCTGTCTGGCACCAGCCATCGCTCTTTACCCTCTTTTGAACGGGCTGCGTGATGGGCATCGCATATGAAGGCTGAATGGGTACATATTCCTCTTCCGGCTGCGAAGGCGTTATCGGTGTGGACTGCTGCGCCGGCATTATGGGAACATACGATTCATCCGGCTGCTGAACAGGTTCCTGCGCCTGCTGCATCTTCGTACCGCAGTTGCTGCAGAATTTGCCTTCATTTTCCGCTCCGCAAAATGGACATCTCATATTCTTATCTCCTTACCCTCTTATTCGAAAATCCCTATTCCGAAAATTCCTAATATATTATACAGTATTTTCTTTTCCATGCTGCAGAACCAGAGTCCTGACGGCCATCCGGACACAAAAAGGAGCTGCCCCGGAAGGCAGCTCCCTATTTAGCTCTTATTGCTTTAAGGATTACTTCTTTACTTCGTTGAAGCCTTCTCTTGCAGCATATGTTGTGTGCAGGAGCTCGTGAGCCTTGTGAGAGTTAGGCTCGCCCAGATACTTCTCATAGAGTTCGATGATCTGGGGATTGTTGTGAGACTGACGGAGTACCTGACGCTCATCCTCGGAATAGAGTGCCTGAGCTCTCTTCTCCTTGTATGTGTCGAGGATATCGTCTCCCTCGTTAGGCATGAAGCAAGGACGTACGTAAGGCTGACCACCACCGTTGATGCATCCGCCAGGGCAGCCCATGATCTCGATGAACTGATACTTTGACTTGCCTTCACGGATCTCGTCAAGAAGAACCTTAGCGCTCTTCATGCCGGAAGCGATAGCAACGTTGACTGTTGTGCCGTTGATGTCGAGGGAAGCCTCACGGATTCCTGCATCGTGTCCACGTACAGCCTTGATCTCGATAGGCTCGCACTCTTTGCCTGTGAGCTTGAAATAAACAGTTCTGAGAGCTGCTTCCATAACGCCGCCCGTAACACCGAAGATTACGCCTGCGCCTGTGTAGTCGCCCATGATATCCTGATCCCACTCCTCATCAGGGAGACGGTTGAACATGATACCTGCACGGCGGATCATCCTTGCGAGCTCACGTGTTGTGAGAACTGCATCAACATCAGGAATACCGTTGACCTTGAGCTGCTCTCTTTCCTTCTCGAACTTCTTGGCAACGCAAGGCATGATGGATACAACAAAGATATCCTTAGGATCGATGCCCTTCTCCTGTGCCCAGTAAGACTTGATGATGGCACCCTGCATCTCGTGAGGAGACTTGCAGGAAGAAAGGTGAGGGAGAAGATCACCGTAGTTGTACTCAGCGTAGTTGATCCATCCCGGTGAGCATGAAGTGATCATAGGCAGAACGCCGCCGTTCTGGAGACGGCCCAGGAGCTCTGTGCCCTCTTCCATGATCGTAAGGTCTGCACCGAAGTTAACGTCATAAACTCTCTCGAAACCGAGTCTTCTGAGAGCTGCGATCATCTTGCCTGTGCAAGGTGTGCCGACAGGATTGTCGAACTCTTCGCCGATAGCTGCACGGACAGCAGGAGCTGCCTGAACGATAACGTGCTTGCCTGCCTTGAAAGCAGCGTCAACCTTATCGATCTCGGAGTGTTCCATAAGAGCGCCTGTAGGGCAGACGTTTACGCACTGACCGCACTGGATGCAGGGAGAATCAGCAAAGCTTCTGTTCTCTGCAGGTGAAACGAATGTGTTGAAACCACGGTTCTCGAATCCGAGGATTCCCATGCCGTGAGCGTTGGAGCAACGTGCGATACAACGTCCGCAGAGGATGCACTTTGAAGTGTCACGGATGAGTCCCGGAGCGAGCTCATCGTAGTGTGTCTCGGAATGAACGCCTGCGAAAGCATCTTCTCTTGCGCCTGTGATCTGGGCAACGTGGAGAAGCTCGCACTGGCCGTTCTTGTCGCACTGCTGGCAGTTCTTGTTGTGATTGGAGAGCATAAGCTCTACAGATCTTCTACGAGCCTGAACAGCTGCGGGTGAGGAGATCTTGATCTCCATGCCCTCTGCTACAGGGTAAACGCAGGATGCAACGAGTCCTCTTGCGCCTGTTGCCTCAACGAGACAAACACGGCATGAACCCTGGTTGCACTCTCCGTGATTGAATGCACAAAGTGAAGGAATCTCATAGCCACAAGCTTTAGCAGCTTCAAGAATGGTGAGGCCGGCTTCAACCTGATAGGGCTGACCTTCAATTTTAATGTTAACTAAACTCATTCTCTTGCCTCCTGATTAAACCTTCGAAATTGCGTTGAACTTACATGTGCTGATGCATGCACCGCACTTAACGCACTTATCGGCATCGATAGCCATAGATGCGAGCTTGTGTCCGGGTGCAACATACTCAGTACGTGTGATGCAGCTTGCAGGGCATCCCTTAGCGCACATACCGCAGCCGATACACTTCTCGGCGTCGATCTTGTACTGCATGAGGTTCTTGCAAACGTGTGCAGGGCACTTCTTGTCAACGATGTGAGCGATGTACTCATCACGGAAGTGAGCAAGTGTGGAGTTAACAGGGTTAGAAGCAGTCTGTCCGAGAGCGCAGAGTGAGTTAGCCTTGATGGTCTGGCTGAGTTCCTCGAGCTCTTCGAGATCCTTCATTGTGCCCTTGCCCTCTGTGATCCTTGTGAGGATCTCGAGCATTCTCTTTGTACCAATACGGCAAGGTGTGCACTTACCGCAAGACTCGTCGCAGATGAATTCCATATAGAACTTGGCAACGTCAACCATGCAGTTGTCTTCGTCCATGACGATAGCACCGCCGGAACCCATCATGGATCCCTTAGCTACGAGGTTATCGAAATCGATAGGCTCATCGAGATATTCCTCTGTGAGGCATCCGCCTGAAGGACCACCGGTCTGGATGGCCTTGAACTTCTTGCCGTCAGGGATTCCGCCGCCGATGTCATAGATGAGCTCTCTAAGTGTAGTACCCATAGGAACTTCTACGAGACCAACGTTGTTTACCTTTCCGCCGAGAGCGAAAACCTTTGTACCCTTGGACTTCTCAGTACCAACGGAAGCGAACTTGTCAGCACCCTCTCTGAGGATGTAAGGAACGCAAGCCAAAGTCTCAACGTTGTTAACGCATGTCGGCTTACCCCAGAGACCCTTGACTGCCGGGAACGGCGGCCTCGGCCTGGGCATACCGCGCTTACCTTCGATGGAGTTGAGGAGAGCTGTCTCCTCGCCGCAGACGAATGCGCCTGCACCGAGACGGATCTGGCAGTCGAAGCTGAAGTCAGAACCAAGGATGTTCTTTCCAAGGAGACCCTCTGCCCTGGCCTGCTCGATAGCGATCTTAAGTCTCTTAACTGCGATAGGATACTCGGCACGAACATAGAAGTAACCTTCGGAAGCGCCGAAAGCGTAACCTGCGATCATCATACCTTCGATAACTCCGAGAGGGTTACCTTCGAGGATGGAACGATCCATGAATGCACCCGGGTCGCCCTCGTCGCCGTTACAAACAACGTACTTCTGGTCAGATTCAACGTTGAGGGCGAACTGCCACTTTCTGCCTGTGGGGAATCCGCCACCGCCACGGCCACGGAGACCGGAAGCGAGAACTTCGTCGATAACTTCCTGCTGGCTCATTGTAAGAGCACGCTTGATGCCCTGGAAAGCGCCCATGCCGATAGCTTCGTTGATGTCTTCAGGATTGATAACGCCGCAGCCGTTGAGAGCTACACGTCTCTGCTTCTTATAGAAAAGAATATCATCCTGCTTTGTAACCTTCTCAGATGTCTTAGGGTCAACATAAAGAAGACGGTCAACGATCTCGCCGCCGATGAGGTCCTTCTCAACGATCTCATCAACATCCTCGATCTTAACCATCTTATAAAGAGTATCCTCAGGATAGATCTTTACGAAAGGTCCCTGTGAACAGAAACCGAAGCAGCCTACCTGATTTACTGTAGCCTTATCCTCGATTCCCTTCTCCTTGAGAAGAGCCTTGAATCTTTCCATGATCTCTGTGGAGTGAGCTGAAAGGCATCCTGTACCACCGCAGAGAACGATGTGACGGAGTCCGTCACCGCCCTTGATCTTATCGTCGAGGCTCTTGGAGAGAGCTTCAAATCTCTCATTAAGGTCATTAACTGATGTAATCATGCCTTTGCTGCCTCCTCTTTGAGTTCTTTAATGATCTCCGGTACCTGGTCAACCTTATCCTTAGGGTAAACCTTACCGTTG
>SVJC01000081.1 GCA_015069215.1 Oscillospiraceae bacterium
CACGGCGGCGGATGCGCCTGTGCCTGCGCAGGCGGCGGAAGGGCCGGCTGTTCGAAGAAGGATTTCTACGGTACCAAGGTCTCGTCAAAGAGGCTCAGAAAAGTCTTAAGGAGCGGTGCAAAGGATGCTGAATCAGAAACTTTATGAGCTGAAGAACTGGGATCAGGTCATACATACAACGTGGAATCCTGACGGCCCCGGCGCCATCAGGATGCACATGATCCCGCCCAGGTTCACGCCGTTCAAGATAGCGAAGACGCTGGTCATAATCAACGGTTCCGAGATACTTCCGATCAACGAATCGGGAGCGATACTGATGACCGAATACGTTAAGAACGTCAACGCTTTCGGCGACAAGGCGATGAGCGAAAAGGATCTTGAAGAGATAATCGCAAAGACCTTCAAGGGCGTGAAAAAGGTGTTTCCCAGGGTCAAGGACGAGGTCTTAAAAGATGACCTCTACTATTACATTGGTCTTTTCGAGGCAGTCGCAAAGGGCGAAGCCGTTGACGAAGACTGTGAAAGACTGACAATAGGCGAGTATGCCCGTTACATGAGCGCGCCTCACAGGATGGATCTTCTGGTCTCGGCAATGGCCAAAGAAGGCAAGTGGAACTGCAACCAGAAGTGCGTGCACTGCTATGCGGCAGACCAGAAATGCGCTGAGGAAAAAGAACTTTCGACTGATGATTGGAAGAAGATAATCAAGATCTTAAGAAAGCAGAAGATCTCTCAGGTCACCTTTACGGGCGGCGAACCGACCATGCGAAAAGACGTCCCGGAGCTCATAAAGGAAGCACGCTGGTTCATCACGAGACTTAACACCAACGGCGTAAACCTCACAGAGGAATACTGCAAAATGTTGCGCGAATCTGAGCTCGACAACCTTCAGGTAACGTTCTATTCGTGTGACGAAGACGTCCATAACAGGCTGGTCGGAGCACCCAACTACCAAAAGACCTTAGCGGGCATAAAGAATGCTTTAGCTGCAGGGATCAACATGAGCATAAACACGCCGATCTGCAGGCTGAACAAGGATTACAAAAAGACGCTGGAGTTCCTCCACGGTCTTGGAATAACCTATGTGACCTGCTCGGGGCTGATACTTACCGGAAATGCCAAAGGTGAAGAATCGGAAGAACTGAGGATCGAGGGAGAAGAGCTCTATGAATCGCTCAGGGAAGCCGTGGAATACGCTTATTCGCATGACATGGAGATCAGCTTTACGTCGCCCGGTCTCGTAAGCCAGGAGAGACTCAGTGCTATGGGTCTTGATATTCCGTCCTGCGGAGCGTGCCTCAGCAACATGGCGGTCACGCCTTCAGGTAATGTCGTGCCCTGCCAGAGCTGGCTTTCTGACAAGCCTTTGGGCAATATCCTTACGGATAGCTGGAAAAAGATCTGGAACAATCCGGTCTGCAAAAAGATAAGAGAGAATTCCGCAAAGGAAGAGCAGAACTGCCAGCTCCGCTGACGGTAAGAGCGTTTCCTCCCGAAAATCAATTCAATTTGATATATAATGATTGAGGTGTTTTCACTGCAGTCTGGCTTTCCGCACGCATCAGGAGGAAGACATGGACATTACAGCTGATCATCTGAAAGCCAATAAATATACGCTTAAGTGCATGTGCGTATCACTGATCGTCATGGTCACGTGCTGGACGCTCAATGTTTTTAAGGTCTTCATCGCTTTAGGCTTCGTCAACATGTACATCTCGTATCACGTGACGCTTTTCATGGTATTCCCTATGGTATGTTCAATCCTTGAGTTTGCGCCTGAAAGCAGCGATGTAAACGGCGGAGGATCAGGTGAGGCGGAAGCGATAGAGAAAGCAAAGAAAGCAGGCCTTAACACTGAAGATGGCATTAGCTTCTGCGGCAATGACGTACCGTTCTATCTTGAGATGCTGAGCGATTTCGTAACGGCCCAGCCCGAAAAGGAAAAGACACTTAATGAGTGCTTTGCAAACTCTGACTGGAAGAACTACCAGATCCACGTGCACGCACTCAAGAGCAACCTGCGTTCTATTGGTGCAGAGGACCTTTCAGAGCTCGCCAGAACGCTCGAAAAGGCTGCCTAAGATGCAGATGTTACTTTATTAAAAGAAAAGCACGGAGAGCTTATAAACAGATATAATAAGCTCGCTTCAAACCTGGGGAACGACGTAACGGGTTAAGCTCCCGGAACTTTTGGAATTAACCTTTGACTTAAGCGACACTTTCAGAAGGAAGTGTCGCTTATGCGTCATTCAGGACCCGTATTGCTGATTGTCCGCAAGTCCCTTGCAGGAGATAATCATGGCATCAAACATGAACACGTCAAAGACATGAGGACATAACAATGGTCAGAAACGAAAAGATCAAAAAGGACTTAGCAGCCGGCGGAAAAGATCCGCTCACGGATCTTACGGGCGGCTCGGTCAACCTCTTTTAAACAGCCAATCCTAATAATCCTCTCCCCATAATGAGATCGCCTTGCCAATCGGCAAGGCGTTTCTCATTTTGTTTCTGTTTTCTTATGGCTGAACGGCAGCTCCACGAGCTTCCAGAAATACTGGAATGCGTGGGCCGCGGTCCATGCTATTGCGGAAGAGATCGCAAACACGATCAGGTTTACGGGAAGTGCTGTCAGGTGGTATTTGCTGAGTGCCAAAACGAACATTCCAAAGAACGGAACAAGAAGGCAGATATATACCAGATACAGTTCAAGAGAAAACTTACCCCAGAAGCCGAGGGCGTAATTGACTATCTTTCCGAGCACGGTAACGCGGCGCATCAGGATGTCGATCAGTTTTGCCACAAGAAGGGAAAGGCTTACCGACATAATGATGTTCGGAAGGAAGAGCTTGCCCTCCGGCAGGAAGAGAGAAAACCCTAAGAAAACATATACGTAGTAGAGGAAAAGACCGATCGCGAGAGTAAAGATCAGAAGCAGATAGTGCCTTGCCTTAAAGACGATCTCATCCTTTCTTTGGGCGAGATACCCGAAATAAATGCCGGTGATGAATACCGGGATCCTGTTCGTGAAGCTGTAGAGGTCGATCCTCATGAAGCCGGCGACGGCTATGGAAATGGCAAGCCAGATAAGGATCACCAGGGTCGTGAAGACGAACTTGTTCTTTGCTTTGTCGAAGGCTTTGCAGTAAAGCGGGAAGAATATGTAAAACGTAATGATCGCGGGGACGAACCAGCAGTAGGAATTTACGTGTTCCGCATAGAAAGTGTAGCCCGTGGCGTGTCCCAGGAATGTCAGGAATGACCACTTGTTGATGAAGGTGCTGACCAGAACGGCTGCCAGGTAAGGAAGATAGATCCTTCTGAGTCGCCTGTAATAGAACTTGGGCAGCGGGTCTTTCTTGATCGCGTAAGTCAGGCCCATTCCGGATATGAGAAAGAATATGTCGACTCCGAAATAGCTGACTCTCCTTATGAAGAATTCCGTGTCATGAAGAAAAGAGATGACTGCATTGGGAGACTTAGGAATGACTGATATCCAACCGTGGAAAACGAATATCATTATCGCAGCCATGCCCATTACGGCACCGCGGTAACGGGACAGGAGAAGAAAACCGTTCTTTGTGATCTCGCTTTTGTTTTCGCTCATGAGTAAAATGGTGATCTGAGTCTTGAGGTCATGTCTTCTTTTGGCAGCGGCTTGTCGTAGAAGAATCCCTGTATCACGTCAACGCCGAGTTCGTCCAAGACTTCGACCTGGTTCTTTTGTTCAACGCCTTCGGCCACGATATCGGTATCGATCTCTTTTGCAAGTCTGATGATGTTTGAGAGTATCGCGATATCCCTCTTCTTTGAATTATCAACAAAGCCCTTGTCTATCTTGAGCGTGTCAAATGAAATTTCCCTGAGAAGCGTAAGTGATGAGCTCGCACTTCCGAAATCATCGATGGAGACCTTGTATCCGAGGTTATGCAGTTCATCTACGAATTCGCACAGGACGCCGATCGAGAACTCGTCGTTCGTCTCGGTCACTTCTATTTCGATGAGTTCTTTGGAGATCTTCGAATTCCTGACAACGGAATCGATCTTTTTTGCAAGCTCGGGATCCGCGAGATTACGTCTTGAGAAGTTTACCGAAATGCGCGGCAGGGTGATGCCGTCTTTTTCCCACTCTGCGATGTCATCGCAAACGCATCTTAAGATGTGCATGTCCAGGAAACGGATCGTATCGTTCGCTTCCATTACCGGAATGAACGCTCCGGGAGATATCGTCTTTCCGTCGTGTATCCAGCGTGAGAGTGCCTCGATTCCGCACAGCTTGCCGGTCTTGGAATTTACCTTGGGCTGATAGAACGGAATGAATTCATTGTTCCGAAGGCCCGTCTTGATGTCACTTGCGAGCTTCTTGCGGCCTGAAACGTTGTCCAACATTTCCTGCGTCAGCCAGATGACGTCGTCGCTGTCCTTGGCTTTCGCTTCGGTAAGCGCCTGAGCTGCGAATATCAGGATGTCCTCACCTTCAAGATCGAACCTGTCGAACTTGTAAACGCCTGCTCTGGCAGAAAGAGTTACCTTGTTCTCATGACCTGTCTCACTGTCGATGAAAGGCACTTCCACACCATTCAACGTACGGAGAAGATCGTCGAGATTGCGGTCTTTCACGATCGCCAGGAAATTGTTTCCGAACTGCCTTCCGAGGATCTCGTCCTTTTCGATGTGGCCGTGCATTATGCTGCTGAAGGAGGCCAGGATCCTGTTGCCGTTCCTGATGCCGAAAACGCGGTTGATGTCCGAGAACTTCCTGAGGTCAAAGAAAACGGCGGTGTATCTCTTGAGCTCGTCCGTCCCTCTTTTCTCATTCAGCCACTCGATGCAGGCGTGCTCGTTGGCAAGACCTGTCCTGACTTCCGTCTTGGTCGCAATGACGATCTCTTTTTCCTTGTTGACAACGTTCTCAAAGAACATCAGGAGAACGGAAATGCCCATGCAGATGTTCATCAGCGAGCTGCCGAAGAACAGCATCTGGATTATCTCGCCGATCAAGGGAAGGATCAGGTAAGAGATGAGTACGAGACGCTGGGCGAAAGTCAGCTTGTCCCTGTTTTCTATTATTACGGATTCAACCAGGATCGCGCCGATCGTCGGGATAACCGCGGCAACCCAGTAGAGCGGACCTCTCTGGTATACGTTATTGCTGTCGAAATAGTAATAGATGCCGGTGAAATGAGAAATGAATACGAGTGCGAGACCTATGAAGACAACTGCCAGGACTGCTATGAGGCGCTTCCTGCAGGGCATGTCCTTCTTGAGATCGAACCGCTTGAAAAGCCTCGAAAAGACGAGCATCGCGTAGAACAGGAGCATCAGCACGATCAGATAATATACGGCGGCATTGACTATGTACATTATCATGATGTTGAGCGGAGACTTGCTGCCGTTGAAGATGTAGAAGGAATACTCGCAGAGCAGCATGAGGCCGCACGAGAGATTAAGCAGAACTATGACTGATTTTCTTACCTTGAGCGGATCTTTGCTGAGCGCATACATCGGAGTCAGTACAAAACAGAGTACTGATTCAACCAGAAGGACAGTCAGTTGTGAGCTAAATCCGTCAATCATATTTTAGTCCCTAAAGCATATTATATGATACTTCTTAAGCAGATGATATAATATATCCGCGCGGAGACGGATTCTCTGCGTTTTGGGATAGACAGAACGGGGGTGATCTAATGGCAAAGCTTAACAGTTATTCATGCTCCAAGTGCGGAGGAATACTCATTTTTGATGAAGGAATGGAATTGTTCGCATGTCCTTTCTGCGGCAATGAATTTGGCGTTGTCGACCTCCACAGAGGAGAGATCATCGGGCAGGCCGAAGCTGCTCTCAGGAGACGTAAGTTTGATACCGCGAGGAATATTTACAAGACACTCCTGGCGAAGAATCCCCGCGACTTTGAGGCTCTTCTGGGCATGATCCTCGTAGCGGGAAAGCTCCTTTCGGCTGAATCACTGGATGACATTGAAAAGGTAAAAGCCTGTGACTTCAAGGCTGCAATGGCTTCACTCAGAGCCGCACAGAAAGCCGCTTCTGAAACTGAATACTTCAACAGGCTGTCAGAGCTCTTAAAGCTGGCGGAAGAATATAAGAACGCCAAGCTGGAAAGATCCGAAGCAACTCAGGAAGCAAGGGACAAATTCCAGAACATAGTTGACATGGAAGTCAGGATCGAGGAAGACAAGGAAAGACAGAACGAGATAATCAAGATAGTGTTCGATAAAGTGTTCCCTTTTGCGGCATGGTTCCTCGTGTTTATATTGGCCTTTTTCATCACGAGATATGATGGTGAGGGCGTCTCTCCGTTCCTCGTCCTGGTGCCTATCGTAGTCGTTCCGTTATTATTTTTCATTATCAGGTACTTCTACTTTGAGGCTAAGAAAAAGGCGCTTGCCGTTCCGGACGAAAGAGACATCGTCTCGGGCCACAAGAATGCCGAAAAGCTGTCCCTGAAGGCTCAAAAACTCAAGGATGACTACAACATAAAACTCGAAGAGCTTAAAAAGCTCGATCCCACGGTCAACGGCTACACGCCGCCCGCGCCCGCTAAAGTCGATGCAGGTCCCGATCCGTTTGTGGACGTAACCAAGACAGTCACTTGCGCAAAGTGCGGCGGACAGCTTTTCCTGGACAAGGAGAAAAAGCTCTACGAGTGTAAGTTCTGCGGAGTCGGTTACGGAACTTCGCTGTTCTTCAACGAGCCTTTGGCAAAGGCAAACCTTGCTCTGAGAACGTCTGATTTCACGGAGGCCGACCAGAGATTCATGCATATGCTCATGGTGGATCCTCACGATCATGAAGCGCTTTTGGGAAGGATCCTGGCAGCCGGAAAATGGAAGGACATCCATGACATCGATCTTGAGGACAAGATGCTTCCTTTTATGGAAGCTCACCTTACCGAGAGGACTGATGAGGCTGTTCAGCACTCAAGTGAAGAACATAAGAAGTTCTTCGATGACATGAAGAGGATCGTTGAGGTCTACATTCAGTGGGCTCATGCGGAACAGAAGCTGAAGAGTGCCAAGAACGGCATCGATTATGTGAATAACAATTCCAGGATAGACATGGGTTATACGCAGCCGGTCTATAAGAACATTACCACTAAGGAAGAAGATGACGATGTCTTTAAGAAGGACGAGCTGAAGGTTCAGCTCGATTCCTGCATGATCGAGAAGAAAAAGCTTCGCGAAGAGTTTACTCCGCTGAAGAAAGAGCTTGAAAAAGAAAAACTCAGGTTATCCGCCGGCGGGTCATCTGACGGGACGGCTTTATGATCAGAAACGTAGTGCTTGATATGGGAAACGTTCTTCTGGATTTTAATCCGGAGTTCGTTTTGAATGAGTTCTGTTCTTCCGGAGAGGAGAAAGCCGTTATCAGGAAAGAGCTCTTCGAAGGACCCGAATGGTGGATGGGAGACAGAGGAGACATAAAGGATAAGGACAGGTTTGACTTAGTTAAGGTAAGGGTCCCCGAAAAGTACCACAAAGCATTAAGGAACTGTGCGGATCACTGGGATATCTGCATGAAGCCGCTTAAAGGAGCAGAAGAGTTCTGCAAACGGGTCAAAAACGAAGGCTACGGGATCTTTGTCCTGTCCAACGCGAGTGACTTGTTCTATGAGTATTTTCCGAAGTTTTTGCCGCTTTCTTTTTTCGACGGCGTTTTCGTAAGCTCGGACTATCTCATGCTCAAGCCGGAACTTAAGATATACAACAGATTCCTTGAAAAATTCGGCCTAAAGGCAGACGAATGCCTGTTTGTCGATGACAGGGAAGAGAACGTTATGGGAGCCATCAAAGCAGGAATGAACGGGTTCTGCTTCAAGGGCGATTATGATGCCGTTTTTGAATCTTGCGGGAATTTGACATGAATATCAAACCGTCGAAGTGGTAAGGATCGAAAAGCAGTTAATGAAACCGCCCCGGAAGTGAATTCACCTCCGGGGCAGTTCTTTTTTCACATGGGTGATCTTTTCAAAAAATCGTCAGCAATCCGTTTCAGCCGATTCCGCCGCCGGATTCGATCACACAAACTGCGATGTGTGAGGTCGGGTCGTATGTAAGCTCGTAGTTTGTGAAGCGTGCCCTGTCTGAAGGAAGGATCTTCGTCTCAGGCTCAGGTCCCTTCCAGGCTGCTTTGTAGATGATGTTGCCTTCACTGTCCGTGCTCTTCTTCCAGAAGTCACCGAACTTGACCTTTTTCTGGTTATGCTGGGTTCTGTCGTCGTTGATCATGAAGTGCTGGTTCTCAAGATATCCCTGGAGCTGCTTTTCGGTTGCCTTAAATACAAACGTTTCTCCTCCGTATCCCGTTGCGTTGTCACCGATGTAATAGCTGACTCTGAAGCCTTCCGTATACCAGTCAGTCTGTTTGAAGCCTTCAACGATATGGGACAGGTCATCGTCCTTCTCGAGCATGAGGATATTGTAACCCTGCTCCATGTAGTTCTTGGCGAGTTCATTGAGCGTATCGTCCTTGAAGTAGTCGGGCTTGGTGACGGTGATCTTCTTCATCAAACTTTTCTTCTGACCCTACATCGACCGCATCATCGAAAGGTGCGTTGTAGACAACGTCTGCAGACTTTTTGAAGTCCTTGCACCTGTTGGCGACCATAGTAAGGATATATGATTTTTCTTTTCCTTTATTGATTGAGATATCGGATCTGATGAGCTTTACGAAAACATCCTGAACAACATCTTCGGCATCAGGTCTTGAGCCAAGATACGAATATGCCAGGCGGAATGCGTCATCGGCATACGTATCGAATAGTCTCAATACATCTTCATTATTCATTTCGAATAACCTTCCTCTTCGATTTTTGAGTACTCACTTATAAGACGAACGTGCATATCCGGTTTCACACATAATTTCGAAAAAAGCTTCGTAAAAAATTAAAGGCACGAAAAAACGTGCCTGAATTGATACAGTAAATGACAGGCAAAAGCCTTTATCCGCTTGGTTATACGGCTCCGGTAGGAGGTGTCTGCCGAGAAGCTTCAGCATTCCTCTCACGGTTCTTCTTTTTCTTTATGAGGATGATGAGGACGACCGTACTTGCGATGCCGATCGCAAGAATGAACACTATCAGGATCACGAATAATGCCAGGATCGCGAGCAAAGCCTCTCCGCCTTTGCCGCCGCCCATAACGTCAAAATCAATGATGCTCATAAGATTCATGTTAAGCTGCCTCTCTTTCCGGTTTTATTATATACATAGACATTAAAAAACATATAGCAGAAGTGATCACTATTATCAGAACGTTCGTGACAAAGCTCCCGCTCCTGATGAACCAGGATATCGTTGCGCCCGCAAAGAGCGCGATCGTTGTGACTCCGAAAGCGGCTCCCGGGGCGACCTTCATGACCGACAGCGCCATGCCGATGGTCACTGCGGTCGTCATGCTGAAGAACATGATGCCGATGAGGGAGACTGCCATTATCTTGTTGCCGAGGATAAGGAAGGGAAGTGCGCCTACTATGCTGATGAAGGCGGTCCTTCTCATTCCGATCTTGTCGGACAGCACTCCGCCCAAAGCCTTGCCGATCCCCATGAAGACATAGAGAAGGACTGTCTCCGTGACAGTGGTCTTCCATTCGAGCGGGATCTCGTTTCCGATCATTGCCCTGATGGTGACAATGAAAAACACTGCGAGGAGGACGACGATCGTTTTCCTTCCGGTGATCACGTAATTAAATCCCGAGCAGTTGTCGTTTTCTTCCGGATTGCCCTTGTACAATGTCTCTCCCAGGATGACGAGCGGCAGCATGAGAACGCATAAGCCTGCGATCCACCAGAAAGACATGTTTGTTGAAGCTAAGATCTGTCCCAAGATGACGCCGAATGAGCCACCGCTGACGAATACCGCAACGGGTGCCAAAGTGCCGCCCGATGTCCTTATGGTGAGCTCAGCACCCGCAACATGGATGAGTGCATTTCCGGTCGAGAGAAGTACTAATGAAGTCCAGAAAAGAGGGCCTTTCGCATCAGCCATAAAGAAGATGAGAAAGCCGGAAAGAAGGAGCGGAACGGAAAAGATGCCGGGCATGAACTTTTCGAGCAGGTCTCTCAAAGCGCCCCAGAAAAACTGGGGTACGAAGGCGAGGCAGTTATAGAGGAGCGCGACCATCGTGATGAATACCGGATCTTCAAATATCCGGTAGAGCATGAAGTAGCAGACCACTTCGTTCATCAGGTGGATAACGAAGTAAAGTGCTGCGGCTTTTGCGGCTCTCCCTTTAATGGTCATGTCTCTCCTTTCTCAGATCAGTTTGTCCAGGATCAGGGATGCAATGGGGCTCCCTATAACGAATGAGACTCCGTTAAGTATGAGCGACAGGATAAACGGCGACGGCTTTTTTGCATAAAGTGCTTTCTTATATATCAGTGCTTCGGTAACGAATACGGCTGCTTCGATAAGGATGACATAAACGGCTTTCGGAACGGAGGTAAATGTTTCGAAAGTAAGTCCGCAAAATACGGCAACCGGATTTGTCAGAGTGTTCGTAAACAGGATGACGGCGAGGTCAAAACCTTTCCGGACGCCTGATATGAGTGCAGCTGTTTCTTCCATGATGATCGTCAGCAGAAGACAAATCACAAATGTCAGGATGAGATCTCGCATGCCGTGGACAGTCTTTGGCTTTATTAGATCCTAAACAGATCAGTAGTGAACAAAAACGGGAAACAATAGACCGAACTGCAGATCAATGAGATCAGGAAGCCGTTGAGCTTTCTGTCTTTGAGCACAAACTGCCAGATAAGTCCGTGATAAATGAACATGGGAACGAAGAGTCCGGTCACCGTCGAAAGTGGTCCGGCATACCGTGAAGGCAACAGATCGGAGGTCTTAATTAAGCTGAAGACGGATGCCTCGCATATGAATGCCAATACGGACGATGATATCTGAAGACAGACCAGGATCCAATGGTCGATCGGCTTTTTGATGCCAAACAGTCTTGAGATCAAAAGTCCGTACAAAAACGGAAACGCGACTACCCAACCTAGCGTGAATATTGAAGCCATATGTGATCACCCG